>JBKHWK010000001.1:0-64394 GCA_046566625.1 Gammaproteobacteria bacterium
TATCTCGACAACGCCGCCTCGGTGCAAAAACCCGACGCCGTGATCGACGCCATCGCCAACTATTACCGGCACGATCACGCCAACGTCCACCGTGGAGCCCATACGCTCGCGACCCGCGCCACCGACGCATTCGAAGGTGCGCGCGCCAAAGTGGCGGCTTTTCTCGGTGGCGTGGCGCGCGAGGAAATCATCTGGACCCGCGGTACCACCGAGAGCATCAATCTGGTGGCCAACAGCTGGGGCCGGGCCAATCTCCGTGCCGGCGACGAGATCGTCCTCACTGAAATGGAACATCACGCCAACATCGTGCCCTGGCAGATGGTGGCGGCGGCGACCGGCGCGCGCATTCGCGTGGTGCCCGTGACCGACGCGGGCGAGCTGGATATGGAGGCGTTCCGCAATCTACTGGGCGAGCGCACTCGCCTGGTCGCGGTGACCCAGGTGTCCAACACGCTGGGTACCATCAATCCGGTGGCGGAGATCGTACGTCTGGCCCATGCCGCCGGTGCGCTCGCGCTGATCGACGGCGCCCAGGCCGTGAGTCATTTCCCGGCGAACGTGCGCGCACTGGGCGCGGATTTTTATGTGTTCTCCGGACACAAGCTGTTTGGCCCCACTGGCATCGGTGTGCTCTACGCGCGGCGTGAACTGCTCGACGCCATGCCGCCCTGGCAGGGCGGTGGTCAGATGATCGAGAAAGTCTCGTTCGCCGGCACCACCTATACGGAAGCGCCGTGGAAATTCGAGGCCGGCACACCGAATATCGCCGGTGCGATCGGCATGGGCGCGGCCCTCGATTGGCTCGGAACCCTGGATCGCGGCGCAGCGCAGGCCCACGAAGACGCACTGTTCGCTCGCCTGGACGCCGCGCTTGCCGCCATGCCGGGCGTGCGGCGGATCGGCACGGCAAAGTCGCGGGTGTCGGTTGCCTCGTTTTTGGTGGCAGGTGCCCACCCCACGGATGTGGGCCATCTGCTCGATCAGCAGGGCATCGCGGTGCGCGCCGGCCACCATTGCACCATGCCGCTGATGGCGCGCCTGGGAATTCCCGGCACGGTGCGCGCGTCGGTCGCGTTCTACAACACGGCGGCCGAGATCGATCGCTTTGTTGCGGCGCTGGAAAAAGTAAAAACCTTTGTTTAGCAAGCTGCTATTGGAGAAGTCGCCATGTCAGTCCAAACGTTTGAGCCGACCGCCGAGCACGCGGATGTGCGGATGACGCCGTCCGCCGCCGGTCATGTGCGCCGCCAGCTCGACCGCGCCGGCGCCCATGCGGTGCGCGTCAGCGTCAACCGCAGCGGCTGCTCCGGCTACATGTATCAGATCGACTATGTCACCGAGCCGCGCGCGGAAGATCGCGAATACAAAGTCGCCGAGAATCTTTCCGTGTTTGTCGATACCGAGGCGCTGCCCCTGGTGCAGGGCACCGAGATCGATCTGGTCGTCGAAGGTCTGAATTCCACCCTCAAATTCCGCAACCCCAATGCGCAGATGGAATGCGGCTGCGGCGAATCGTTCGGAGTCTGACGGATGGAACGCCGCATGGTGGTAGTGCAGCGGGACTGTCCCGCGCGGCTGGTGCCTGCGGGTACCCGCATCACCATTCCCAAGGACACCTTCGTCGGCATCACCCAGGCGCTCGGCGGCAGCTACACGGTGAATGTGGGCGGCAACCTAGCGCGGGTGGATGGCACCGATGCCGACGCGCTCGGGCTGGAAGCAGTCGAGTTCACGTTTGCGCCGAGCGATTCCGATCAGGTGAGCGAAGACAATGTGTGGGAAGCGTTGCGCTCGATCTACGATCCGGAGATTCCGGTCAACATCGTCGATCTCGGTTTGATCTACGCCTGCACCCTGTCTGGCAACCGCGTCGACATCACCATGACATTGACCGCGCCGGGCTGTGGCATGGGGCCGGTACTGGTGGACGATGTCAAATATCGCGTCGGCAAGGTTCCCAATGTGAAGCAGGTGGAAGTGGCGCTGGTGTTCGACCCGCCCTGGAGCCGCGCGCACATGTCGGAAGCGGCGCAACTGGAACTGGGCGTCTACTGATGGACGGCGGGGTCGATTACACCGCCGTGTTCGAGCAGGTGCCCTTCGGCCGCACCATCGACGCCGAGGAAATCGCCGAATCGCTCGCCTTCTTCGACGACTGGGAAGACCGCTACCGCTACCTCATCGATCTCGGCAAGGAATTGCCGCCGATGCCGGAAGACCTCAAAACCGACGATCGCTACATCCACGGCTGCCAGAGCCAGGTGTGGATCGAGCACCGCCTCGACCCCGCCACGGGAACACTGCAATTCATCGTGGATTCCGACGCCCTGATCGTCCGCGGCCTCGCGGCCATCGTCCTCGCCGCCTTCAACAACCGCACCCCCGCCGAAATCCGCGCCTTCGACATCGAAGCCTTTTTCGCGCGCATCGACCTGCTGCGCCATATCTCGCCCACCCGGGGCAACGGGCTGCGGGCGATGGTGGGGAAAATCCGAAAACTCGCGGAAGTCGCAGCGGGTTAAAGGGTCGGGCAGGATGGGTTTCTCAACGCTTCCTTAGCCCGCAAGGGCATAACCCGACGACTTGATTTCACTTGAGCGGGAGCGACGACACACACCTTTTGCAGAGGTGTGACAAGCTCACTGCAGCAGAAAATCGTTCACCATGAACATCAGAATTTCAACGGCGATCAGCCAGATGATGATCCATTCCAGCGTGGCAGAGTGCTTGTGTTTTTGCTCATCTGCCAGCATCTCAAACAGTTCGTGCACGGTTTCGAGCCGGATAGACAGCACTTGGGTGCGGTTGCGGATTTCCAGATAGTTCGCCGCATGCTGGTAGACCGGTTCCAGCTCCGGGTATTCCCAGAAAAATTCCGGTGTGTCCAGCAGGTCGTAGCGCATGATGATGTCGCTTTTGGTGAGGAACAGGCGGCCACGAATTTTTGCCAGTTCGCGGCGGGAGAGGTTGGTCTTGCCGGTTTCCGCCAGCGTGCGCGGAATCTGCGCGGTGGATCGCATGGTGCGCGCCACCAGCACCTCGAATGTCGACAGTTTGATCGATTGCGCCAGCGCATGGGAGACAGCCAGCAGATGCAGCGGGCTGGTGTCAGTCAGATAGAAATGGTCGCGCTGAATACGAAACTGCTCGGAACTGGAAGAAAACTGGAAGCGCTCGGTTTCCGCTTCGGCGTAGGGATTGGTGTGGTATTTCTGCAAACGCTTCAGCAGGGCTTCCCGCTCATCGCTGGACCACTGCCAGGTAATCACCACGCCATAGGCAAACACGAAGGCAAAGCCTTCGTCCCGCTCGATATGCAGCGTATCGCGGAACAGGGTGGCACGCTCTGCTTCCATCAGGTCGCGGCTCAGCTCACTGAACTGAAAGCTCTCGGCGACCGCGATGGCAAAACACTCATGGGGCGCGGCGGATGTCATGACGGATCACCTGACGCTGTCACCAGCATCAGCTTGATGCAGTGGGTGGCGTGGGGAGTGGCTGCTGCGTGCAATGCAACAGCGACTGTCATCATGATATTGCCGAAACTGATCAAATCGTCCATCAGAATTGTGTGCCTGTGCTGATGATCTTAAGCAGCTGGGTATTGGCCGGTTGGGAAGTTCCTACAATAAACGCGGGGATCAGGGCTACGAGGCCGAAACGTCCCTTCATGGGGTAGCGATGGTTCAATTGCGGTGAGTGCTGCCCTTCGAAACACGATAGCGAATTTGAGTTTTCGCCCAATTCATCATTTGAGCCCCATGGCTGCCTTGACCTGCGGCTTGAGAATCTTGCCGTTGGCATTGCGCGGCAGGGGTTCGTCCACGATGTCGATGCGCTCCGGCACCTTGAAGGCCGCGATTCGCTCGGCGACGTGGGCGCGCAGGGCGGCGGCGTTTGCGGTAGCGCCCGCGCGCAACTGCACCATGGCCCCCACGCGCTCGCCGAGGATGGGGTCAGGCATGCCCACCACCGCCACATCCAGCACATCCGGGTGGGTGTGCAGTGCGTTTTCGACTTCGATGCAGTAGATGTTCTCGCCGCCGCGCAGCAGCATGTCCTTGGCGCGATCGACCACGAACAGCGAGCCTTCGCCATCCACATAACCCAGATCGCCGGTGCGTAACCAGTCATCCACCAGCGCCTTGGCGGTAGCTTCGGGATTGCGCCAATAGCCCTTGAATACCTGTGGGCCGCGGATCCAGATTTCGCCGGTCTCACCCATCGGTAGTTCCGCGCTGCCATCCCGGTCCATGATCCGGATCTGCGATACCGGTGCCGGTACGCCCGCGCTGGCGGGCTTGGCCAGATAGTCCTCGGCCACATTCACCGTGGCGACGCCGGAAGTTTCGGTGAGGCCATAGCCGTTGCTGGCCGATGCATTCGGGAACACGCTCTTGATGCGGCGCGCGAGTTCCGGCGATGGTGGCGCGCCCCCGAACAGCACGGCCATCACCGAGGAGGTGTCGTGCTGCCTGAAGATAGGTGATTCGATCACCTGCAGCGGCATCGATGGCACGCCGCCAAAGGAGTTCAGCCGCTCGCGCTCGATCAGCCGGATCGCGTCTTCCGGATTCCAGCGATGCATGAACACCAGCTTCGAACCCTGGAGGGAGCTGCCGATCAACATGGCGATCGAACCCGTGACATGAAACAGCGGTACGCTGATGAGCTGGCCCATCTGCTGTACCGGCGGCTGGGGTGTGCGGCCGTAGCGGAATTCGGTGCGCGCGCGCAGATAGACGCCGGTGACCTGATTCGAGCAGATGTTGCGGTGGGTGAGCAGGGCGCCCTTGGGTTTCCCGGTGGTGCCCGAGGTGTAGTAGATCGCGGCGTCGTCCTCGGGATCCAGTGTGCAGGGCGGCAGTTCTGTGGGATAGGGTTCGGCGAGCACGTCGTGCCAGGCGTGAACCGACGCTGGCAGCGCGTCGGGACCGCGCACGACGACGGTGGCGGCGAGGTCCGTCAGCCCGGACAGATGGGGTTCGAGGCTCGCCAGACGTTCGGCGTCCACTACCAGCAGGCGGCTGCCCGAGTCGGCCAGCGCATAGGCGAGTTCGCCGCCGGTCAGCCAGGCGTTGAGCGGTACGATGACAGCGCCGATCGCCACGCTGGCCCAGAACACCATCGGCCATTCGGGATAGTTGCGCATCGCCAGCGCCACGCGATCGCCTTTGCGGATGCCGAAGCCGGTCGTCATGGCGTGGGCGAACGCGGCAACCTGGCGGTGGTGCTCGGCGTAGGTATGGCGCTCACCTTCGTACACCAGATAATCGCGTTCCGCGAACTGCGCCGTGTGCGCAAACACCGCGCGCAGATGCGGAAAGCTCTGGCGCCAGCACGGGGTATCGATGCCCCGGATGCGAAGCGTCTCCACGGCAAACGGTGAATCGGGCGCTGTCGTCAGCCGCTGATCCAGCAACGGATAGGGGATGGGGGTAGCGGCTGCGGTCTCGTTCATGGGGGCGTCTCGTGCAGATCGACAGGATTTTCCTCAAGAGTAACCGGTATCGTTGACGAATTGGACCCTGGCGCCGCGCCGCCCTGGGCTCAGGGCAGCGCAGCGATCCGCTCGCGTTGCGTGGATAGTCGGCTCAGGGCGTCGGCTGCCGCCGCCGCCTTCTCGCGCTCCTGGGCCACCACGTCCGGCGGCGCATTGGCGACAAAGCTGGCGTTGCCGAGTTTGCCGTTCAACCGCTGGATCTCCTGCGTGCTTTTGGCGATTTCGCGGTCGAGCCTTGCGAGTTCCGCGTCCTTGTCGATCAAACCGGCCAGCGGCACATGGAGTTCCATGGCGCCGGCGAGCACCGTTGCCGCTGCCGGAGGTTCGTCGCCCGGCTCCAGCCAGACCATGTCGTCGAGATTGGCGAGCCGCGCCAGATAGCTGCGATTGGCGTCCAGCCGGACATGGTCGGCGGACTCACCGTGGCGGAAATAGAGCGGCAGTTTGCGTCCCGGCGCGATGTTCATTTCGCCGCGAATGGTGCGCACGCCGAGAATCACCTGCTGGATCCAGGCGATGTCTGCCTCCGCCTCCGCGTCGATGCGGTCCGTCCGTGGCACCGGGTAGGCTTGCAGCATGATGGTGTCGCCGGCCTTGCCTGCGAGTGTTTTCACCCGCTGCCAGATTTCCTCGGTGATGAATGGCATGAACGGGTGGGCGAGACGCAGCGTTGTTTCGAGCACTCGCACCAGCGTGCGGCGGGTGCCGGTTTTCAGGGCCTGGGGTGCGGCCTCGTCCCAGAGCACGGGTTTGGAGAGCTCCAGATACCAGTCGCAATAGTCGGACCAGACAAACTCGTAGAGCGCCTGCGAGGCGAGATCGAAACGGAAGCTGTCGAGCGGAGCGATCACCGCCTGCTCGGCGCGCTGCAGGCGGCTGATGATCCAGCGGTCCGCGCGGGACAGTTCGTAGTTTTCGTGCCCGTCCTGGGCGCAGTCCTCGCCTTCGGTGTTCATCAGCACATAGCGGGTCGCGTTCCAGATCTTGTTGCAGAAGTTGCGGAAGCCTTCGATGCGACCGACGTCGAAGCGGACGTCGCGCCCGGTGCTGGCGAGCGAGTAATAGGTGTAGCGCAGGGCATCGGTGCCGTGCGCGGCGATGCCGTCCGGAAATTCCTTGCGCGTCTGGCGGGCGATTTTCTCCGCATCCTTGGGACGCATCAGACCGCTGGTACGTTTGGCCACCAGTTCTTCCAGACCGATGCCGTCGATGAGATCGATGGGGTCCAGCACATTGCCCTTGGATTTCGACATCTTCTGGCCCTGGCCGTCGCGCACCAGGCCGTGGACGTAGATGGTGTGGAAGGGCACCTCATCGGTGAACTCCAGGGTCAGCATGATCATGCGGGCGACCCAGAAGAAGATGATGTCGAAGCCGGTGACCAGCACGTCGGTGGGATGAAACTTCGCAAGTTCCGCAGTTGGCTCCGGCCAGCCGAGGGTGCCGAAGGTCCACAGCCCGGAGGAGAACCAGGTGTCGAGTACGTCCTCGTCCTGGCGCAAGGGCACTGCGGCATCGATGCCGTGCTGCGCGCGCACCTCGGCTTCCGAACGGCCCACAAAGACCTTGCCTGCGGGATCGTACCAGGCCGGAATCCGGTGCCCCCACCACAGCTGGCGGCTGATGCACCAGTCCTGAATGTCGCGCATCCAAGAGAAATACATGTTCTCGTACTGCTTTGGCACGAAGCGGATGGCGCCGCTTTCGATCGCGTCGATGGCGCGCGGCGCCAGTTGTTTGGCGTCCACATACCACTGCTCGGTGAGCCAGGGTTCGATCACCACGCCCGAGCGATCGCCGCGCGGCACCTTGAGGCGGTGGTCCTCGATTTTCTCCACTAGCCCCAGGGCGTCGAGGTCGGCCACCACGCGCTGGCGGGCTTCGAAGCGGTCGAGGCCCCGATAGGCGGGTGGGACGTTGCCGTTCAGACGCGCATCGGCTTCCAGGATATTGATCAGGGGCAGTTGGTGACGCAGGCCCAGGGCATGGTCATTGAAGTCATGGGCGGGGGTGATCTTTACACAGCCGCTGCCGAAGGCCGGGTCTACATAGTCGTCTGCGATGATCGGAATTTCCCGATCCACCAGCGGCAGCAGGATGCTTTTGCCCACCAGGTGGCGATAGCGTTCGTCTTCCGGATGCACGGCGACCGCCGTATCGCCCAGCATGGTCTCGGGGCGGGTGGTGGCGACGGTGAGGTGGCCGGAACCGTCCGCCAGCGGGTAACGGAAGTGCCAGAGGTGGCCGGCTTCCTCTTCGCTCACCACTTCGAGATCGGAGATCGCGGTGTGCAATTGCGGGTCCCAGTTCACCAGGCGCTGACCGCGGTAGATCAGACCTTTCTCGTGCAGGCGCACAAAGGCTTCGCGCACCGCGCGCGAGAAGCCCTCGTCCATGGTGAAGCGTTCCCGCGACCAGTCGGTGGAGGCGCCCAGGCGCCGCAACTGGCGGGTGATGGTGCCGCCGGATTCCGCCTTCCAACGCCACACGCGGTCGATGAAGGCATCCCGGCCCAGATCGTGGCGACTAAGGCCCTCGGCTTCGAGTTGCCGCTCCACCACCATCTGGGTAGCGATGCCGGCGTGGTCGGTGCCTACCTGCCACAAGGTGTTGCGGCCCTGCATGCGGCGCAAGCGGATCAGGGCGTCCATGATGGCGTCCTGAAAACCGTGGCCCATGTGCAGGCTGCCGGTGACATTGGGTGGCGGGATCATGATGCAGTAGGGCGCGCCCGTGCCTTGCGGCTGGAAGTGGCTCTGTTGTTCCCAGAGCTGATACCAGTGTTGCTCGATGGCGCCGGGCTGATAAGTCTTGTCCATAACGCGGGATGGTTCTCGTGGTGGCGGGTGGCGCAGGGCCGGCAAGTTGAATTTCAGACATCAAGATCGGTAGTTGACGCTGAGTAGCCGAGACCGTCAACTTGCGGTTGAGAGTCGAGGCCGGGAACTGAGACTGAGCGTTGAAACCGAGAATTGAAACTGAGCATCGAGGTAGAGAATTCAGGTAGAGAATTCAGGTAGAGAATTATAGGGGTTGGTCGGGCTCCGGATCGTCGGGTGGCAATGACGTTTCGGTGGGCGGTGGTGCGGGCGGTTCCAGGACCTCGGTGACAACGGGTATTCCCACCACCTCGGTGAGAATGGGTATTTCCAGCACCGAAAAATCGACTTGCGCCGGATCCGGCGCAGGATCGTCTTCCGAATCGTCCGGTTTGCGCCCGTTCATGACGCCAGGGCGCGCGCCGGCGCACCGAGTTTGTGGTGCTCAATCGCGTAGCCGCGATCGCGGTAGAAACGATAGCGCTCGCGCATCTGTTCCCGCTGCAGCGGATTTTCGGCGTCGACGAATTCCGCCAGGCGCTCGAAGCGGCTGAACCAGTCCGGCGCCCCCACGGCCAGGTTGATCAGCAGGCCGTGGTGATGGCCCGGATCGCCGCCCTGGTTCAGGGTTACGGGCGTGGCCGGATCGGGCGCGCGGCCATGGGGGATGAAAGCGGTGGGGGCGTGGCTCCAGAGTAGGACGTCGAGCTGCTCGATGGCAGCGGCATCGGGGCAGTGGATGAGGGTGTCGAGGCCTTGCGCCATCGCCTTGGCAGCCAGCTGGCAGCACAGGCCGAGCTGGGCATCGGTGCCGCCGGCGATCTCGTAGAAGCTGATCCGGGTCACGCCTGCCTCGCGGCGCCGATACGGCCGAGCAGGTATTCCATCAACAGCGGGATGGGGCGGCCGGTGGCGCCTTTCGGGCCCGAGTTCCAAGCGGTGCCGGCGATATCCAGGTGCGCCCAGGTGTAGTCCTTGGTGAAACGCGCCAGAAAGCAGCCGGCGGTGATGCTGCCGGCTTCGGGTCCGCCGATGTTGGCCATGTCCGCGAAGTTGCTCTTGAGTTGCTCGTCGTACTCTTGCCACAGCGGCAGCCGCCAGGCGCGGTCGCCGGAGGCCTCACCCGCTGCCAGCAGCTCCGCCGCCAGGGTGTCGTTGGGGCTGAACAGGCCGCTCGCCTGCTTGCCGAGCGCCACTACACAGGCGCCGGTGAGGGTGGCGATGTCGATCACCACCGCCGGCTTGTAGCGGGCCGCGTAGGTGAGGGCGTCGCACAGGATCAGCCGGCCTTCGGCGTCGGTGTTGAGAATTTCGATGGTCTTGCCCGACATGGACGTGATCACGTCCCCGGGTTTGGTGGCGGCGCCACTGGGCAGGTTTTCCACCGCGGGAATGAGGCACACCAGGTGCAGGGGCAGGGCGGCGGCCGCCACCGCTTCCATGACGCCGAGGACGCTCGCGGCACCGCACATGTCGTACTTCATTTCGTCCATCTTGGCGCCGGGCTTGAGGCTGATGCCGCCGGAATCGAAGGTCACGCCCTTGCCCACCAGTACCACCGGCGCCTGCGCAGCCGCACCGCGATATTCGAGCGCGATCAGGTACGCCGGCTGCACGGTGCCCGCGGTGACGGAAAGCAGCGCGCCCATTTTCAGTTTGGTCATCTGCTTTTCGTCGAGCACCCGGACGCTGACGCCGGGATGGCGTTTGCCCAGTTCGCGGGCCTGTTCGGCCAGGTAGCCGGGAGTGCACACATTGCCGGGCAGGTCGCCTAGGCGGCGCGCGCTGTTGATGCCCTTGCCGATGGCGGCGCCGAGTTCAAGCCCTGCGGTGAGCGCACGCACCTGACTGCGTTCCTCGCACACCAGGGTGAGCCGCGCGAGTTTTCCGCGTTTGCCGTTGTCATCGACGGGTCGAAATTTGTAACCCGCCTCGCAAAACAGGCGGGCCGTCTGGCGCCCGAACGCAGTCGGCTCCCGCTCGCCCCGCAGATCCGCCACCAGCAAGGCAGCGCTCTTGGCCGGCGTGCCCAGCACGGCGCGGGCGGCAGCCGTGATCAGCGTGAGAACTGCGCGGGGCATGAGAGGTTCTTTGCCGGTACCGATCAGCAACAACCGCTCTGCCGTCAGCCCCGTGGGCCGATGCAGCAGCAGCGTTGCACCCAGGGAGCCGGCAAAGTCGCCGGTCTCCACCAGCGCCCTGATCTGGCCGCCCGTGGCGGCATCGATCGCGGCGGCGGCAGCCGGTAGCGGCAGCTTGCCCGGTACCGGGACGATGAGGCAGTCGGTTTTGAACGCGATGGCGCTGCCCGCGCGGACGCTGAATTCCAGGGCGAGGTCTGGCACGGGGGCTCCAGAGACAAGTGCGAATGAATGCCGGATAATCGAACGACAGTGTAAGCCATGCCTCCGACGGCACCAACCGACCCTGTCCTCCGACGAGAGCCCGCCCCGCTACCCGTGATCATCTTTCGCTATCTCGCCCGGGATCTACTCGTCACCACGGTCGCCGTGGCCACCGTCCTGCTGCTGGTGGTGATGAGCAGCCGCTTCGTGCAGTACATGGCCGACGCCGCCGAGGGCAAGATCGATCCCAATGTGATCTTCGCCATCATGGGATACCGGATGCCGGCTTTTCTCGAGCTTATTCTACCGTTGGCCTTCTTTCTCGCCGTGCTGCTGTCCTACGGCAGGCTGTACCAGGACAGCGAGATGACCGTGTTGCACGCCTGTGGCATCAGCCAACTGCGGATTGCGGGTTATACCCTCGCCGTGGCGATGATGGTCGCGGCCTTCGTGGCCTGGCTGAGTTTGTCGTTGGGCCCCGAGGGCATGGCGCGTGCCGAGGTGTTGGTCGACGCACAGAAAGCCCGGGGCGAGTTCGATGCCATGGAGGGCGGCAAGTTTTACCCGCTGCACGGCGGCAAGGGCGTGAGCTACACCGAAGAGGTGCTTCCAGGTGGCCACATGAACCAGGTGTTTCTGGTCGAGGGCGGGGCCGACGCGGAGGGTAAGCCGAGCATGGTGATCGTGGTGGCCGAGCGCGGCGAGCCCAAACGCTCCGCGGACGGCCAGGCCAGCTATCTGGTGCTGACAAACGGGCACCGCTACCAGGGTGTCCCGGGTCAGGCCGATTTCGATGTGACCCAATTCGAGGAATACGGCCAGCGTCTCGCCAGACCCGCGCCGCGCAACCGGCCGGGCTGGAGCGATTCCATACCCACGAGCGCGTTGCTGGGATCCGCCAATCCCAAACACGTCGCCGCTTTGCAGTGGCGCTATTCCACCGCGTTACTGGTGCTGGTGGTGACCTTGATGGCGCTGCCTCTGAGCCGCACCGATCCCCGCAAGGGCCGCTATGCCCGCATCCTGCCGGCGGTGTTTCTCTACATCATCTACCTCATGAGCCTCAATGCTGCGCGCGGCGCGGTGGAGGCCGGTGCGCTGGCGCCAGCCCTTGGTCTGTGGTGGATTCACCTGCTGTTTCTCGGTATCGGCGTGGCACTGGTGCTGTGGTGGATGGGCTGGCGGCCCGAACGCCTGCGCGCCTGGAGGCGTGCCTGATGCAGCAGCTATCCCGCTACACCGGTCGCACGGTGCTCGGCGCCATCGCGGTCGCGCTGCTGGTATTGCTGGCGCTCAACGCCATTGCGGCGCTGGTGGACGGGCTGCGTGACTTGCAGCACAGCTTTGACTTCCCGGAACTCCTCCTCTACGTGCTCGCGACAATCCCGGCGCGGGGCTACGACAGCCTGCCGTTTGCAGTGCTGATCGGGGCCATAGTCGGGCTCGGTAGTCTGGCGGGCAACAGTGAGCTGGTTGTCATGCGTAGCGCGGGAGTATCGCTGCTGCGGATCGCGTGGTTTGCCGCGCGCCCGGTACTGCTGGTGATTCTCGCTGGCAGTCTGGTCGGCGAATTCGTGGTGCCCCAAACCGATCAGTGGGCGGAGAGTCGCAAGCTGGCGCTGCGCGGCGATCCGGAGACATTCTCGGCGCGCAGCGGCGTGTGGAATCGCGAGGGCGACGAGTTCATGCACTTCAACGCCATCTATTCCGGTGGCCGTCTGGCCGGGGTCGCGCGCTATCGCTTCGACGCGCAGCGCCGCCTGCGGGAAGCGAGCTTCGCGGCCCGTGCCCGCTACCTCGGCGATCACTGGGTGGAAGAGGATGGCGTGATCACGCGTCTGGGCGACACTGCCATCGAGACCGACCACTTCGCCAGCCGCCGCTGGGACAGCGACCTCTCCCCGGACCTGCTCACTCTGACGCTGATGGCGCCGGAAGCCTTGCCGGTGCGCCAATTAGGGAGCTACGCCGATTACCTGGAACGCCAGGGGCTCCAGGCCGGCGCCTATCAGCTCGCCTTCTGGTCCAAGGTGCTGCAACCGGTGATGATTTTCAGTCTGCTGCTGGTTGCCGTGTCCTTCGTGTTCGGCCCGCTGCGGGAATCCACCACGGGATTCCGGGTGTTTTCCGGCGTGCTGGTCGGCGTAGTGTTCCAGACCAGCCTGAAATTGCTCGGACCCTCGAGCCTGGTATTCGGGTTTTCACCCTTGTGGGCGGTGCTGGCGCCGATCCTGGCCTGCCTGGCGGTGGGGCTGGTGTTGCTGCGCCGGGCGGCCTAGCCGGTCGCCGACAGCGGACGACCGCAGAATGTTCTGCATAGCCGATTCCGTTCATGGTCCGCCAAACTCACCTCCAACGAAATCGGACAGTTACCGTTCGTCCTGCGCGTGTTGAAGGGCTTGTGTATCCCTACCGAGGCTTCGGCAGCACCACCAGGCGCGTCCCGCTGCCGAGATCGTGCAGACAATCCCCCGAGCGGCTCCACAGGCACCAGAGATAGCCCAGCACCGAAACCAGCGAGAACGGCGCCAGCAGGCAGCGCAGCCAGGCTTGTCGCCAGGTGGGCGGGCTGCCATCGGGCTGTTGCAGGCGCAGCCGCCAGGTTTTCATGCCCAGCGTCTGGCCTGCCCGGCGCCAGCACCAGATGTAATACAGCGACAGGAACAGCCACAGCCCTGCCAGGCCCAAGCCGCCCAGGGGGTGGGCCTCATGCGCGCCGAAAACTTGCACCTGAACCGTCAAGATAATCCCGACGTATACAAAAGCCAGCGCAATCAGCAGCAGGCCGTCGTAGACCAGCGCAGCGAGGCGGCGCCAGAGCGGGGCCGCCGGCAATGCAGCATGGTGACCGTTTACGGCGGTGGAAGCGGGCTCTGCCGACACGGGGCGCGACTGCATTTTGAGGGGTGGCAATGATAGCGCAGGCAGTCTCGGTTGCCATGAGCGGACGCCTGGTGGCAGCAGGTGATTCTTGCACGCCTGCTTATCTCCAGAGTGGGCTGTGAGTTCCTGCTGTGGAGCCAGCCTCGGCGGCCCCGCAAGCCCACGCGTACGGTATCCTGCTCCAGGATGGGGCCATCAAACCGTTTCGGTAACCTGGATGGCGTTGCAACTTTTGGCAACCCCGTGAATCATAACCGCGACCCCTGCCTGTAAGAGGGCAGCCGGTTCGGCGACCAACACAGCGCCAACAACCCGGAGCCAGCAACCTGGCACCAACTACTTGGCACCAACAACCAAAGGATACCCATCATGACAACACAAGCGAAAAAACCCGTTGCTGCGGCCGTCGGTGCTGCTTTCCTCGCGTCGGTCGCCCTGGCGCCCCTGGCGCAGGCAGCTGAAAATCCGTTTCAGGCCAACAGTCTCAGTGGTGGCTACACCCTCGCCGAAAAGACCATGACCGAGGGCAAGTGCGGTGAGGGCAAGTGCGGCGAAAGCATGAAGAAAGCGGACGAGGGCAAGTGCGGTGAGGGCAAGTGCGGTGAAGCTATGAAGAAAGCGCACGAGGGTAAGTGCGGTGAGGGCAAGTGCGGAGCCAGCAAGGCAGCGCCCAGCGCTGAGGCGGCAGTCGAGGCAGCAGGTGAGGCAGCAGGCTCGGCTACCAAGCCCTGAGTCCTGAAGAGTCCGCCGTGATCCCGCTTGCGGGTGCCGGTCTGGGGCTGCGGCGGACCCTGCTGGGTCCGCTGTCGTCCCGTACTGCTGCTGACGTGCAGTTTCTGGAGGTTGCGCCCGAGAACTGGATTCGTGTCGGCGGCCGCCTCGGACGGCAGTTGGCGGAATACACCGAGCGCTTTCCCTTCGTCTGTCACGGCTTGTCCCTGTCCCTGGGTTCCGCCGATCCGCTCGACCGGGATCTGCTCGCCGGGATCAAGGGATTTCTCCAGCGCCATCGTGTCCTCTGCTACTCGGAGCACCTGAGCTACTGTAGCGATCAGGGCCATCTCTACGATTTGCTGCCGATGCCCTTCACCGCGGAAGCCGTGCGGCATGTGGCGGCCCGTATCCGGCAGGTACAGGATGTTCTCGAACGCCGCATCGCGATCGAAAATGTTTCCTACTACGCCGCGCCGCTCGCGGATATGAGCGAGATCGAGTTTCTCAACGCGGTATTGACGGAAGCGGATTGCGATCTGCTGCTGGACGTCAACAATGTCTATGTCAACAGCGTCAATCACGGTTATGACGCGGAAGCGTTCCTGGCGCGGATTCCCGGCGCTCGCATCGCCTATGGTCATATCGCGGGCCATTTTGTGGAAGCCGAAGATCTGCTCGTGGATACCCACGGCGCCGATGTGAACGATCCGGTATGGACGCTGCTGCAATCGGCCTATCGGCGCTTTGGGGTTTTTCCGACACTGCTCGAGCGCGATTTCAATCTGCCAACGGTGGAGCTGCTCCTGGCGGAAGTCGCCAAAATCGGCGCGATCCAGGCGGAGGCTTTGGCCGTACGGCGCCCTGCGGTGGCAACGGCATGAACGGTAGCGTGCCGGAGTTTCAGCGCGTGCAGCGCCGGTTTGCCGCGCACCTGCGCGATCCTGATCGCAATCCGGCGCCCGGCGGTGTCGAACCGCGCCGCCTGCGGATTTACCGGGATCTCGTGTTCAACAACATCGCCGGTTTTATCCGCAGTGGCTTCCCGGTGCTGTGCGATATCCTGGGGCCGGCGCGCACGAACGCGCTGGTACGGGATTTCATCGTCCGACATCGCGCGGAATCGCCCTATTTTCTCGATATCGGCCACGAATTCATCGCGTATCTTCAGAACGAATACGAAGCTGCCGCGGGCGATCCCGATTTCCTGCTGGAGCTGGCGCATTACGAGTGGGTGGAGCTGGCGCTGGAGGTGGCGGAGATCGACTATCCGGTGACCGGAGTCGATCCTGGCGGCGACTTGTTGTCGGGGTGGCCGCTGGTGTCGCCGTTGGCGTGGAGCCTCTCTTACCGCTATCCCGTGCATCGGTTGGGGCAGACGTACCAGCCGGGCGCGCCGCCGGCGCAACCCACCTTTCTGGTGGTCTACCGCAATCGTGACGACGAGGTGAAATTCCTGGAAGCCAATGCGGTGACCGCCCGCCTGCTCGACCTGCTGCAGCCAGCATCGGGGACGCCCGTTCGCACCGGTGCCGACGTGTTGCGGCAGATTGCCCGTGAGTTGGGGCGGGATGATGTCGATACCCTGGTCGCGGCCGGTACTCAGCTTCTTGAAGAATTGCGCGTGCTGGACATCGTTGCCGGCGCTGCCACTGTTGGCAGGCCGTAGCCGTTTTTCAACAAGCTGTGCCTGAAGGTCTGTAAACGGACGGAGCGCGAGGTTATCGCGACTCAGGGTCCATGCGGGCCACCATCTCGCGCCAGTGTTCCAGCTGCCCGGGATGCCCCGTCTCGATTTGCTCGTTGCGGGTGCGGGACAGCCACAGCGCCTCGGTGTTGAAGCTGTACACAGGACGCAGATCGGCGCGTTCGCTGGCCGGCTTGATGAGACGGTTGAGGTTGTCGAGGATCAGTGGCTGGGCATCCGGCGTCGAGTAATAGGCCAGCACCATGTGGGCCTGATTGAGCGTCAGCGACTTGACGTAGGTTATGCGCAGTTTGGCGGTATCCATGCCCATCGCTTTTAGCGTGAAGTACTTGGCGATGGAGAAATCCTCGCAATCGCCGGCGTCGCGCACGATGAATTCCTTCGGCGTCGCCCAGTAATCCGCGACGCCGTAGAGCTCCTCGTCGGACAGGAAGCGGGCACCGTTGAAGAACTCGTTCACCTGACGCAATTTCTCCGCTTCATCCAGATTTTGACCGTTGGCGATAATGTCTCGCCAGAGTTGCAGTCGCGCCTCGGCGCCCTGCGCATGCCAGGCGTTAAATTGCGTCGATTCGTTCCAGTCCGCCAGCGCCGGTTCCGCGCTGGTGGTATTTCCCAGCAGAATGCCACTGCACACCCACAGCGCACAGCGCCATCGTTTGGCGCCGGCGGTCAGCATCGAAAGGGAAGTTTTGCCCATGCGCGGGATGCTAGCATCGCGCGACAGTTGCGCCGCTCGTGTCACTGTCGAACTGTGACGGGACGCGCATTTGGCAATGTTTCACACGTTTGGCTAGACTGCGGCGATCTCCCTGGGCAGGTATGCGCGTGACACTCTTTCGCCAGTTGGTATTGGCTGTACTGACCCTGACCCTGCTGTTGTATGGCGTCAATAGCGTGATCAGTCTCTCCAATACACGCGCTCTGGTAGCGCAGCAGATGGCGGTTCACGCCCAAGACGCGGCGACGTCCATCGCGCTGGCATTGTCTCAGGGGGACGTAGCCGCCGATCCGACGCTGCAGGAAGTACTGTTTAACGCCATTTCCGACGGTGGGTATTACCAGCGTATCCAGTTCCGGGGACCCAAGGACGATATTCGGTTGGTGAGGGAGTTTCCGGCAGGCGACCTCAGCGTGCCGGACTGGTTTGTCGCACTGATGGCGCTGCCCGAACATACCGGTCGTGCCGAAGTGTCGAACGGCTGGAACCGTCTCGGCGAGATCGTGGTGGTCAGCAACCCGGGACAGACCTATCGCCAGTTATGGCAGTTGGCGTGGGAGCAGCTGCTGTGGTTCACCGTGGCCGCGATCCTGTTTTGCGGGCTCGGCATCCTGGGCTTGCTCTGGTTGTTGCGGCCACTGCGGCGCATCGAGGCTCAGGCGGATGCCATTCGCGAACAGCGCTTCGTGGTCCAGGAGGTGCTGCCGCGGGCGCGCGAGCTGCGTTCCGTGGTCGATGCCATGAATCGCATGGCGCAGGGCCTGAAGCAACTGTTTGCGAGCCAGGCTGGCATGATCGCGGATCTGCGGCGTACGGCCGCGGTTGACCCGGTGACGGGGTTGGCCAATCGCGCAGACTTTGACGCGCGGATGAAGGCCCTCGTTGGCGACGACATGGAAGCGCGGCGGGGGATGCTGGCCATCATCGCGCTGGATGACCTGGGCCGGATCAATGCTCTGGCCGGCCGTACCGAGGGCAATGCCTTGCTGACGGCGATAGGCCATGGTTTGCAGGAAGGACTGGCGGAATATTCCGGAGCTCTGGTGGCGCGTCGGCAGGGCGCGGAATTCGCGGTCTTTGTGGCTGATCTGGATGCCCGGGAGGCGGGTGTTGCGGCCTTGCATGCGCTGCGCAGCGCGGAAGCCATAGCCTTCCCACATCGGGAAAAGCTGCCGCTACGGTTTCGCATGGGCTACAGCTACAGTCCGGCAATCGACCGTGAAACCGATTTGCTGGGAGAAGCGGATCAGGCGTTGCGCCAGGTTGCGCCTGGGGCGGTGCCCAATTACCTTCGCCACGGCGCCCTGGATACCGGCGCCATTCCGCTGGTATCACGGCCGAACTTCGACTGGATCGATCTGATCGAGCGTTTGCTGGAGCAGCGTTCTCTCGAACTCCTGTATCAGCCCACCGTGAGTGTGCCTGGGCGCAATCCGATCGGCTGTGAGGTCTACAGCCGGATGCGGCCCGAGGCGGAGGCGCACGCCATCGCGGCGGGGGTGCTGCTGCCGATGGTGGAGCGGGTAGGGCGTGCGCCCGTCTATGATCGCCTGGTACTGGAACTGCTGGCAGCGCGCACCGACCTCGAGTCACCCATGTACGCGGTGAATCTCAGCATCCCCTCGGTTCAGTCTGCCGGTTTTCGCAGTTGGCTTGGCGAGTTTCTGGCGGTCAACCGGGCGCTCGCCAACCGCCTGGTATTCGAGGTGCCGGAGCGGGCACTGGCCATCGCGGAAGGTGCGACGCGAGATTTTCAGCGCCTGGTGGGAGACCACGGCTGTGGCCTTGCGCTCGATCACTTTGGGTTGGAGTCAGCCAATTTCGCCTATCTGGGCAGTCTGCCCCTGGCCCACGTCAAGGTCCACCGAAGCATCACGCGCGATATCGATCAGCACCGCGATAATCAGTTTTACCTGAAGTTCATGGCTGAGCTGATGCGTGCCCGGGAGATTCCCTTGCTGGTCGAGGGCATCGAGCAGGAAGCCGAGTGGAACATCTGCGCGGAACTTGGCGTCGATGCCGGCCAGGGATTTTTACTGGGCCGTCCCGAACCCCGCTGACGGCGGGGCGGCGGTTTATAATCCGCGCCCCTGAAATTCGGACGCAGCCCCATGACGGTTCGTACCCGCGTCGCACCCTCGCCCACCGGCGATCCCCATGTAGGCACCGCCTACATCGCGCTCTTCAATTATTGCTTCGCGCGCCGCCACGGCGGGCAGTTCATTCTGCGCATCGAGGACACGGACCGCGCGCGCAGTACCGCAGCATCGGAAACCATGATCCTGGACGCTCTGCGCTGGCTGGGTCTGCGCTGGGACGAAGGCCCGGATGTGGGCGGCCCGCACGGTCCGTATCGGCAGAGTGAGCGCGGCGACATCTACCGAGGCTATGCCGAACAGCTTGTGGACCAGGGCGATGCCTTTCTCTGCTTCGCCACTCCGGATGAGCTGGACGAGATGCGCCGCGCGCAGCTTGCTCGTGGCGAGACGCCGAAATATGACGGTCGCGGGCTTCATCTGACCGCTGGGGAAATCCAGGCACGCCTCGCGCGGGGCGAACCCCATGTCGTCCGCATGAAGGTCCCGCCTGATGGTGTGTGCCGCCTGCATGATCGGCTGCGCGGGGAAATCGAGATCGCCTGGTCGCAGGTCGACATGCAGGTGTTGCTGAAAGCCGATGGCCTGCCCACCTATCATCTTGCCAATGTGGTGGACGATCACCTGATGGGCATCACCCATGTCATTCGCGGCGAGGAGTGGATCAATTCGGCTCCCAAGCACCAACTGCTATACCGATACTTTGGCTGGCAGATGCCGGAGCTGTGTCACCTGCCGCTGCTGCGCAATCCCGATCAGAGCAAGCTCAGCAAACGCAAGAATCCCACCAGCATCAACTACTATCGGGCGATGGGTTACCTGCCGGAAGCCCTGCTCAATTATCTCGGGCGCATGGGCTGGGCCATGCCGGACGAAGCCGAGAAGTTCAGGCTGGACGAAATGCTCGCGCACTTCGATCTCGACAGGGTGCATTTGGGCGGTCCCGTCTTCGATACCGCGAAGCTCGACTGGCTGAACGGGCGCTGGATTCGGGAAGACCTCGACGACGCGGCCTTCGCGGATCGCGTTGCGGCCTGGGCGCTGAACCGCAATCACCTCGAACGCGTGGTGCCGCTCATCAAGGATCGGGTGGAGAAATTCAGTGATATCGCGCCCATCGCCGGTTTTCTGTTATCCGGGTTGCCCGTCCTCGGCGCCGATGCGTTCACACACAAGACGCTCAGCGCCGATGACTGCGCCCGCATCCTGCAATTTTCCGCCTGGACGCTCGAAGTGCTCAGCGACTGGCGGCGTGATCCGATTTATCAGGCGTTGAATGAACTGGCGGTAGCGACGGGCTACAAGCTGCGCGATTTCACCGCCCCATTGTACGTCGCGATCGCTGGCGCAACTTCGGCGCCGCCGCTGTTCGACAGCATGGTAATCCTGGGTCCGGATCTGGTGCGCGCCCGTTTGCGCGCAGCGCTGGCTCATGTGGGTGGCCCGTCGAAAAAGCAGCTCAAGCAGTGGCAGCAGGACTTTACCGCGCTCCGGAATGCGCGTGGGGATAGCCCAGCAATAGAGGATTGATGCTTGTCGTGCGATTTGGGAGCCGCCGGCAACGCCGTGCTGTCGCCCACCCCGCGACTCAAGTTGACACCCCTCAGGGCGCTTGCCTAGAATGCCGCTCCTCGCGCGCCGGTGGCGTTGTTTTACTAGAGGCTTTTTTTGGGGCTATAGCTCAGCTGGGAGAGCGCTACAATGGCATTGTAGAGGTCGGCGGTTCGATCCCGCCTAGCTCCACCAATCGCGGCAAAGCGCTCCCGAACCATCGGGGGCGCTTTTTCTTTTTGCAGCGTTGGGTTTTCATGGTGTATTCACATTGCCGCGGTGTCTCGCGCAACGTGGGCGTCAGGTGTTTCGGTCCGGCCGCACGGGTAAGTGCCATGAATGCGCGCGCTACAGCGGCAAAGTTTTGCGCGAGCTGGCCGAATGTCCAGGAACCCCTGGACTTGGCTTGTGCGGCCCAGATGCCGTCGCTACCATGGAAAAATTTCGCGGAGCCCCAATGATTATCGGCAGCATCGTTGCCTTGGTTACCCCCATGTTGCCGGAGACCGAGGCGATAGATTACCCGGCACTGCGGCGATTGGTGGACTGGCATCAGGCAGCCGGGACGGCCGCGATTGTCGCCGTTGGTACCACAGGTGAATCACCGACTTTGTCCGTGGAGGAACATCTGCGGGTCATCGAGGTCTGCGTTGAGCAAGCGGCTGGGCGCTTGCCCATCATTGCGGGGACCGGGGCCAACAGCACCTCCGAGGCGATAGATCTGACGGCGGGCGCGCGTGAACGCGGCGCGGATGCGTGTCTGCTGGTTACGCCCTATTACAACAAGCCGACGCAGGAAGGTCTGTATCTGCATCACCGGGCGATAGCCGAGGCGGTGGATATTGCCCAGGTTCTCTACAATGTTCCGGGCCGGACGGGTTGCGACATGCTGCCGGACACCGTGGTAAGGCTGGCGCAGATTCCCAATATCGTTGGTATCAAGGAGGCTACCGGAGATCTCGAGCGCGCCCGCGATCTGGTCGCCCGTTGTCCGGAGGACTTCGCGGTGTATTCCGGTGACGACGCCACCGCCATGGATCTGATGCTGCTGGGCGGCAAGGGCAATATCGGCGTCACCGCCAATGTGGCGCCGGCGCAGATGCGCGATCTCTGTGATGCAGCACTGGCCGGTGATCGGGTACGGGCGGAGGCGATCAATGACCGGCTTCTCGCGCTGCACTGGGCGCTGTTTCTGGAATCGAATCCGATCCCGGTGAAGTGGGCGGTTGCCGAACTGGGGTTGATGGCGGATGTTATCCGGCTGCCGTTGACGCCACTCTCTCCCGGCCTGCACGCGCGGGTTAGGGAAGCGATGCACAGCGCTGGACTGCTTTAACAGCTTGTGTGGTCGAAGGTTGTGGCGCGGGCCGTGACCGAAGCGGAGATGATGCCAATCCGGCAGAATGTTTCGGGAAGGATGTCCCGTACGAGGTGATGCTGATGAAACGATTCGGGGTAGTGCTTTGCTTCGCGCTGACGCTTTCTGGGTGCGGAATGTTCGCCGATGACGGGCTGTTTCGTAACCGCGGCGACGACTATCTCGCCGCCCGGGAGCATCCGGTTATCCGCGTGCCCGATGGCCTGGATGGCCAGGCACTCGGAGAGCTGTATACCATTCCGGCAGTTGCAGAGCCGCTGATCCCAGACGCGAATAACGACATCCCTCGGCCGCAGCCGTTGGGAACCTCCCTGCTTGAAGAAGAAATCAAGGTTCAGTCGCTCGGCGACAAACGCTGGATATGGATCAATCGTGCGCCGGCGGAGGTATGGCCGCGGGTGCGCAATACGTTGAACACCAACGATGTCGCGGTCGCTCGCGCCGAAGCGGCGGACGGTGTGATCGAGACGGTGTGGGTTGAGTTCGACGATGACCCCGGCAATCTTCACCGCTACCGCCTGCGGATGGAGCAGGGTATGCAGACCGATACCACCGAGGTTTCCATCAGCCACGCGGTGATGCCGAAAGGTGGCACGGTGGTGCCGCCGTGGCCGGAATCTTCGCTCGCCGATGAGCGCGAGCGCACCATGGCGGATTTCATTGCCAGCGGTTTGGCCGGCAATGCCGGAGGAGGCCAGGTATCGCTGTTGGCGCAATCCATCGGTAGTGGCGCCAAGGTGGAAGTGGTGGCTGCGGCGGACGCCGCGCCCTATCTTCTGCTCAAATCGGGATACGACCGCTCCTGGGCGTCGGTCGCCCAGTCGGTTTCGCGCGACGAGTTTGTACTGATAGACCAGGATCGCACCCGCGGACTGTTCTATGTCACCCTCAAGGAAGATGTCGAGCAGGAAAAACCGGGATTTTTTGCGCGGATGCTGGGTGCCGGCAAAAGTGATCGAGGAGCGCCGCTCGCCGCGAATTACCGGATCGAGCTGCAGAACACTGACCAGGGTGTCCAGGTGCGGATCAATGGTGAGAAGGATCCTCTGGAACGCACCCGGATGCTCGAATTGCTAAAGCGGATCCGCGCCAACCTCGCCTGACACTCCGATGCGGTTTGCTTCCCTGGGTAGCGGAAGCCGCGGCAATGCCGCGCTCGTGGAGGCCGGTGGCACCTGCGTGATGGTCGATTGCGGGTTTTCGATGCGCGAGGCCTGCCGGCGTCTTGCCGTGCTGGGCCGTGTTCCCGCCGATCTCACCGCCATCCTCGTCACCCACGAGCACGGGGACCATGTGGACGGCGTGCTGCCGTTGGCGCGCCGTTTTGGCATTCCGGTGTGGATGACGGCGGGCACTGCGCGCGCGGTGGGCGTCGGTTCCGATGATCCGGTGCGGGTGATTGCCAGCGGTGCTCGGATGGAATTGGCTGGCATCGAGGTGGAGGCCGTCGCCGTTCCCCACGATGCGCGCGAACCCGTTCAGTACATCTTCACGGTGGCGAATCTAAAACTGGGCATCCTGACGGACCTGGGCAGCGTCACTCCCCATGTCGTGGGGCGCTATCGACACTGCCGGGGATTACTGCTCGAAGCCAATCATGATTTTGCACTGCTGGCGGACGGACCCTATCCGGACGCCCTCAAGCGCCGCGTGGGTGGCGACTGGGGTCATCTCAGCAACGCGCAGGCGGCGCAACTATTGCAGCGGCTCGGCGGCGATGTGCTGCGCACGCTCGTTGTGGGGCATATCAGTCGGCAGAACAACAGCCTGGAGTTGGTACAACAGGCGCTGGCGCCAGTGACCGGGCATCTTGATCAGGTACTTTACGCCAGCCAGGACGAAGGTTTCAGTTGGCAGGAACTGGGTTGATCCACCTAGCCGAGAGGGGTGAATAGTATGGAAAAACGCGAGGAGCTTTATCGCGGTAAGGCCAAGTCGGTCTTTGCGACCGACGATCCTGAACTTCTGGTGATGTTGTTTCGCGACGATACCTCGGCCTTTGACGGCAAGAAGCGCGAGCAGCTTGAGCGCAAAGGATCGGTGAACAACCGGTTCAATGCGTTCGTGATGGAGAAGCTTGCGGCGGCCGGGGTTCCCACCCACTTTGTGCGTCGGCTGGATGATCGCCAGACGCTGGTAAAACGCTTGGCGATGCTGCCGTTGGAGTGCGTGGTGCGCAATCTGGCTGCCGGCAGCCTGTGCCGTCGTTATGGGATCGAGGAAGGACGGGTGCTCAGCCCGCCGACATTCGAATTCTTCCTCAAAAGCGATCCGCTTGGCGATCCCATGGTGAACGAGTACCACATCCATAGTCTGGGGTGGGCAGAGGCCTGGCAAGTGGAGCGCATGAAGGAGCTTACGTTTCGTATCAACGACATCCTCACACCCTTGTTCCTTGCCGGCGGCATGGTGCTGGTGGACTACAAATTGGAGTTTGGGGTGATGGATGGCGCGCTGTTGCTCGGCGATGAGGTGACGCCTGATGGTTGCCGGGTATGGGATCGGGACACGCGGGAAAAACTGGATAAGGATCGATTCCGTCAGGATCTGGGTCGAGTGGTGGAATCCTACGAATTGATTGGCGAACGTCTGGGGCTGAGGTTTGACTGATCAGGTTGGCCAGCCCGTGACCTATCCCTGGATGACGCGAGATGAGCCATGTTCGGGCATTCAGGCGCTCATTCTGGTGCGCAGGGACAATCACCGCGCCCCGCCCCCGGTCACGCGGGCGGGGAGGTCACGGGTTTGTTTTCCACAGTTGGCGAAGAGTCATTAGCGCCGTTTTACGAAAGCGACGCAACCCTTTGATTTTTATTTACAGAATATATAACCCATTGATTTTTATTAAAATTTAAATTTGGTGAAAAAATAATCATTCTGTAGGAAGGCCGCTAGGCGCAAGGTTTCCGGCGGTCTTTATTATCCTTATCAACAAAGTTATCCACAGAAATTGTGGGTAACTGAAACCGCGCTTTCCAAGCCGGGTAACGGCTACTTCAAACAATGCGCCGGCAGTACAACAACAACGCCGCGAGCCGTCAAGGCACTCCCCGCAGAGCAATTGAGACCAGGATTTGCGCTCAGGTCGAGCTGCGCCAGCGAAGGCAGGGACAGCAGGGGTTCGACCGTGGTTATGCGGTTGTCCGCCAGATTCACTATTTCCAGCGATCCGAAAATCTCGAGCCCTCCGAGATCGACAATGCCGGCATGGGTGCACACCAAACGGGTGAGCTGACGTCCGGCAGTAATTTGGTTGTCGTGAATGGTCTGGGCGACACAGTCGCGTAGCGCCAGGTCGTCGATACGATAGCTCGCGAAGAGCTGTGGTGGGCTGTGGAGCGGCTGATCGTTGAGCGTGACCTCATAACGGTTGCACCCCGCCGCCAGGAGAAGCGGCCCCAGCGAAAAAAACAGCAGTCGTCGCATCGCCCGGACCTCTCAAATTGTGATGTGCATTCTAGCGGCTGCCGGCCTTGAAAGGCTAGGATCAATGATCTGCGCGGGATTAGCGTGCCGTGTCTGTGCTGGCGCAGCGGCCGAGTCGATTGGCTACGCGCGCGGCACCATCCCAACCCTGTTCTGGAGGCTCGGAATGCAGCGGTTAACGGTCTGCCACGCTTCGCTTTTTAACACGGTACGTTATGTCAGGTGACCTGTTGGCAGACGCGCATGCAATGGCGTGTCCAGGTCCGCTGGTGGCCGTCGCGACCGATCATCTCAATGTGGCAGCCGGCAGGGACCTGGCTCGGCGCTTGGCGTTGACGTTTCTTGATCCCGGGGTCGCCGCCCCGAACATAACGCCTTTTATTCTGAGCCTCAGCGGCGACGGCCTCGCGCTGTTGAGCTCCGAAGACCGTTTCGGGGCCATCGCGTGTGATTTCACCGGCGGCCGCATGCGGCACCGGCATCATCATGGCGGTGGAGTGGGCCAGGCGATTGCCCGTGCGGTGGGCCTCAAGCACACCTCTCAACTGCTGATCGCGGATCTCACGGCAGGCTTGGGTGAGGACGCCTTCGTGCTGGCAGGGCTGGGCGCCCGGGTGGTCATGGTCGAACGACATCCGGTGGTCGCCGCCCTGCTCGAAGATGGCTTGCGGCGCGCCCGTCAGGAGGCCCAGAACGCGGATATCCTGGCTGCGGTTGAGCGCCTGTCGTTGGTCACTGCGGACGCCCGGGAATGGTTGGTGGCGACCGATCCGCTCGACGTGATCTATCTTGATCCGATGTTTCCGGAGCGACACAAGAGTGCCCTGGTGCGCAAGGAAATGCAGGTCTTACAGCGCTTGGTCGGTGCGGATGCCGATTGCGACGAGCTGCTGGGGCTGGCGCTTGAGCGGGCACGGTATCGGGTGGTCGTAAAGCGGGCGCGCCACGCGCCGCCTCTTGCCGGGCGAGAGCCAACTTTTTGCGTCGCTGGCAAAACGACACGCTTCGATGTGTATGCGCTGCGCAAGCTACAGGGAGCCTCTGCTCAATCAGACTGAGTTTGATTGGGTGATCATGGTCCCGGTCGCGAGGGGGCCAGCTGCGAGGCGCACGGCGCGCAGCGACCGAGACATATCAAATAGATAGGCGAGGGATCGAGCACCGCGCAACGAAGCAGATGGCTGCCGCAGCAGTTTTTCAACAAGCTGCTAAAATGGCCACCCCATCTCTGGCGGATGGGCGTCCCAAAAGTGGCACCATGGCAATTGATCCGCCCGCAGCTTTCTTCGAATCCGCGCCCTGGCTGAATGGACCTTCTGCGCTCGATGCGGATTGGTCCGATGTCGTGGATGCGGTTTACTGCATATCGCTGCAGACCCGACCCGACCGCATGGCGGCGGCAAATGCCGAAATCAACCGGGTCGGACTGGCGCCGTTGACCACTTTTTACCGGCCACTCCCACATCCGGAACGGCCTGTTCAAGGGATCTGGGAAAGCCACCGCGCCGTGGCCCGTCACGCGCTGGAACGTGGCTTGCGGCGCGTACTGATTCTTGAGGACGACATTCGCTTCAGCCGGCCGCCGACCGCTGCCCGCCGTGCCCGGCTTGCTGCACAACTGGCTGGCTTGCCGGCAGACTGGAACATCTTCTTTCTTGGCCACTGGCCGTTCCGGGCAAGATTCGTTGCGCGCGATCTGGTGCAAGTGGAATCCGCCTGCGCGCACGCCTACATTGCCAGCGAACGTGTGCTGCGGTGGCTCGCCGAGCGGCCATTCGGTTTCGACGGTGTGGCATTGCGCCGGGGTGCCGGCAAGGGCATCGACTCCGCATATTCGGTGTTGCCGGACTGCTTCGCGGTGTTTCCGATGCTGGTGGTGCAGGGCGCAAGCCCGAGCGACCACTTTGCCCATCTGCGCAACAAGGGAGGCCGCAAGTTGCATCACCGGCTGATGCGCTGGGTACCCGCCGAGCGGTTTTACGCCTTCGGAATGCGCGCGGCGGAAGTCGCGGCAGTGGCGCGGGCGTTACCCAGTTTCTTCCGGGCGCTGCTGGTGCGACCCAAGCGCTGAGGACCCCTCCCGCGCGACTATCGCGGCGGAAGCAGCAAGCGTTCGAGCAAATCCCGATAGATTCCGGACAATAACTCCAGATCGGCGATCGTTACCTGCTCGTCGACCTTGTGGATGCTGGCGTTGATCACGCCGAGCTCCACCACCTGGGTGCCGAGGGGAGCGATGAAGCGGCCGTCGGAAGTCCCGCCGCCAGTCGACAACTCGGTGCGCGTTCCCGTCCGGTCGTGGATCGCACCGACAACCGCGTTCACCAGATCGCCAGTGGGCGTCAAAAAGGGTTCGCCGCTGAGCTGCCAGTCGAGATCGTAGTTGAGCCCGTGGCGGTCCAGAATCGCCTCGGTGCGGGTCTGCAATTGCGCCGCGGTGACGGCGGTGGAAAACCGGAAATTGAACAGCGCTCGCAGTTCGCCCGGGATGACGTTGGTGACCCCTTCGCCGGCCGCTAGGTTTGAAATCTGGAAGCTGGTGGGCGGGAAGTAGGCATTGCCCCGGTCCCAGATTTCCACCGCGAGGTCTGCGAGCGCCGGTGCGGCGCGATGGATGGGATTGTCGGCGCGCTCGGGGTAGGCGACGTGGCCCTGGACGCCGTGCACCCGCAGGGTGCCGTTGAGGGAGCCGCGGCGACCGTTGCGGATGACGTCGCCCAGCGCCGTGCTGCTGGAAGGCTCGCCCACCAGGCACCAGTCAGGGCGCGTGCCCTGCTCGCGCAGCCAGTTCACTACCCGGACGGTACCATCGTGAGCCGGACCTTCTTCATCGCTGGTGAGCAGAAAACCGATGCGGCCGGGATGGTGCGGATGAGCGGCGACAAAGGCCTCGACCGCGGTGACCATGGCGGCGAGCGCGCCCTTCATGTCTGCGGCGCCGCGACCGTAGAGGACACCATTCTCAATGTGTGGCACGAAGGGCGGATGGCGCCAAGCGTGGTCCGGGCCGGACGGCACCACATCCGTATGGCCGGCGAAGCAGAACAGCGGACCCTCGCTGCCGCGCACCGCCCAGAGATTGCTGACGTCGCCAAAGGGCAGGGGCGTCAGCGCAAACCCGGCAGCGGCCAGACGCGCGCCCAAAAGATCGAGGCAGCCGGCGTCGGCGGGCGTGACCGAGGGGCAGCGAATCAGGTCGCAGGCGAGCGCCAAGGTGGGTGACATGGGGCGCATGGGGCTCATGGGGTTGATGGGTATGTTAAAGGGGGCCGTCTCGATAGGCGGTCAGTTGTGGCTGTGCAACGCTTCGTTCAGCGCCACCGCGGTCTGGTTGGTCAGGCACTCGACAGCCCCGGTCACCGAGTTGCGGCGAAACAGCAGATCCGAGCGGCCGGCGAGATCGCGGGCCTTGGCGGTGCCGGCCGGTTGCTGGCGGTCGTCCAGCAGTGACACCTTGGTGCCCGCAGTGACATAGAGCCCAGCCTCCACGGTGCAGCGGTCGCCCAGCGGGATACCGATGCCGGCGTTGGCGCCGATCAGGCATTCGCGGCCCACCGAGATCACCAGGTTGCCGCCGCCGGACAAGGTGCCCATGGTGGAGCTGCTGCCGCCGAGATCCGATCCGGCGCCGACGAACACGCCGGCGGAGATCCGCCCCTCGACCATGTTCGGTCCCTCGGTACCGGCGTTGAAATTGATGAAACCTTCGTGCATCACCGTGGTGCCTTCGCCGAGATAGGCGCCCAGGCGCACCCGCGCGGTGTCGGCGATGCGGACACCGCTTGGCACCACGTAGTCCACCAGGCGGGGAAATTTATCGACGCTGTGTACGGTCAGCGCCCGATCCTGCAAGCGCGCACGCCATTGCTGTTGCGCCAGTTCGGCCAGATCGATCGCCCCCTCGCTGGTCCAGGCGACGTTGGGCAGGCGCCCGAAGATGCCGGACAGGTCAGTGGCGTGGGGGCGCACCAGGCGGTGCGACAGAAAATGCAGCTTCAAATAGGCTTCCGGCACCGAGGCGGGTGCGGCATTGGTCGCCAGCAGCGTGATCACTGGGGTCCGGGATGCGGCTTTCAGTTGGGCGGCCTGTTCGGCCAGCGCGGATTCACCGGCGGCATCGAACACATTGCTGAGCCGCGTCAGCATGGGGATGTCCGCCTGAATCGCGGCGTTGCCACCCTCATAGTTGATCGCGCGCGCAACGGCCGAGGTGAGCGCCACCGACGGATTGACGAGCGGATGGGGATAGAAGATTTCGAGCCAGTCGCCGCCGGCATTTTGGGTGCCGATGCCGAGGCCCAGGCCATAGAATTCCGCCATTGAGATTCTCCTGTGATCGCCCCGCTCAGGCGGAGCGGAAGATATGTGCGTAGGTTTCGGGACTGAAGCCGAGATAAATGCGCCCCGCCTGTTCCAGCACCGGACGTCGGATCAGGGTCGGGTGGGCAAGCAGCAGCTCCGCTGCGGTAGTTGCCGAGATCCCATCCCGGATTTTCGCATCCAGTTGCCGCCAGGTGGTCCCGCGCCGGTTGATGAGCTCTTCCCAGCCCAGTTCGACCAACCAGGGTTCCACTCGCGCGAGCTCCAGCCCTTGGCTGCGGAAATCGTGGAAGCGATGGGCGATCCCCTGGTCGTCGAGCCAGCGTCGTGCCTTGGTGACCGTATCGCAGTTGCGGATGCCGTAAACAACAGGGGTGCCGCAAACAACAGGGGTCACGCGCGAACTCATCGACAAAAAGCGGCGGCCAGAATAGCAAATTCGATTGCCTGCGACAGCGGCCGCACCTGGGCCCGAGGCTCAGGCTTTGCGGGTTAGGAGCGGGTGTTTCCGGCGTGGATAACAGGTGCGGCAGATGTCGCAGCGGGTGCCGTCGCAACCGCGCGCGCTACAGTGCTCGCGGCCGTAATAAATGATTTGCAGGTGGAGATCGCGCCAGGACTCCTGTGGGAACAACTGCTTCAGATCGCGCTCGGTGCGTGCCACGTTGCTGCCGTCACTCAGGCCCCAGCGCTGCGCCAGGCGATGGATGTGCGTATCGACCGGAAACGCGGGATGCCCGAAGGCCTGGGACATCACCACGCTCGCGGTCTTGTGGCCGACGCCCGGCAGGCGTTCGAGGGCCGCGCAGCACTCGGGTACCGCGCCGTCGTGTTCCGTCACCAGGATGTGCGCCAGTTGCACGATCGCTTTGGCTTTTTGCGGCGCGAGGCCGCAGGTCCGGATCAGTTCGTGAACTTCTGCCACGGCGAGTGCCGCCATTTGTGCTGGCGTGTCGGCGCGTGCGAACAGTGCCGGCGTCACCTTGTTGACCCGGGCATCGGTGCACTGGGCCGACAGCAGCACCGCGATCAGCAGGGTAAAGGGATCGCGGTGATCGAGCGGAATCGGCGGGTTCGGGTACAGCTCCTGCAGGCGGGCGGCGATATAGCGCGCCCGTTCGATCTTGCGCATCAGCCGCTGGCCAGCAGGTGCCGGATGCGGATTGCCGCTTCACGACACTGCGCCAGCGGAGCTACCAGCGCGATGCGCACGCGGTGTTCACCGGGATTCACTCCGTCCGCGCCGGTGCGCGCGAGATAGCGGCCAGGCACCACGGTAACGTGCTGCTCGGCCAGCAGGCGGCGGGTGAAGGTCTCGTCGTCGATCGGCGTGCGCGGCCAGAGATAGAAACCGGCGTCGGGTCGCGCGACATCGAGATGCGCACCGAGAATTTCCAGCACAGCGTCGAATTTCTCGCGATACAGCCGGCGGTTCTCCCGCACATGGGCTTCGTCGGCCCAGGCGGCGGCGCTCGCCAGTTGGGAGGGCAGCGACATGGCACAGCCGTGGTAGGTACGGTAGCGCAGGAACTGTTCGAGGATGTTCGCATCGCCCGCCACAAAGCCCGAGCGCAGTCCGGGCAGATTGGAGCGCTTGGACAGACTGTGAAATACCACGCAGCGGCGGAAGTCGTCGCGACCCAGTTCCGCGCAGGCCTGCAACAGACCCGGCGGCGGCCGATTCTCATCGCCATAGATTTCGGAGTAGCACTCGTCGCTGGCGATGATGAAGTCGTGTTCGTCGGCGAGCGCGAGGAGCTTTTTCAGGGTTGCGATGTTTGTGACCGCGCCGGTCGGATTGCCGGGCGAGCAGATATAGAGCAATTGACAGCGTCGCCAGATCGCAGCCGGGACCGCGTCGTAATCCGGCGCGAGCCCGGTGGCGGCGGTGCAGGGCAGCAAGTGGGTGGTCGCACCGGCCAGCAACGCCGCGCCTTCGTAGATCTGGTAGAACGGATTGGGCATTACCACCAGGGCATCCGCGGTCGGGTCGATCACGCACTGGGCGAAGGCGAACAATGCTTCACGGGTGCCGTTGACCGGCAGCACTTCGCGCTCCGGATCGGGCGCCGCGTTGAGCGCGAAGCGGCGCTGGAGCCAGGTGCCGATGCCGGTGCGTAGTTCGGCGCAGCCCCGGGTGGCGGGGTAGGCCGCCAGTTGTTCCAGACTGTCGGCCAGCACCTGGCGGACGAAGGCAGGCGCAGCATGTTTGGGTTCACCCACCGACAGATCGATGGCGGCGAGCTCCCGCGGTGGGGTGACGCCGGCGAGCAGGTGCCGCAGTTTTTCGAATGGATAGGGCTGGAGCTGGCGCAGATGGGGATTCATCGTTGAACCTGATAATGGACGAAACCGGAAGTCAGTCGCGCAGCGGCATTTCGCGCAGCACGTCGGTGGCGGCGATCTCCTCGCGATTGCGCTGATCCAGCTCGGCGCAGATCCGTGCGCGCAGTTGTTCGCAGAGATCCTGATCGCACAGCGGGAGGCCATCCGCCCGGGTGACGTAAAAACTGTCCTCGACCCGTTCGCCCAGGGTGGCGATCTTGGCGCTGTGCACGCTGAGCCGGCACTCCAGAAAAATCCGGCCCAGGTGCGCCAGCAGGCCGGGGCGATCGGGAGTCAGTACCATGATGCGGGTCTGGCCGTGCTCGTCGTTGTTGATGAAGGCGGCGGTTCCCGTGGTCAGCTGCTTGAGCTGGCGCGACACCCGGCGATTGGGCTTGGGCAGCGTATCCATGGGCTCGGTGAGGATGTCCCGCAGCGCGCGCGTGACCTGCCGGACCCGTTGGGTGTTGTCGGCAAAAGCCTGGCCGCTGTCGTCGAGGGCGTAGAACAGGTTCAGCGTGCGCCCTTCGCCCGGCGCATAGAGGCGCGCATCGACCACGTTGAGGTTGAGCAGATCGAGGGCGGCGGCAATTTTCGAGAACACATTGTCGATACCGCTCGTATAAACGAACACGCGGGTCGCCGTGGCATCTTCGACACCGGCGTTTTCGAGATAGATGATGGGGTTTTTGCCTTCCTGTTCCCACACCTGTCGGGTGCAGCGGCTGATGGCCGAGGCTTTTTCCTTGAGAAAGAAATCGTCGCTGATCGCACCCCAGATTGCGCGGCAGCGGGCTTCGGGAATGCCCTCGGCCGCGAGCAGTTCCAGTGCTTCGGTGCGCGAACTCTCGATCCATTCGAGACGATTGACCGGGTTTTCCAGCCCGCGCGCCAGGGCGTCGCGGGTGGCGAGATAGAGCTGCCGCATCAGCGCGCCTTTCCACTGATTCCACAGGGTCGGGTTGGTGGCATTCATGTCCGCCACCGTAAGCGTGAACAGATAATCGAGATGAATCTGGTCGCCCATCAGGCGCGCAAAGCGGTGGATCACATCTGGGTCGTCGATATCCTCGCGCTGCGAGGTGGCGGACATCAGCAGATGGTGTTCCACCAGCCAGGTGACCAGCCGTACTTCCTGCTCGCTGAAGTCGTGCCGGCGCGCGAACAGGGCCGCGTCGGTGGCGCCCAGCTGGGAGTGGTCGCCACCGCGGCCCTTGGCGATATCGTGGTAGAGCCCGGCGATAAAGAGCAGCTCCGGCTTGGGCAGGTTTTTGCACACATGGGAGGCGACCGGAAAGCGTTCGGCCTCGCTCTGATTGGCCAGGCGGCGCATGTTGCGGACCACCTGGATGGTGTGGGCGTCCACCGGATAGACGTGAAACAGGTCGTGCTGCATCTGGCCGACGATACGGCCGAACTCGGGCAGGTAGGCGCCCAGGATTCCATAGCGCGTCATGCGCTGCAGCTGGTTCGATAGGTTGCCCTTGCATTCGAGCAGGCGCACGAACAACGCGTGGTTGCGGGGATCGTCGCGGAACGCGGCGTCGATGCGCCATTGATTGCCGAGAATCTGGCGGATGGTGGTCGAGCGCAAATCCAGGATCTCGGGGTCTTCGCCGAGCAGCACGAAGACTTCGAGCAGTGCCGAGGGTTCGCGTTCGAACACGTCCGGGGCGGTGGTTTCGAGGTGGTCGTTGCGAATCTGGAAGCGGTCGTTCAGCCGGGTTATGCGGGCCCCACGGCCGCTGTGGAGGATTTCTTCATCCAGGTATTGCAGCAGCATGTCGTTGAGGCGCCGCACCGTCATGACCGTGCGGTAGTAGCGCTGCATGAACTGCTCGACCGCGAGGCTCTGGGGAGTGTCCCGGTAACCGAACTGCTCCGCCAGACGGCGCTGGTGATCGAAGTACAGGCATTCCTCGGCGCGCCCCGCCAGCAGGTGCAGCCCGTAGCGCACCCGCCAGAGAAACTCCTCGCTTTCGCGCAGCTGCGCGAATTCCTCGCGGGTCAGCAGATCGCCGTTGGCGAGCGTCTCCAGCGAGGTAATGCCGAAGTGCCGACGGGCGATCCAGTGGATGGTCTGGATGTCGCGCAGGCCGCCCGGGGCTTCCTTGATGTTGGGTTCGAGGTTGTATTCGGTGTTGCCGTGGCGTTCGTGGCGCTCGCGCTGTTCGTCGCGCTTGGCGCGAAAGAAACGATGCGAGGGCCAGATTTTGTCAGGACCGGTTTTCGCCAGCATGGTCCGCTCCAGGACTCCGTTACCGGCGATCGTGCGGGTTTCCATCAGGTTGGTAGCCACCGTGATGTCGGCGCGCGCCACCCGGATGCAGTCGCCCAGGGTGCGCGCGCTGTGGCCTATTTTGAACTGCAAGTCCCAGAGCGCGGCGAGAAATCCGGCAATGTTGTCGCGGTAGCGGTCGAGCCGGCGGCGCCCGGTCAGGATCAGCAGATCGATATCGGAGTGCGGGTGGAGTTCGCCGCGCCCATAGCCGCCGACCGCTATCAGCGCGATGTCATCGTCCCAGCTGAAGCGTCCCCAGACGGCGGCAACCACGCGGTCCATGAAGGCCGCTCTTTCGGCCACCAGCAGACGCACGGGTTCGCCGCCGCGGTAGCGCAGATCGAGCGACTCGCAGGCTTCCTGGACTGCCTTCCGGCAGGTCGGAAGGGATGCAGCGTGATCCAGACGCGCCGCCAGATCGGCGGTTACCGGTGAGCAGTCGAGACCGGGTTGACGCTGTGGCATGAGGGCAGTAACCGGGTTAGCGGAAGGTTTCGTCAGCGCGCGCGGTAAGGACTTCTGCTCCGGTTGCGGTGACGGCGATGGTATGTTCCCACTGGGCTGACAGGCGCCCGTCGCGGGTTTCCACGGTCCAGCCATCGGGCTTGAGCCGGGTGTGGTGCTTGCCGGCGTTGATCATGGGCTCGATGGTAAAGACCATGCCTTCCTCCAGCACCAGACCCGTACCCGGCTGACCATAGTGCAGAACCTGGGGGTCTTCGTGGAACTGCCGCCCGATGCCGTGGCCGCAGTACTCGCGCACGACGGAATAATAATGGCTCTCCGCGTACTGCTGGATGACGTGACCGATGTCGCCCAACCGGCAACCGGGGCGCACCAGAGCGATGGCCCGATACAGGCACTCCCGGGCTATGCGCATCAGGCGTTCGGCGTGCTCGGGCACCTTGCCGATGCCGAACATCATGCTGGTGTCGCCATGAAAACCGTCCTTGATGACGGTGATGTCCATGTTGATGATGTCGCCGCTCTTGAGCGCGCGCTGGGCCGATGGAATGCCGTGACACACCACCTGGTTGATCGACGTGCAGATGGATTTGGGAAAGCCGCGGTAATTCAGTGGCGCCGGGACGACGTGCTGGACGTTGACCATGTAGTCATGGCAGATGCGATCCAGTTCGGCTGTTGTGACGCCCGCCTCCACATGGGGTGCGATCATTTCCAGCACCTCCGCCGCGAGGCGCCCGGCAACGCGCATCTGTTCGATTTCCGCCGGAGTTTTGATGCTGACGGCCATGGTCTGGACGTGGTCTGGGGAGGTCGGCAGTGTACCCGATGTCCCCTGTCGTGGTCGCTGTGACGTTAAGGGTCTGGTCACCCTTTACGCCACTTCGCCCCCTGTTTGTGGTATAAAGCCGACCGCCGCTACGGCGGCAATCAACGCGCACTGTGCGCTAACGCCACACACATACCGGCACGTCGTCCTGGGTGCCCTGCGGGGTTGGACGATGGGGTATGTGGAGGTCCAACCCAAACCAGAGGAAAAACCATGACCACTGTCAGCATGCGAGACATGTTGCAGGCGGGTGTCCACTTTGGCCACCAGACCCGCTACTGGAATCCCAAGATGCGCCCTTTCATCTTCGGTGCCCGCAACAAAATACACATCATCAATCTCGAACACACGGTGCCTGCCTTCAATGGCGCTCTGGAGCAGGTGCGCCAGATCGCCGCGCGCGGCAACAAAATCGTTTTTGTCGGCACCAAGCGCGCCGCGCAAAATCTGATCAAGGAGCAGGCCGAGCGTTGTGGCATGCCCTATGTCAGTCACCGCTGGCTGGGCGGCATGCTTACCAACTACAAAACGATTCGCACCTCGATTCGGCGTTACCGCGAGCTGGAACAGCAACGCGACGACGGCACCTTCGACAAGCTCACCAAGAAAGAGGCACTCAACCGTACGCGCATGATGGAGAAGCTTGAGCGCTCCATCGGCGGCATCAAGGACATGGGTGGTTTGCCGGACGCGCTGTTCGTGATTGACGTCGACCACGAGCGCATCGCGGTCCAGGAGGCCAACAAGCTGGGCATCCCGGTGATCGGCGTGGTGGACACCAACAGCGACCCGGATGGGGTTGATGTGGTGATTCCCGGCAACGACGATGCCATCCGCGCAATCAAGCTTTATGCCGAAGCGATGGCCAATGCGGTATTGCTGGGTCGGGCGGTGGCCTCTCCTGGTGGGGCGCGGGACGAATTCGTCGAAGTGATTGAGCCCGGCCTGGTCGAGTCCGGGGCGGTCGACAGCTGAGCGAAGCGTCAACCCCCGCAGTCGGGGTTGGGGCCTTGGCCCCTTTATGATTCGCTTTGCTTTGCCACGGGTTGGGCGGAGTTTGGGTGGCATCACCTGATCGGAGCGAGCGGTTGATGCCGCACTGCCGCCGGCCCGAATTCGATCCAGATTACGACTAAATTCCCTGCGGGGATATGGAGACGATACCATGACGACAATCAGCGCAGCGCTGGTGAAAGACCTTCGTGAACGCACCGGACTTCCCATGATGGAGTGCAAGAAAGCGCTTCAGGAGGCTGCTGGCGACATCGAAGCTGCGATTGAAAATCTACGCAAATCGAGTGGCATGAAGGCCGCGAAGAAAGCCAGTCGTACGGCGGCGGACGGTGTAGTCACCGCGCGGATAGCGGCGGACGGCAGCTATGGCGTGCTGGTAGAGGTGAATTCGGAAACCGATTTCGTGGCGCGCGATGAGAATTTTCTCGGTTTTGTCGCTCGCGTGGCAGATCGGGTATTCGCCGAGCGGTCCGAGGATGTCGCAGCGATCATGATGGGTGAGCTGGAAGACGCACGCCAGGCGCTGGTGCAGAAAATCGGTGAAAACATCGGCGCGCGGCGCGCTCGGGTGCTGGAGGCAGCGGTGGTGGGTGACTATGTCCACAGCAACAACCGCATTGGCGTTCTGGTTGCACTCAGCGGTGGTTCGCGCGAACTGGCCCGTGACATTGCCATGCATGTGGCAGCGGTCAACCCGCAGGTAGCCAAGCCCGAACAGATGCCGGCTGACCTGATCGCCAAGGAGCGCGAAATTTACGCCGCCCAGGCGCGCGAGAGCGGCAAGCCGGAAGAGATCGTGCAGAAAATGATCGCCGGGCGCGTGAACAAATTTCTGGCGGAATCCAGCCTGGTTGAGCAACCCTTTGTAAAGGATCCGGAATTGACGGTCGGCAAGCTGCTGAAAAACGCGGGTGCCGATATCGTGGGCTTCGTGCGGTATGAGGTGGGTGAGGGTATTCAGGTGGAGACCACCGATTTCGCCGCCGAAGTGGCCGCCCAGGTGCAGGCTTCGCGCTGAACCGCCGCGGCCCTGACGGTCCCGAGCCAGCTTTGTGAGTACAGCATCCGGCAATCCCAGGTACGGTCGTATCCTGCTCAAGCTCAGTGGCGAAGAGTTGGTCGGCGACGCAGAATTCGGGCTGGATCCCGAAGTGCTTGACCGCACCGCGCGCGAGGTTGCGCAGTTGGTCGCGATCGGCGTGCAGGTGGGTCTGGTGCCGGGTGGCGGTAACCTGTTTCGCGGCGCCGCCCTGGCGGCGGCGGGGATGGACCGGGTTACGGGCGACCACATGGGCATGCTCGCGACCCTGATGAACGCGCTTGCGCTGCGTGACGCGCTCGAACGCTGTGGCGTGTCGGCGCGGGTCATGTCGGCGCTCGCCATGCCCGGCGTCGTGGAACACTATGAGCGGCGCCAGGCGATCGGTTATCTGGCGGCGGGTGAAGTAGTGCTGTTTGCCGCAGGCACCGGCAACCCGTTTTTCACCACGGACTCGGCGGCCTGTCTCCGCGCCATCGAAGTGGACGCCGATGTGGTACTGAAGGCGACCAAGGTGGATGGCGTCTACTCCGCGGATCCCGTGCGGGATCCCCAGGCCCGGTTCTATGGGCACCTTAGCTATGACCAGGTGCTGGACCGCAAGCTGGGCGTCATGGATCTTACGGCCATCTGCCTGTGCCGGGATAATCGGATGCCGGTGCGGGTGTTCCGGATGTCGAAGCCGGGCGCTTTGTTGCGGATCGCACTGGGTGGCAGTGACGGCACCCTGATCGGGGAGAGTGAAGAGTGATCGAGGAACTGAAGACCGACGCCAATGAGCGGATGGAAAAGACGCTGGAAGCCCTGACCACTACCCTGGGAAGGCTGCGCACCGGGCGTGCGCACCCCGGGATTCTCGAGGGTGTCATGGTCGACTATTACGGCAACTCGACGCCGTTGCGGCAGGTCGCGAACGTCACCGTCGCGGATGCCCGGATGCTGTCGATCACACCCTGGGAGAAGCAGATGGTGCGTGATATCGAGCGCGCCATCATCAATTCCGGACTGGGCCTCAACCCGGTAACCGCCGGCGATGTCATCCGCGTCCCGATGCCGGCGCTCACCGAAGAGACCCGGAAGGGTCTTATCCGGCAGGCAAAGGCTGAAGCCGAACAAACCCGGGTATCGGTGCGTAATATCCGGCGCGATGTGCTGGCCGATATCCGCGAGTTGTTGAAAGCCAAGGAGATCGGTGAGGACGACGAACGCCGGGCCCACGAAGACATCCAGCGGATAACGGATCGCCATATCGCCAAGGTTGATCAGCTGGTAGTCGAAAAAGAAAAAGATCTGATGGAAGTCTGACCCGCGGGTGAAAGCCATGACAGAGGCTGAAGTCCAGGGCCCGAACGGCCACCCGCTGCGGCATGTGGCGATCATCATGGATGGCAACGGCCGCTGGGCCAACGCTCGCGGTCTCCACGGCATCAGCGGCCATCGCGCCGGCGTAGAGCGGGTCCGCGATGTGCTGGACAGTTGTCACGCCCATGGCGTGGCGACCATCACGCTGTTCGCCTTCAGCAGTGAGAACTGGCAGCGTCCGGCCGAGGAGGTCAGTGGCCTCATGGCGCTGTTTGCCAATTACCTCAGAAGAGAGCAGCGCGAGCTGGTGCGTCGGGATGTGCGGCTGCGCGTCGTGGGCTCGCGCGAGCGCTTCAGTGCCCGCCTTGTTCGTCGTATTGAGCGGGTGGAGGCGGCGACCGCCGGCGGTCGTTTGCAGCTCAACCTGGCCGTTGATTACGGCGGTCGCTGGGATATCGCCCGCGCGGCGCGGACACTGGCGGAGCAGGTGCACGCGGGAGAATTGTCACCCGCCGATATCGACGAGGCCGCGGTCGAACGCCGTCTCTGCCTTGCCGATGCTTCGTCACCCGATCTGTGCATCCGCACGGCCGGCGAGCAGCGACTGAGTAATTTTCTGCTGTGGCAGCTCGCCTACAGCGAACTTTATTTCGCCGACTGCTACTGGCCCGATTTCGATAGCGAGCACTTCAACCGAGCGGTGGCCGAATACCATCGCCGGCTGCGCCGTTTCGGGCGCGCGGCCAGCCAGATGCAGGCGGTGGAGACCAAGTGCTCAAGCAGCGGGTAATCACCGGCCTCGTTCTCATCATCGCTTTTGCGGGATCACTGCTTTTGTTGCCGGCGATGGCCTTCGTTGCGGTCATCGGTGTACTGATTTTGCTGGGGGCATGGGAGTGGGGTCGCCTGGCGGGTCTTGAGTCGCTGACGCAGCAATTGCTGTACGTCGCCGTTGTTGCGGCCGCCATGGCAGCCCATCACTGGGGCGCCGTGGGGTCGCCGATAGCATTACTGGTGATCGCGGCGGGTTGGTGGCTGCTCATGCTGTTCTGGGTGCTCGATTACCCCCACAGCGCGCGCCGGTGGGATCACCGCCCGGTGGTTTTGCTGATGGGGCTGATGGTGTTGCTGCCGGCCTGGATCGCACTTTACTGGCTGCTCGGCCGTCTGCATGGCGCCGGCTGGTTAGCACTGGTGGTGGGACTGGTCGCCAGTGCCGATATCGGCGCGTTTTTCGGTGGCCGCGCCATCGGCCGCCATCGCCTGGCGCCGGCCGTCAGCCCCGGCAAGACGTGGGAAGGCGTGGTGTGCGGCTTGTTGCTGGCGCTGCTGGTTGGCGCGGCGGCGGCTCAGTGGCTCGGCGTCACGGGCCATGACTGGTTCGGGTGGCTGGCGTTGATGGCAGTCACCAGCTTTGCCGGGGTGCTGGGGGATCTGGGGGAGAGCATGATCAAGCGCGCCCGCGGAGTGAAGGACAGTGGGTCGATATTGCCCGGCCATGGCGGCGTGCTGGATCGCGTGGATAGCCTGACAGCCGCGTTACCGATATTTGTCCTCGGTTTGGCAATACTGGGTTTTACCCGGGCAGTGCCCGGTTGAGTACAGGTCAGGTAGCGATGCAGGGTGTCTCCATTTTGGGCTCGACGGGTTCCGTCGGCGCCAGCGCACTGGATGTGATCGCGCGCCATCCCGAGCGCTTTCGGGTCATCGCATTGAGCGGCTATCAGCGACTCGATGTGCTGGCGGATCAGTGCCGACGATTCCTCCCCGAGTTGGTCGCGGTGCCCACTGCGGCGGCAGCGCACCAGTTGCGCGCGCTGGTGCCGGCGGCGACCCGTATCGCGGTGGGCGCTGAAGGCCTGGACGCCGTTGCCGGGCACGCTCGCGCCGACATCGTGATCGCTGCTATCGTCGGCGCCGCGGGATTGTTACCGACCCTGGTCGCTGCGCGCGCGGGCAAGCGCCTGTTGCTGGCCAACAAGGAAGCGCTCGTAATGGCTGGGCGCCTGTTCATGGCCGAGGTCGCGCGCGGTGGCGCCACCCTGGTGCCGCTGGATAGCGAGCACAATGCGATTTTTCAGTGTCTTCCGCCGACCGGCGTTGACCCGCGCGGCGTGCGGCGCCTGATCCTGTCGGCGTCCGGGGGTCCGTTTCGCACCGCGCCGCTCGAAGCGCTTGAGGTAGCGACGCCGGAGCAGGCCTGCGCCCACCCGAACTGGCGTATGGGTCGCAAGATCTCCGTTGACTCCGCCACCATGATGAACAAGGGACTGGAGCTGATCGAAGCTTGCTGGTTGTTTGGAGTGGGGCCAGAGCGGATCGAGATTCTTATCCATCCCCAGAGTATTGTGCATTCGCTGGTAGAGTACGCCGACGGCTCGGTGCTGGCGCAATTGGGTAACCCGGATATGCGTACGCCCATTGCGCACGCGCTGGGCTGGCCAGAGCGGATTGAGTCCGGCGTTGCACGCCTCGATCTCACCGCCGTGGCGCAGCTGCAATTTTCCGCGCCGGACCCGCAGCGCTTTCCTTGTCTGCGCCTGGCGCATGCGGCGGCCGTCGCCATGGGCGATACACCGGCCGCGCTTAACGCCGCCAATGAAGAAGCGGTAGCCGCCTTCCTCGCCGGGAAATTGGGGTTCACGCAGATCGCCGCTGTCGTGGACCAGGTGATGCAGCGCTGGTGTGGGGTGGAACCGGACTGCATCGATGCGGTCTTGGGCAGTGACGCCCGCGCTCGCGAACAAGCACGCGGGTTTATCGAACGCTATGTAGCCGGGAGTTGACGGGTGGCAGTGGTGCAGCAGGTGTTTTATTTTTTCCTCGTGTTGGGGGTGTTGATCACCTTCCACGAGTTCGGCCATTTCTGGGTGGCGCGTCGTTGCGGTATCCGGGTCTTGCGGTTTTCGATCGGTTTCGGCCCGGCTCTGGTGCGCTGGCATGATCGCAGCGGCACCGAGTTCGTGGTCGCCGCGCTACCCTTGGGCGGCTACGTCAAGATGCTGGACGAGCGCGAGGGCGATGTCGCGGAGAGCGATCGCGATCAGGCGTTCAACCGCAAATCGGTGGGACAACGCTTCGCCACGGTCGCCGCCGGACCACTTGCCAATTTTATTCTTGCGGTGGCGGCGTACTGGGTCGTGTTCGTACTCGGCGTCCAGGGCATCGCGCCGGTGGTGGCCGAGGTGAAGCCGGGCTCGGTCGCCGCCGTCGCCGGCCTCGCGGCGGGTGAAGAGATTCTGGCGGTGGACGGTGCGGCGACGCCGACCGTGCAGGCCTTGAGTGAGATGCTGGTGCGTCGTATGGGCGACAGCGGAGCCATCCGCTTCCGGGTTGTTACCCGCGGCGCCACGGACGAGCGCGAGGTCACCGCCCAGCTTACAAATTGGGATCTCGATCCCGTCGCACCCGACCCTATCGGCGATATCGGCATAGAGCTGTATCGCCCGCCAATCCCGGCCGTGGTGGCGACTGTGGAGTCCGGGAGCCCGGCCGCCCAGGCAGGCCTACAAGCCGGTGATCGCATCCTGACGGCAGATGACATCGCCATCGCCGACTGGCCGCAGTGGGTCGAGTATGTGCGGGCGCGTCCCGGACAGGCCATTGCGTTGGTGGTTGAGCGGGCCGGCGCGTACCCGAAACTGAGCGTGACGCCGAAGCAGGTCACCTCAGGGAGCGAGACGTTCGGTCAGGTGGGCATGGCGGTTGCCGGTGTCGAATGGCCAGAGGAATATCGACGCGAGCAGCGTTACGGTCCAGTGGCAGCCTTTGCCCGGAGCGTTACCACGGTCTGGGACACCGCTGAGATGATCCTCGGGTCGGTTGGCAAGATGATCGCTGGCGATATCTCGGTACGGCACTTGAGCGGACCCATCACCATTGCTAAAGTGGCCGGCGCTTCGGCGCAGTATGGTTTGGTGCCCCTGCTGCAATTCATGGCGCTACTCAGCGTCAGCTTGGGGGTGCTCAATTTGCTGCCAATTCCGGTACTGGACGGCGGACACCTCGCGTATTACATGCTGGAGGCCGTGCGGGGGCGACCGCTCTCGGAGCGCATACAAGAGGCCGGGTACCGTATCGGCCTCTCCCTGGTGATAGGTTTGATGCTGTTGGCTTTATATAATGACGTTTCGCGATTTTGACTGCGATCCGCCCGGCGGGTGCTCTCCGTCTTCACACTTCCTGAACCTGTACTTTCGTACCCGGAGTTGTTTGCCATCAAACCACAACTGAGGCGTAGCCTGGCCAGGATCCGCCGCCGCGCGAATGCGCTCTGCGTGTCGCTGCTGCTGGTCCCCGGACTGACCTTTGCCGCGGCGTTCCAGGTAGAGGATGTGCGTATCGAGGGCTTGCAGCGGGTTTCTGCGGGCACCGTATTCGCCGCCCTGCCGGTCAGTGCCGGCGACCTGATCGATGACGCGGGAATAGGCGCTGCGGTGCAAACCCTGTTTCGAACCGGATACTTCGAAGACATACGAATTGTGCGCGATGGCGATGTGCTGGTCGTGCGGGTGGTGGAGCGTCCTGCCATTGCCGAAATCAAAATCGACGGCAACAAATCCATCGAAACCGACCAGCTGCTGAAAGCGCTGCGTGACGCCGGTCTGGCGGAGGGGCAGATTTTCAAGAAGACCGTGCTGGAAGGGATGGGGCAGGAGTTGCGGCGTCAATATGTCGCGCAGGGACGTTATGGAGCCGGGGTCAATGCCGAAGCGCATGATCTGCCCCGCAACCGGGTGCGCATCGACCTCAGCATTTCCGAGGGCAACGTAGCGACGATCAAGCACATCAATATCGTGGGTAACCACAGTTTTGATGAGGCCGACCTGCTCAAGATGTTCGAGCTCAAGACAACCGGCTGGTTCTCCTGGTTGAGCAGCGACGACAAGTATTCCCGCGAAAAACTTTCCGGTGACCTCGAGCGCCTGGAGAGCTGGTATCGCGATCGTGGGTATCTGCGCTTTGCGATCACTTCAACCCAGGTGTCAATCAGCCCGCAGAAGGATGCTGTATTCATCGCCGTCAACATCTCCGAAGGCGATGTCTACAAAGTGGGGGACGTGGAGCTCAGCGGAGAGCTGATGCTGCCGGAGGAAGACCTCCGGCAACTGATTGTGATGAAGAAGGACGCTGTCTTTTCGCAGGCACTGATGACGGCGACCAGCGAGCTGCTGTCCAAGCGACTGGGTACCGAGGGCTACACTTTTGCGAAAGTGGAGGGTTTCCCCGAGGTTGATGAGAACGATAAAACCGCCAAGGTGACGTTCGTCGTTACGCCTGGCGACCGCGCTTACGTTCGGCGCGTGGAGTTTCGCGGCAATACCAAGACGGCCGACGAAGTTCTGCGTCGGGAGATGCGGCAGATGGAAGGTGCCTCGGCATCGACCGACCTGATCGACCACTCGAAGGTCCGTCTTGAGCGGTTGGGTATTTTCAAGAAGGTGGACATCGAAACGCGCGAGGTCCCCGGCACCAGCGATCAGGTTGATGTGTTTTATACCGTGGAAGAGCAACCGTCCGGCAGCATTGGCGCGAGTATCGGTCTCGCCCAGGGGGCCGGCATCATTCTCGGCGCCAACATCCAGGAAAATAATTTCCTGGGGTCTGGGAACACGGCTGGCTTCGGCATCAGTACCAGCGAATACCGCAAAATGGCGTCGCTCAATTACGCCGACCCCTATTTCACCAAGGATGGCATCAGTGCCGGCTACTCCCTGGCGGTGACCCAGACCGACTATGGGGAGTTAAACCTGACTTCCTATTCCACGGATAGCTATACCGCCAATACCAATTTCAGTTATCCCTATTCAGATACCGGGCGCATCGGCCTGGGATTTGGCGTGGAATCCCTTACATTGAAGCCAGGCGTTTTTTCCACCTTCGAGCTTCTCAATTTCATCCAGGACAATGGTGATCAGTTCGATATGCTGACCACCAACTTCAACTGGAGCGAATCGGACTTGAATCGTGGCCAGCTGCCTACCCGGGGCTCATCGAACCGAATCCGGTTCGAATTGACGGTCCCGGGCAGCGATCTGGAGTTTTTCCGGCTCACCTATACCGGGCACTACTATCGTCCGTTATCGGGTGATTTGACGTTCCATGTGCGACAAGAGCTGGGTTACGGCGACGGCTACGGCGATACGGAAGACCTGCCGTTTTTCAAGAATTACTTCGGTGGCGGATTCGACTCGGTGCGCGGGATCAAGCGCAATACCCTGGGGCCGGAGGATACTCCGATATTTCCAACACTCACTCGATCCAATGCTTTGGGCGGCAACGTCGATATCAATGGCAGCGCCGAAGTGCTGTTTCCGGCTCCCTTCCTGAAGGATCGTCGCAATATCCAGCTTGCGCTGTTTCTGGATGCTGGCAACATCTTCGCCACCAATTGTGGCAGCGGGCAGGTGGATTGTGGGTCGCCAAACATTGGCGACTTGCGCTATTCAACCGGGTTGAGCGGTATCTGGCTGAGTGGTTTTGGTCCGATCCAGTTGAGTTTGGCGAAGCTACTCAATGGTGAGTCGACTGACGAAGAGGAGTTTTTCCAGTTTTCTTTTGGGCAGACTTTCTAGCGGCTTGTTGAAAAAAAGAGGTCGCGAGGCGGTCAAATGCGATGCGCACGGCGCGCAGCGACCGAGACCTATCAGATGTAGGCGGGGGAGCGAGCCCCGCGCTTGGAAGCGGATGACTGCCACAGCAGTTTTCAGCAAGCTGCCAGGTCCCGGATGGCCCCGCGGCGGCAGCCAGAACCAGTGCCTGGACGCCCACTTTGGGAATGTTTTAGTGATCGTGGCAGTTTAATCACCTAGATAGGGGGATGTTGTGAGAAGAGTTTTTGTGGGGTCCATGCTTGCCTTGGCGTTTTTTGCGTTGCCTGCAGCGGCGGTCGATAAAATTGCGGTGGTTGATATTCAGCGGGTTATTTTTACGTCCGATGTGGCCAAAGCCCGGCAGAAGGAGCTCCAGGCGGCATCTGAATTCGTCAGCCTGCAAGCGAAATATGACAGTATCTCCGCTGACGTGAAGGCCTTGCAGAAGAAAATCGAAGCCGAGCGCGATACCATGTCCCAGGAGCAGGCGACCGAAAATCAAAAGAAAATGGAATACCTGCGGGCGGATTACGAACTGGTAGAACGCAAGTTGCGGGCTGAGGTGCAACAGTTGCAGGGCAAGATCATGGAAGAGTTGCAGCCCAAGGTTCAGGCCGCGCTAAAAGAACTGGTGGAAGCTGAGGGCGTCACGCTGTTGTTGCAGCGCGAGGCGGTGATTGTGGCCGATCCCGCGCTTGACGTGACCGGCAAGCTGCTCGAGCGGCTCAACGCCAAGACTAACTAAGTGGCAGGAAGCGGCCGGACCCTTGGCGAGATCGCCGCGCACATAGGCGCCACCGTGCGTGGCGATCCGACACTCAGGGTTTACAGCTTAAATACGTTGAAAGATGCGTCCGCAGGCGAATTGAGCTTTTTCGCTAACAGCGCGTACCGCGAACAGCTGGCGCAGACGCGTGCTGCCGCAGTTATTCTGACGGCCGCTGACGTGGATGATTTTCCCGGCTCGGCGCTGATCGTTCGCGACGCCTATGTCGCCTACGCCCGCGCCACTGCATTGTTTGTTGCAACTCCGCGGGCAGAATCCGGCGTGCATCCCAGTGCGGTCGTTCATCCCACGGCGAAAGTCGCCGGGTGCGCCGCAATCGGTCCTCATGTGACGATCGATGCCGGTGCAGTGATCGGTGAGCGCGTGGTGCTCGGCCCGGGCACCAGTGTGGGTGCGGGTTCTGTTCTCGGCCCCGATTGCCGCATCGCCGCGAACGTCACCATCTATCACGATGTCCGCATCGGGGAGCGTGTGGTGATCCACAGTGGCGCGGTATTGGGTGCCGACGGTTTTGGTTTTGCCAACGACGGCGGTCGCTGGGTCAAGATTCATCAGCTGGGCGGTGTCGTCATCGGTGACGGTGTGGAGATTGGCGCCTGCACCACCATCGATCGAGGTGCGCTGGGTGACACGGTCATCGAGGCGGGCGTCATTCTCGATAACCATGTCCAGATCGCTCATAACGTGCGCTTGGGCGAGAACACCGCGATGGCCGCTTATGCAGCGATTGCCGGCAGTACCACAGTGGGCAAGAACTGCGTGTTCGCCGGCCAATCCGGCGCCGTCGGGCATGTGAGCATTTGTGACAATGTCATCGCTCATGCGCGTTGTACCTTGTCAAAATCCATTACCCGGCCCGGCGCTTATTCCGCGGATCTGTTGATGGACGAGACCCCGCAGTGGCGGCGCAACGCGGCACGATTTCGGCATCTGGACGAGATGGCGCGACGGCTCAAGAAATTGGAAAACAAGATCGGTGACGAATCGTGAACCCATTCTCCAGGCGCCTGACATGAGATCCTTGTCGATCGAAGACATTCAACGTTTGCTGCCACACCGCTACCCGATGCTGCTGATCGACAGGGTAGTGGAACTGGAAATTGGCAAACGCATTCTGGCGTACAAAAACATCACGATTAACGAGCAGGTATTCACCGGCCATTTTCCGGCCAAGCCCATATTTCCAGGCGTTCTCATCATCGAGGCAATGGCGCAGGCGGCCGGTGTGCTGGGGTTCGTGACCGTCGACCGGCAGCCCGGCGATGAGCGTCTTTATTTGTTCGCCGGTGTCGACGGGGTGCGATTCAAGCGTCCGGTAGTGCCGGGAGATCGAATGATGTTGACGGCGGAGATCGATACCCACAAGCGCAATATCTGGCGCTTCAACTGTAGCGCCAGCGTCGACGAAAAGCTGGTATGCGAGGCCAACATTCTGTGCGCACTCGAAGCGCCCTGAGCAAGATTCCATGATCGATCCCCAGGCAAAGATAGATCCCAAGGCGAGACTTGGCCGCAATGTGACCATCGGCCCCTGGACCTACGTCGGGCCGGACGTCGAGATCGGCGATGACACCGTCATACATTCCCACGTGGTGCTCAAGGGTCCGACGTGTATCGGACGCGATAATGTCATCTACCAGTTCGCGACGGTGGGGGAGGACACGCCGGATTTGAAGTACCGGGGCGAACCGACCCGGCTGATCATCGGGGACAACAACCGTATCCGCGAGGGCGTCACCATCCACCGTGGCACCGTGCAGGATCTGGGCGAGACCCGCATTGGCAGCCACAACCTGATCATGGCGTATGTTCACATCGGGCATGACTGTGTGATCGGGGACCACGTCATCATGGTCAACAACGCCTCCCTTGCTGGCCATGTGCGGGTCGATGACTGGGCGTTCCTGTCGGGCTTTACCCTGCTGCACCAGTATGTGCAGGTCGGTGCACATGCCTTCCTGGGCGCTGCGGGCTTTCTCAATCAGGATCTGCCTGCCTATGTCATGGCAGTCGGCTATCCGGCGACGCCACGGACCATCAACAAGGTGGGACTGGCGCGGCGCGGCTTTTCGCCGGCGCAGATCCGGCTGCTGCAGGGGGCTTATCGCACCCTTTACCGCCGTGGCCTGAAGCTGGAAGAGGCGCTGACGGCCCTGGATGCCACGCCGGACCCCGATGGGGTGCTCGCGCCGTTGCTCCAGTCGATTCGACGTTCCCAGCGCGGCATCATCCGCTGAACCCGGTGCCCGCCGGTCCTTGCATGGATCCCCTCACAGGCCGCCCTTACATAGGAATCGTAGCGGGCGAGGTTTCCGGCGATCTCCTGGGCGCTGGGCTGATACGGGCGCTGCGCCAGCGCTATCCCGAGGCAGAATTTGCCGGCATTGGCGGCGACGCCATGGCGGCGGAGGGCTTTCACAGCCTGTACCCTCTCGAGCGGCTGGCGGTGATGGGTTTCGTGGAGCCGCTCAAACGCCTGTCAGAACTGCTGCGTATCCGGCGCGGACTCGCGCGCCACTTTTGTGAACGCCGGCCCGCGCTGTTTGTCGGGATCGATGCGCCCGATTTCAATCTGGGCCTGGAGCTCAGGTTGCGTCGCGCCGGGATCCGGACCGCCCACTATGTGAGCCCCTCGGTATGGGCCTGGCGTCAGGGCCGCATCCGCAAGATCGCCCGTGCTGTCGACCACATGCTGGTGCTGTTTCCCTTCGAAGCCGAGTTCTACCGTCGTCACGGTGTACCCGTAACCTGGGTGGGTCACCCGCTCGCCGACGAGTTGCCGCTGGAGCCCGATACTGCGGGCGCGCGGCGACTGCTGGCTCTGCCGGAAGATGCGCCAGTACTGGCGGTATTACCCGGTAGCCGCGGCAGTGAAGTCGCCCTGCTGGGGCCGCTGTTTCTCGACACCCTGGCTGCTTGCCGGGAGAATGTGCCCGGACTGCGCTGTGTATTGCCGGCCGCCAATGCCACGCGTCGGGCGCAGATCGATGCGCTGCTGGCCGCGCACCCCGGATTACCGGTCCAGGTGCTGGACGGCCAGTCCCATATCGCGATGGCGGCGGCCGACGTCGTGCTGCTCGCCTCCGGAACCAGTGCGCTTGAGGCCATGTTGCTCAAAAAGCCCATGGTGGTGGCGTACCGCACGGGTCGCTTCACCCACGCCGTGGCATCCCGTCTCGTGAAACTCAAGCATGTATCCCTGCCCAATTTGCTGGCCGGTCGCGAACTGGTGCCCGAATTGCTTCAGGATCGCGCGCAAGTGGGGGCAATCACCGCAGAGGTGCTGCGCGGTCTCGGTGAAACTCGGGAGCGCGCGGGGCTGATCGCCGAGTTTCGCAGGTTGCATGAACAACTGCGCCGCGGCGCCAGTGAGCGTGCGGCCGGCGCCCTGGCTGCACTGATCGACTCGACACCATGACTGCGGGGCCGAGTTATGGCGGTGTACCCCTTGCCGGTGTCGACGAGGTCGGCCGTGGTTGTCTGGCGGGCGACGTGCTGGCGGCGGCGGTCATCCTGGATCCCGCGCGACCGATCACCGGCCTCGCCGACTCCAAGGTGCTCAGTGCCGCGCGACGCGAAGCCCTTTATGGGGAGGTCATCGCCAAGGCGAGTGCCTGGGCGGTAGGGCGGGCGAGCGTCGCTGAAATCGATACGCACAACATTCTGCAGGCGACGCTGCTGGCCATGCAGCGCGCGGTGGCAGCGCTAGTCCCGCCACCCGGCTTTGTGGTGGTGGATGGCAACCGGCTGCCGGACTGGCAATATCCATCCGAAGCCATTGTTCGGGGCGACGCGCGGGTTCCCTGTATCAGCGCGGCCGCCATTGTTGCCAAGGTCACCCGGGATCGGGAAATGGTTGCGCTGGACCGGCTGTATCCCTGCTATGGCTTTGCCCGCCACAAGGGCTACGGCACCCGCGAGCATCGTGATGCGCTCGCCCGTGACGGCCCCTGTTCCTGGCATCGGCTGTCGTTTGGTCCGGTGCGGCGGGCGGCATCGGCACGCCGTTAAATGGGGAAACAGGGATTCGCGTTGCGTGCGTGCCACATGTGCCGGATAATCCCGGCATAGCCCAAAGCCCCCAGATGCAGCCCGGAAGCTCCATGGTTTACGCCGAAATCACCGGATGGGGACGCTGTTTACCTCCAGCCATCCTGTCCAATCGTGATATCGAAACGATCATGGACACGTCGGATGAGTGGATCGTCAGCCGCAGCGGTATCCGGGAGCGTCGCATCAGCCACGTGACGGGGGCCGAGTTGGGTGTGGTCGCCGGAGCCCGCGCACTGGCAGCCGCGGGTATCGCCGCGATCGACGTGGACATGATCGTCTACGCCACCAGCTCCCCCGACGAACTGGTGCCCAATACCGCCTCTATAGTTCAGAACCGACTCGGGGCCACGCACGCTGGGGTAGTGGACCTCAATGCGGCGTGCAGCGGCTTTGTCTACGGCTTCAATATGGTTTCCGACATGATCCGTGCCGGCAGTATCCGCACGGCTCTGGTCATCGGTTCGGAGCGCCTGAGCTCGCTGATGAACTGGTCGCGGCGCGAGTCGGCGATCCTGTTTGGCGATGGCGCCGGAGCTTTCGTGCTGCAGGCGTCAGCGCACGAAAGCGGATTTTTTGCCGGTAAGCTCGGTTGTGTGCCCGGTACCCGCGAGCTGCTCGCGATCCCCGATTTCGGCCTGGATGCCATCGCGCAGCACCGGCCGCTCGATATCTCCATCGACTTCAGCGGGCGTGAAATTTTCAAACATGCCGTCAAGGGCATGGGCGATGCCTGCGAGGCGGTATTGGCCCAGGGCGGAGTCCGGTTGCCTGAGCTCGATCTGGTGGTGCCCCACCAGGCCAATCTCCGCATCGTGGAAGCGGTAGTGCGACGCTTGGGCGTGAGCCCGGACAAGGTGGTGCTGACGTTGGAGAAATACGCTAACACGTCCACCAGTTCGATTCCCATCGCCCTTTGCGAAGCCCTGGAAGATGGCCGCGTCAAACCCGGTATGACCATCCTGTTCACGGCTTTTGGTGCCGGTCTGACCTGGGCCGCGAGTTTGCTCCGCTGGGGTCAGCGCGTGACGCCGCTCGGTACCTCCGACCTCGAACTGCCGCCGTGCGACAAGACCGGTCTCGAGCTCACCCGGGCTGCCATCGCGCGGCGGGCGCGGCAGGGCACCTGACCTGCGGATGGCCGTTTCCGAACCGCAATTCATCCACCTCAGCGTCCACAGCGAATATTCACTGGTGGACGGTCTGGTCCGCATCGACGAGCTGGTCGAGCGTACTGTCGAACTGGGGATGCCGGCGGTCGCGCTGACCGACGTCTGCAATTTTTTTGCGCTGGTGAAATTCTATGAAGCCGCCCAGCGCCGGGGTCTCAAGCCCATCTGCGGCGCCGAGTTCACCCTGGCCGACGCCAATGGTGCCGCGCCGGCGCGACTCACCCTGCTGGTGCAAAATGAAATCGGGTATCGCAACCTCACGCGCCTCATGTCGCGCGGTTATCTGGAAGGTCAGGTCCAGGGTCGGCCGACCTTGCGCCGGGACTGGATCAGGGCCGCGAGCGAAGGCCTGATCGCGCTCTCCGGAGGCCGCTTCGGCGACGTGGGGCAGGCGCTGCTCAGCCGGCGCGAGGACGCCGCAACCCTGTTGCAGGGCTGGCTGAAGGATTTTCCCGATCGCTACTATCTCGAACTGCATCGCACCGGCCGCCCCGACGAGGACGAGTATCTGCATCGCGCCGTGGCCCTGGCCGCCGAGCACGACTGCCCCGTGGTGGCCACCAACGATGTGCGTTTTCTCGCGCCCGACCAGTTCGATGCCCACGAGGCGCGGGTGTGCATCAACGAGAGCCGTACCCTCACAGATCCGCGCCGCGAGCGCCGCTACAGCGACCGGCAGTATTTGCGCTCGCCCGCCGAGATGGCAGAACTGTTCGACGACCTGCCCGAGGCGCTCGCCAACAGCGTCGAGATCGCGCGGCGCTGCAATCTGGAACTGCGGCTGGATCAGGTGCGCCTGCCGGAGTACCCGGTGCCGGCCGGCATGTCGGCTGCCGAGTTTTTTCGCCGGGTATCCGCCGACGGGCTGGAGCGGCGCCTGGCAGTGCTGCTGGATCCCGCGCACCCCGATTACCAGGAGCAGCGTGCGACCTACAGCGCGCGGCTGGAATTCGAGATCGGCATCATCGAACAGATGGGGTTCGCGGGTTACTTCCTGATCGTGATGGACTTCATCCGCTGGGCCAAGGCCAACGACATTCCCGTGGGTCCGGGACGCGGCTCCGGCGCCGGCTCGCTGGTGGCCTATGCGCTCGAGATCACCGATCTCGACCCGCTTGCCTACGACCTGCTGTTCGAGCGTTTCCTCAATCCCGAGCGGGTGTCGATGCCCGATTTCGACATCGACTTTTGCATGGACAACCGCGACCGCGTGATCGCCTATGTGGCGGATCGCTATGGCCGCGAGGCGGTGTCCCAGATCATCACCTTCGGCACCATGGCGGCCAAGGCGGTGGTGCGCGATGTGGCTCGTGTGCAGGGCAAGTCGTACGGTCTCGCCGACAAGCTCTCGAAAATGATTCCCAACGAACTGGGCATCACGCTGGAAAAGGCACGTGAACAGGAAGAAGTGCTGCGCGATTTTCTGGCCGGCGATGACGAGGCCCAGGAGATCTGGGACATGGCACTCCAGCTCGAAGGTCTTACGCGCAACGCCGGCAAACATGCGGGCGGCGTGGTCATCGCGCCCGGCGCCATCACCGATTTCGCGCCGCTCTATTGCGATGCCGCCGGCGAAGGTCTGGTGACCCAGTTCGACAAGGACGATGTCGAGCGCGTGGGTCTGGTGAAGTTCGACTTCCTCGGTCTGCGCACCCTGACCATCATCGACTGGGCGGTACGCAACGCCAATCGCGAACGGGCGCGTACCGGCGAGGCGCCGATCGTGATCGCCGCGATTCCCCTCGACGATCCGGCGACCTATGTTTTGTTGCAAAAGGCGCGCACCACGGCGGTGTTTCAGCTCGAATCGCGCGGCATCCGCGAACTTATCCTGCGCCTCAAGCCGAGCCGCTTCGAGGATATCGTGGCGCTGGTGGCCCTGTTTCGGCCAGGCCCGTTGCAGTCGGGCATGGTGGACGATTTTATCGACCGCAAGCACGGCCGGCAGCCGGTGGCTTATCCGCACCCGAAATACCAGCATTCCGCGCTCAAGCCGGTGCTCGAACCCACCTACGGTATCATCCTGTATCAGGAACAGGTGATGCAGATCGCGCAGGTGCTGGGCGGTTACTCCCTCGGCGAAGCCGACCTGCTGCGTCGCGCCATGGGCAAAAAGAAAGCCGAGGAAATGGCCGAGCAGCGCGCGATCTTTCGCGCGGGCGCCATCGCCAACGGCATCGCTGCGGAGCTCGCGGAAAACATCTTCGACCTGATGGAGAAATTTGCCGGCTACGGCTTCAACAAATCACACTCGGCGGCCTATGCGCTGCTCGCGTATCAGACGGCCTGGCTCAAGGCCCATTATCCGGCGGCTTTCATGGCGGCGGTGCTGTCCGCCGATATGCAGAACACCGATAAGGTGGTTACGCTCATCGACGAATGCCGGGCGCTGGCGCTCGAGGTCGTGCCGCCGGATGTCAACGCCGGGCTCTATCAGTTCTCGGTCGCCACGGATGGCTGCGTCATCTACGGACTCGGTGCGATCAAGGGTCTCGGGCAGGGGCCGGTGGATGCCATCATCGCGGCTCGCGAAGCCGGTGGACCCTTTCTTGACCTGTTCGATTTTTGTGCCCGTGTCGATTCCCGCCGGCTCAACAAACGCGCGCTCGACGCGCTCATTCGCGCCGGCGCCATGGACACCCTGGGTCCGGAGCAGGATGCGTTCGGGACCGTCGCCGAAATCGGTTATCGCCGTGCGGTGCTGTTTGCGGCCACGGATGAGGCGGTGCGTCTGGCGGAACAGCAGGCCCGCAATCTGGATGCCGGCATCGGCGATTTGTTCGGTGGCGTACCCACACAGCGGGCGACGCGGCGGGGCTATGCGTCCTACGCGACCGTGCCGGGATTCGGTGTGGCCGAGCGTCTGCGCGGCGAGAAGGAGACGCTCGGACTCTACCTGACCGGGCACCCCCTCGACGAATACGCCGACGAACTGGAGCGCCTGGCCCCGCTGCGCATTGCCGCGCTGCGTGCCGGGCGCGAAGCCCAGCGTCTGGTGGGGTTGGTGGTCGGTACCCGCAGCATGAAAACCCGGCGTGGCGACACCATGTGCTTCATCACCTTGGACGACCGCAGCGGTCGCATCGAGGTGGCGGTGTTTGCCGATCTGTACCGCGAGCATCGGGAAAAACTGGCTCGCGATGCCATTCTCGTCGTCGAGGGCCAGGTCAGCGAAGACGACTACAGCGGCGGGCTCAAGATGCGTGCCGATAGCGTCAAAACTCTGGCCGAGGCGCGCGGCGCCGCGCTGAAAAGCCTGGTGCTGGAATTGCGCGGCGACCGCATCGGCCCCGCTGGGGCAACACAGTTGGCCGATATTCTCGCGCCCTACCGGCGGGGTAGTTGCCCGCTGCGGCTGCGCTATCGCTGCGCCGACGCCGTGGGCGAGATTGCGCTGCCACCGGATTGGGCACTGAATCCTGCGGATGAACTCCTTCACCGGCTGAGGGATAATTTCGGTCGGGACAGCCTGCAACTCAACTACTGATACCGCCGTCCGCTGCGGCGGAGGGCCACTGGATTTTCCAATGAATCTCGATTATCTGGATTTCGAACAACCCATTGCCGTACTGGAAGCCAAGATTGAAGAGCTCCAGCTCGTCAGCGACGACAACGCGCTCAACATCGCCGCCGAGATCACCACGCTGCGGGAAAAATCTCGCAAGCTGACCGAGAGCATCTACAGCAATCTATCGTCCTGGCAGGTGGTGCAGATCGCTCGTCACCCGTTGCGCCCCTACGCCAGCGATTACATTCCGCTGCTCTTCACCGAGTTCGATGAGCTCCACGGTGACCGTCACTTTGGCGATGATCGGGCGATCATCGGCGGTGTGGCGCGCATCGATGATCGGCCCGTGGTGGTCATTGCCGAGGAAAAAGGGCGCGGCATCACCGAAAAAATCCGGAGCAACTTCGGCATGCCCAAACCCGAGGGATACCGCAAGGCGCTGCGCCTGATGGAGCTTGCCGAACGTTTCTCGCTGCCGGTGCTCACCCTCATCGACACGCCCGGCGCGTACCCGGGCATCGATTCCGAAGAGCGCGGCATCAGCCAGGCCATCGCCCAGAACCTGGCGGTAATGTCGCGGCTGCGCACCCCGGTCATTTGCACGGTGATTGGCGAGGGCAGCTCCGGTGGCGCTATTGCCATCGGCGTCGGCGACTGGCTGAACATGCTGCAATACTCGACCTATTTCGTGATCTCTCCGGAAGGTTGCGCCAACATCATCTGGAAAACCGCCGAGAAGGCGCCGCTTGCCGCCGAAGCCATGGGGGTCACTTCCAAGGTGCTGGAGGAGTTGGGTATCGTCGATGAGACCATCCCCGAACCCCTGGGGGGCGCGCATCGCGACCTCGGCACCATGGCGACGACCCTGCGCACTCGTCTTGCCGCCCAGCTCGACCGCCTGTGCGCGGAACCGGTCGACACGCTGGTGGAACGGCGCTTCCAGCGCCTGATGTCTTACGGCAACCCCTGATGCGTCTATTGATGCTGGGGCCGTGGTGACGGATCTCGACGGCGTTCTCACCGCAGCCCTGGCATCGCGACCCGCGACCCGCATTCTTATCGCTTACAGCGGCGGCATGGATTCCCACGCCCTGTTGCACCTGTTGTGGCGCCGGCGGGGCCCGGAGTCGCTGCTTGCGGTGCACGTCAATCACGGATTGTCGCCGCAGGCCAGTCACTGGGAAACCCACTGCCGGCGCACATGCGACGCGCTGGGCATCGCCTGCCACTCCGAACAGGTGACCGTGGCTCCAGGTCCGCATGGCCTTGAGGCCAGCGCCAGAGACGCGCGTTACGGGGTGTTCAAGCGCAAGCTGGAGCACGGCGACCTGCTGGTATTGGGTCATCATGCCGATGATCTGGCAGAAACCCTGTTGTACCGGCTGCTGCGGAGCGGTGTTCCCGCAGGCATGCCGGTCGCGCGACCGCTCGGCCGCGGTTGGCTGCTGCGCCCTTTGCTCGGAGTGCCGCGTGGGTCGCTGCGCGACTATGCGCAGCGCCATCACCTCGACTGGATCGAAGACGAAAGCAATGCGCGCCTCGATTTTGATCGCAATTATCTGCGCCATCGCGTGTTGCCCGTAATGACCGCGCGCTGGCCGGACGCCGTGGCGCGGCTGCAGCGGGTCGCCGACCAGAGCCGGGTGGCAGCGGAACTGGGGCAGGATCTGGCTGCTATCGATCTGGCGGGTCTTGATGAACGCCCCGAACGCGTCGGGCGCAGCCTGAGCCTGGCCGGACTGGCCAAGCTGGCGACGCACCGACAACGCAATCTGCTGCGCCACTGGCAACTCCCGGAGGCGACCGGCGAGGAACCCGGCGCCCGTGTTCTCGACGCCCTGTTTCGCGACCTGATCGGCGCCGCTCCCGACGCCGCCCCGTTGGTGGAATGGTCGGGCGGACAGTGGCGGCGCTTTCGCAATCGACTGTATCTGTTGCCGCCTCATTGGGGTGCCGCGCCGTCTCGCGACCGGGGTCCTTGGCCCTGGTCACCGGAAATGCCGCTCGAACTGCCGGATGGGGCTCATTTCAGCGCCCAGCCGGCGCTTGGCCTGGGGCTGCGTGTTACCTTGCCGGGTGCCCGCCTCAGCGTTCGTTATCGATCGGGCGGGGAGCGCGTCCATCCCCAGGGGCGTGGCGCCTCCAATACGCTTAAAAGGGTGCTTCAGGAGCAGGCTCTTGAGCCTTGGCTGCGGGATCGAGTGCCGTTGATCGAGCGCGACGGGGAACTGGTTGCGGTAGGCGATTTGTTTGTCTGTCGACCCGTCGCGGCCGGGGTCGGCGAATCTGGCTGGCTGCCGGAATGGCGTTGTCCGGCGCTTTAGCTGACAGCTTGTTGAAAAACGTCGCGAGGGGGCCAGCTGCGAGGCGCACGGCGCGCAGCGACCGAGATATATCGGGTAGATAGGCGAGGGAGCGAGCACCGCGCAACGAAGCAGATGGCTGCCGCAGCAGTTTTTCAACAAGCTGAAAAAAATACTCAAAGACAGTGTGTTACCGTTGGAAATTGAGGCGAATTTGAGGATACTGGGCGGGTAGAGGCGTGACTGCCCCGCCTCACCCAATTCGAGGACGATCATGAACCGCTACTCTGTGCGCGCAACCTTCCGCAGCCTGCTGGCGGCGACCCTGGCACTCGGCGTCCTGGCAGCCGGGAGCGCGCAGGCGGCGGGCAAGCCGAAGGCACCGCAAATCCAGTCGCGCTCGGCATTGGTGATGCGCGCCGATACCGGCGAGGTGCTCTACCAGAAAAATGCCCAACAAGCCGTGCCCATTGCCTCCATCACCAAACTCATGACCGCCATGGTCGTGCTCGATGCCAAGCAGTCGCTGGACCAAACCATCCAGATCACCAAGGCGGATGTTGATCGCCTGCGCGGCAGCAGCTCGCGACTTGCCGTGGGCACGGTCCTGACGCGCCGCCAGGCATTCACGCTGGCATTGATGTCGTCCGAAAACCGCGCTGCCTCGGCGTTACTGCGCAATTATCCGGGCGGCAAAGCCGCTGGCGTGGCGGCGATGAATCGCAAGGCCAAGGCGCTGGGTATGACGCATACGCGTTTCGTGGAGGCAACCGGACTGTCCGGAGACAACCGCTCAACGCCGTCGGATCTGGCGCGCATGGTCAAGGCGGCGAGTCGGTACCCCCATATTCGCGATTTTTCAACGAGGCGCGAGCTGACCGTCAAGGTGGGCCGCTACCCGACCCTCTATCGCAACACCAATCCGCTGGTGCGCAACCGGTCGTGGGACATCGACATCACCAAGACCGGGTACCTCAGCGAGGCCGGGCGCTGCCTGGTGATGCAAACCACCATCACCGGCAAGCCGGTGGTCATGGTGCTGATGAACTCCTCGGGGACTCTTACGCGGGTCGGTGATGCCGGCCGCATTCGGCGCTGGATGGAAACAACGCGGCCCGCGCAGATCGCTGCCCGGCGCTGAAATTGCGCGATAAGCGCCCCTAAACAACGGGTTCGCGGCAAGGAGCTTGCTCGATTTTCGTGAACTCCAGCCATCGGGAAATTCCGTTTTCTCAAGCGCGGCCGCATTCGCGGACCCGCTGCGTTGGTTTTGCCATGGTCTGCCAGCGTCGCGTAATCTGCGGGCTTGGCGGTATGTCCACGGCGGAGGGGTGAGATTAGTGGCGGTAGCGCATTTCGACGTATTGATCATCGGCGCTGGCATTTCCGGGATCGGCGCCGCCTTTCATCTGCAGCGCGACTGCCCGACCAAAAGCTACGCCATACTTGAGAGCCGCAACGCCTTGGGGGGGACCTGGGACCTGTTTCGCTACCCGGGGATTCGCTCCGATTCCGATATGTATACCCTGGGCTACTCCTTCAAGCCCTGGAAGGAACAGAAAGCCATTGCCGACGGACCTGCCATCCTCAGGTATCTGGAAGAAACCGCCGACGAAAATCACATCCGGGAAAAAATCCGTTTCCAGCACCAGGTGCGCAGCGCTGCATGGTCGACGGAAACCGCTTGCTGGACCGTGCAGGCTGAGCGTGGGGAAGCCCGGGAGCCCGTCACTTACACCTGCAATTTTCTGTTTCTGTGCGGAGGTTATTACCGCTACGCGGCGGGCTACACGCCGGATTTTCCGGGAATCGACCGCTTTCCGGGACGGGTGATTCACCCGCAGCACTGGCCCGACGACGTCGATTACCGCGACAAAAAGGTGGTGGTGATCGGCAGTGGTGCCACCGCCGTGACGCTGGTGCCGGAGCTGGCGAAAACGGCCGCGCACGTCACCATGCTGCAACGCTCGCCCACCTACATGCTGTCGCGCCCGTCCGAGGATGCCCTGGCCAACCGGCTGCGCCGGATACTGCCGGCGCAGCTCGCCTACGACCTCATCCGCTGGCGCAATGTGCTTCTTACCCTGTTTGTTTTCAGCCGCTCCAAAAAAAGCCCGGAGCGCATGAAGCGTTACCTCATCAACCAGGTGCGCAAGCGCCTCGGGCCTGACTACGATGTCGCAACGCACTTCACGCCATCCTACGGCCCCTGGGATCAGCGTCTGTGTCTGGTGCCGGACGATGATTTCTTTGACGCCATAAAAAGCGGCAGCGCGTCCGTCGTGACCGACCACATCGACACCTTCCTCCCCGAGGGTATCCGGTTGAAATCCGGGCAGGTGCTTGCGGCGGACATGGTGATTACCGCAACCGGGCTGGCGCTGGAGGTGTTCAACGGTGTCGCGGTGAGTGTCGACGGCAAAGCCGTCGTGCCGGGCGAAACCTTCATGTACCGGGGCATGATGTACAACGACGTGCCCAACCTCGCCACCACCTTCGGCTACACCAACGCTTCCTGGACGTTGCGCGCCGATCTCACCAGCACCTATGTGTGCCGGCTGCTGAACCACATGGAAAAGACCGCGACGCGCCAGTGTACGCCGCGTTTGCGCGACCCCACCATGGAGGAAACCGCCTGGTTCAATCTGTCGTCCGGCTATGTGCGCCGCGCCGCCGGCAAGCTGCCAAAACAGGGTGACAAGGATCCGTGGTTTGCCCCGCAGAACTACCTGCGCGATCTCAAAAACCTGAGGTTTTGCGCGGTCGACGACGGTGCCATGGAGTTCAGCAATCCGCCACGCCCAGACTTGGCCCCAGAACTCCCGGCCGCGCGGACAGTTGGGCAACGATCGGCCTGAGCGAGCCCTTGATAAGTCCCGTCGACTCAACCTTTCCGTGCTGGGCAGCTATTCCGCCAACGAGGTAGAGCACCAGTTGGCCCACGAAGATGCGATGTCTGTTTTTAGCAGTAAATGGCGCATTTCTGCGCATAGGATCAACAGCAGGGAAGTTGCAAAAAACGGGGCTCAGGGCCCCGTTTTTTGTGTGTGCTGTCAGGTCATGCTCGGCAGTCCGGTATGCGCTGTGAGTCCGCCGTCGATGATGTAGGCGGCGCCAGTGATGAAGGATGCTTCATCCGAGGCCAGAAACAACACCAGATTGGCGATTTCGCCGGGCTGGCCCAGACGGCCGATTGGGTGCGCGCCGGCCATCCGCGTACGTAGTTTCTCGCGGGTTTCATCGGACAGCTTGGGCAGGCCGGCAGGGCTGCCCGCCACCGACATGTGGGGTGTCGCCGCGCCGCTGCCGGTTAGCGCCTGGATCGCCGGTGTGTCGATGGCGCCCGGGCAAACGCAGTTCATGCGGACGCCCCTGGCCGCGTACTCGATGGCCGCGGAGCGGGTGAAGTTGATCACGGCGGCCTTGCCGGCGTTGTAGGCGGACATGCCGTAGTCGCCCCTGGTGCCGGAAATGGACGCCGTGTTGACGATGGCGCCGCCGCCCTGGGCGATCATGATGGGCAGGGCGTATTTGGTGGCCAGGAAGGGTGCCGTCACATTCACCGCCAGGGTGCGGTTCCAGCCTTCCAGGCTGAGGTTGGTGACGGAGCCCACCTCCGCCGCCGTGGCGTTATTGTGGAGGATGTCGAGGCGGCCGAACGTCTGCACGGCGTGCCGGATCATGCCCTGCACGGCTTCCGGGTCCGTGACATCGGCGACGAAATGGGTCGCCTCGCCGCCGCGCTCGCGCAGTGCTGCGGCGACACGTTTGGCGCTGTCGCCGTTGATGTCCACTACCACCACCTTGGCGCCTTCCTCCTGAAAGCGCAGTGCGGTGGCCTCGCCAATCCCTGAACCGCCACCCGTTATCAAAGCCACTTTACCGGCTACTCGTCCAGCCATGATTCTTTCTCCTTATTCTAGAAGCGATAGGTCGCGTATTTTTATCAAGCCGTATGCTGAGCCAGGAACTGGCCGATACGCGCGATGGCCTCGCGCCCCTCGGGCACCATGGGTGCGAACAGATGCCAGACATGGACCATCTCGGGCCAGACCTCAAGCGTCACATCGACGCCCGCCGCCTTGGCGTTGGCGGCCGTTCGGGTGGCGTCGTCGAGCAGGGTTTCGAGATCACCGACCTGGATCAGCAGTGGTGGCAGGCCTTTCATGTCTGCATACAGCGGCGAGGCGGTGGGCTGGCGCGGATCGGCGTCGCCCAGATAGATCCTGGCCATGCCGAACAGCCCGCCGGGTTCGACCATGGGATCGACATCGACCTTGGTGCGCATGGATTCGCCGGTGCCTTCGAGATCCGTCCAGGGCGAGATGGGTACGGCCGCACCGGGCAGCGGAGTGCCGGCGTCGCGCAACGCCACCAGGGTCGCAAGTGTCAGACCGCCGCCGGCGGAATCACCGGCGATGCTGATCTTGCCGGGTTTGTAACCCTGCGCCAGCAGCCAGCCGTAGGCCTTGGTGGCGTCCTCGACCGCCGCCGGGTAGCGGTGTTCCGGCGCCAGCCGGTAGTCGAGGGCGAGCGCACGGCAGTTGGCGGCGCGCGACAGCGCCGCGATCAGCCCCATGTGCGTCTGGATCGAGCCGATCACATAACCGCCGCCGTGCAGATACAACAGCACCCGGTCCTGATCCACACCCGGCGCGCAGACCCATGCGCCGGGAACGCCATCGACATCCACCGTCTGGACCTCGGTATCCGCCGGCGGGGTGGCGAAGTTCTTGGTCGCCTGCACGAAGTTGTCGCGCATCTTGCCGACCTTGTCCTTCATCTTTTCGTAGTCGGACGGGCCGGGATAGTTTTTCCACAACAGTTCGAGCAGTTTCTTGCTTTCCGGACTGGCCATGACGCGGTTCCTTGATGGGTTTATTGGTTATGGGATCAAGCCTGAAAGCGCCCCTGCAGCCAGCCGCCGATCTGTTCGACCGCGCGTTGGCCTTCGTCGAGCATGGGCGCGAAGGCGTGCCAGACGTGGAACAGTGCGGGCTCGTCGACCAGATCGACTTTCACGCCGACTTTGCGGGCGTTGGTTGCCACCGTGATGGCGTCGTCGTAGAGAATCTCGCGCCCGCCCACATGGATCAGCAGTGGCGGCAGGCCGGTGAGATCGGCGAACACGGGCGAGGCCAGGGGATGCTTGGCGTCGGTGCCCTTCAGGTATTCACCGGCGAGCCGGAACAGGCCATCCGGCTTCACCATGGGATCGCTGGCGGCGCGCGCGGTCACCGCACCGGCATCACCGGTCAGGTCGGCCCAGGGCGAAATCAGCACACCGCCGGCGGGCAGCGGCAGGCCCAGATCGCGCAGGTTCACCAGCGTGGCCAGCGTCAGACCGCCGCCCGCGGAATCGCCGGCAATGGCGATGCGGCCGGGCGCAAAGCCTTGGGCCAGCAGCCAGCGGTAGGCCTTGGTGGCGTCGTCCACGGCGGCGGGAAAGGCATGTTCGGGGGCAAGCCGGTACTCGATGCCGAGCGTGCGGGCGCCGGAATGACGCGAGACGTTCTGCATCAGGTAGCGGTGGCTGGTGATGGAGCCAATCGCATAGCCGCCGCCGTGCAGATAGAGCACCGCGCAGTCCGCACGCGCACTCGGCGCGGCCAGCCATTCGCCGGGAATGCCGTCGACATCGACTGGGGTCAGGGTCACATCCGCCGGCACCTTGAAACGGGCGCCGCCCTCATCGAGATTGCGGCGCTCTTCCGCGATGGTCACGGTGCCCAACGGCGGTTGGCGTTCGAAAATCTTCAGCAGTTTGTCGAGTTGTTGTTGTGACATGAATCCCCCGGTGGTGTTGTCTGTTGGAAGTGATAAGAAAACGTTTCGCCGCAGTCTGGCTCAGGCATGGAACGCTTTGCGCAGTGCTGCCGCGGCCTGATCGAGAAACTGGCGACCTTCATCGATGGCCTCCGCCATCGACACAAAGCCGTGGATCTGGTTCCGGTAGCAGATGTATTCCACTGGCACGCCGGCGGCGGTGAGCTTGTCGGCGTATTCGGCGCCTTCATCGCGCAGGGGATCGAAGCCCGCAGTCATCACCAGCGCCGGCGCCAGGCCCGCGAAATTGCTGGCGAGCAGCGGAGAGGCGAGGGTGTTGTCCCAGTCCTCGGGCTTGCGCAGATATTGATTGAAAAACCAGGTCATGGCGGTTGCGGTGAGGAAATAGCCCTCGCCGCAGTCGCGATAAGACGCGGTGTTCGCGCCCATCCGGGTGACGGGATAGATCAGCAGTTGCAGGGCAATGGGTGGCCCCTTGCGGTCGCGGGTCATCTGGCTCACCACCGCGGAGAGATTGCCGCCGGCGCTGTCGCCGCCCACCGCGATGCGGCTGCCATCCGCACCGATCTGACCGGCATTGGCCGCGGCCCACTCCAGCACCGCGTAGCAGTCGAGCGGCGCGGCGGGGAAGGGGTGCTCGGGGGCGAGCCGGTAGTCCGGCACCAGCACGATGCAGTCGGCCTTCGCCGCGTAGTAGCAGGCTTCGGGCTTGTGGGTCTCGGGACTGCCGATCACCCAGCCGCCACCGTGGTAGTAGATCAGGATCGGTCGGGGTCCGGTCGTTGGGGTGTCGGGGGTGATGACCAGGGTGCGGATTGCGCCGCCCGGTCCGGGAATCTGTACTTCGCGGATGGACTTCGGTGTGGGCGCCTTGATGCCCACCATCTCGGTGAGGGCGGCGAAACCGGCGCGGCTTTCGGCAACGGTGCCTTCACCGAGCGCGGGGGCATTGCTGTTCGCCGTCATTTCGAGAAGTTTTGCGGCCTGGGCGTCGAGGGACATGTTGGTCTCCGGTTATGGTTGCTGGCTTGGATTGGCACCCAACTTCGGCGCGCCGGCATGGCTCATTTCCATCATGAGTGTTGCCATGGCCTGACCTGCTTGTTGTCGGTAGAAGTTTGCCTCAGCTTCCACCGGCGGGATATACCCGATCGAGCCGAGCAGTCGCTGATGGTTGAACCAGTGAACCCATTGCAGGGTGGCCAGCTCAACGGCCTCACGGTTCTTCCAGGGCCGCCGATGAATCAGCTCTGCCTTGTACAGCCCATTGATGGTTTCGGCTAACGCGTTGTCATAGCTGTGCCCTTTGCTGCCCACAGAGGGCTCGATGCCGGCCTCCGCGAATCGCTCGGTGTAGCGAATCGAGACCTGCTGGCTGCCACGATCACGGTGATGAATACCTGATCTTCCCGCCATTTGACGGACACCGGGTTTTCGAAAGAATAACCCCAACCCCCGAGGTGTCCGATGAGCAAGAA
>JBKHWK010000002.1:0-60212 GCA_046566625.1 Gammaproteobacteria bacterium
AGTTTTCGCAATGAGGGGCTCTCCACCCGACACAACCCCGAATTCACCATGCTGGAGTTTTACCAGGCCTACGCCGATTACCGCGACCTGATGGATCTTACCGAGGACATGTTGCGCAAGCTGTGCATGGCGGTGCTCGGCACTACGACGGTGAGTTATCAGGGTGCGGATTACGATTTCGCCCAGCCGTTTGCGCGGATGACGGTGGTGGAATCCATTCTGCGCCTGAATCCGGAAATCGGCGCGGGGGATCTCGCCGACCTCGCCGACGCGCGCGCGCTGGCGGGCCGGCTCGGCATTCCCCTCAAGAATTCCTGGGGGCTGGGCAAGGTGCAGATCGAGATTTTCGAGAAAACCGTCGAGGCGCGACTGGAGCAGCCGACGTTCATCACCGAATATCCCACCGAAGTGTCACCCCTGGCGCGGCGCAACGATGACAATCCGTTCGTCACCGACCGCTTCGAGTTCTTTGTCGGTGGACGCGAGCTGGCCAACGGGTTTTCCGAGCTCAACGATTCCGAGGATCAGGCCGAGCGCTTTCTCGCCCAGGTGCAGGAAAAAGACGCCGGCGATGCCGAAGCCATGCACTTCGATGCCGACTACATCCGCGCCCTGGAATACGGCCTGCCGCCCACCGCCGGCGAGGGCATCGGCATTGACCGTCTGGTGATGCTGCTCACCGATTCGCCATCGATCCGCGATGTCTTGCTGTTCCCCCATATGCGCCCGGAGCGCGAGAGCTGAACTGGATGGCGGGCGCGACGCGTGCGATCAAGCTGCACCCGTCCTGGCTGCGCTGGCTGGAGCCGGAGTTTGAGCAGCCCTACATGCAGGAACTACGCGCTTTTCTGATGGCCGAAAAGCGCGCCGGCAAGATCATCTATCCGGCCGCCGATAACTGGTTCGCCGCTTACGACACCACGCCCTTCGAAACTGTCAAGGTAGTGATTCTGGGCCAGGATCCCTACCACGGGCCGGGTCAGGCCCACGGCTTGTGCTTCTCGGTGCCACCCGGCGTGGCGATTCCGCCCTCGCTGGGCAATATCTACCGCGAACTGGAAAGCGACCTGGGCATCCCGCCGGCCAAGCATGGTTGCCTGACGCATTGGGCCGGGCAGGGCGTGCTGCTGCTGAACACCACGCTCACGGTCGAGCAGGGCCGCGCCGCTTCCCATCAGAAAAGTGGCTGGGAGACTTTCACCGACAGGACCATCGCGGCTCTCGATGCCCACCGCGAAGGGCTTGTCTTCATCGTCTGGGGCAGCCACGCCCAGCGCAAGGGCGCGTTCATCGATGCCCACAAACATCTGGTGATCCAGTCACCGCATCCTTCGCCGCTGTCCGCCCACCGGGGGTTTTTCGGGAGCCGGCCATTTTCGCGCGCCAACGCCTGGCTGGTGGAACACGGCGAGCCGCCGATCGATTGGCGCCTATCGCCTGCCTGAAGACGCCCGCAGCGCCCACCTGAAGCCGCCCGCCTGAAAGGCTGGTTAGGAGGGGGTTCAATAAGCAGTTCAAGGGGTGATGCGGGGGGGGGGCAAACCAGAGAGTGCTGTCGGTTGCGCGGCTTAAAGCAGTTGCCAGCCTCGTGCGAGATCTGCGACGACAGAGCCAACGCCGTGGGGCATGGGTTCTGTCGTCGCAGTGAGCAGTTGTTATTTCGAATCGAAAATGTAGTTGCTCATACTGAAGAACCGACTGGTGAGCCAGTGCACGAAGCCCAGGGTCGGGCGAATGGTCGGGCTGTCGCCGTGGCGGTCGAAATAATAACTGTTGGAGGTCGCGCAGTTGCCGGCCTTGAAGATGGTCAGTTTGGTGCGTGACTGAACTTTCTGGAAATTGGCGTCGTTGGCCGATTTCTTGATCTCGATATAGTTCGCGTGGCGTTTCTTGGCCGCTTTCAGGCAGCGCACCAGATGCTTGGACTGGGTGTCGATCATGCCAAACCAAGAGGCGGTGCAGACGCTGTAAGGACCAAACATCATGAAAAAGTTGGGGAAATTCGGCACCGTCGAGCCTTCAAAGGCCTGATAGCGGTTTTCTTCCCAGAAATCGCTGATGTCTAGACCGTTCTTGCCCACCAGCTTGTAGGTGGGCACGCTGCCTTTCTGGAACACCTCGAAGCCGGTTGCGCAGATCAGGGTATCGATCTCGCGCACCGTGCCGTCCTTGGTGACGATCGCGTTTTCGGTGATGCGATCGATCGGGTTGGTGACCAGGGAAGCATTCTCGCGGTTGAACACCGGGTAAAACTTGCTGGTGAAACTCGGGCGTTTGCAGCCGAAATCGTAAGTGGGAATCAGGGCTTCCTGGGTCGCGGGATCCTTGACCTGATTGCGGATGTGGTTGACGCAGATGCGCTCCAGCTTCTTGCCGATAAAGCCGAAGTATTTGTTGAACACCAGCAGGTTGATCATGATGATGTCGGTAAAGAAGATGACTGCAAGCCGTGCCAGTCGTTGCAGGCCGGGGATTTTCGCGAATGCCGCCTGCCAGCGCGGACTGAAGGGCATTTCTTTTTTCGGCAACAGCCAGATCGCCGTGCGCTGATACACATCGATGGATTTCACCTTGTCAGCGATCTCGGGCACCGCCTGAATGCCGGTGGCGCCGGTACCGATGAAACCCACGCGCTTGCCGGTGAGATCGTAGGAGTGATCCCAGCGGCCGGTGTGCATGACTTTACCCTCGAACTTCTCGATGCCGTCGATGATGGGCAGTTTCGGGATGGTCAGGAAGCCGGTTGCGCTCACCAGGTAACGCGAAGTGATGGTCTCGCCGGACTTGGTGCGGGTTACCCAGACATTGCGCTGCTCGTCGTAGGTTGCGTCGGCCACCTCCATGTTATAGCGCATGTGGGGGCGCACACCGTACTTGGTCACGCAGTGATCCACATAGGCTTTCATTTCCGGACCCGGCGCGTACAGGCTCGACCAGAAGGGGTTCTGTTCGAACGAAAACGAATAGCTCAGTGAGGGGATGTCGACGGTCAGACCGGGATAGGTGTTGTCCTGCCAAGTGCCGCCGGCGTCGATGCCTTTCTCGAGGATGACGAAATCCCCGAGGCCTTCCCGGATCAGGCGAATGGCAGCGCCGATGCCCGACAGGCCGGCGCCGATGATGACGGTCTCGAAATCAACCTCCCGCTTGGTTCTTTGCGGGGGGTAATCAAACACATGGCTCAGTGCTGCTTCGGTCATAAAGGGCCTCTTGGCAAGAGTGGTGCTAGGAGTGAAAGGAGTGACGGAGACATTTTGGACTATAACCGGTCCGCTTGTCGTACCGCATTGCAAACGTATATGACCGGTGAGTTTACCATCCCTCGCCGCGGGTGGTTTCCGGGCGACGGCAGTAGAAGCGGCGCCAGTGCCACTTACCGCGGTCTCTTGACACTCGCCGCGCGACTGACTAGTTTCGGTGCCACAGGTCGCTCGCGCGCAGGTGTTGCCTGGTGCTCCCGGGGGCACGCAAGCGTCCAAATCCCAAAATAATCCATATATCGGGAGGGCAACATGTCGACTGCCGACCTGCAGGGCACCCTGAACGCGCTCGGTGAAGGGAAATCCTGGACCATCAGCCGGGAGGATTTCCGCAACGCCTGCGACCCGGATGACAAGGTGGTGTATCTGACGATTGCGCGGCGGATGGCGCATGCCCGCAAATACTACGTCACCATCAACGAAGACACTCTGGTGTTCGAGCCCCGTCCCTGACCGGTAACGGCGCCGGGCAGCGCGCCCGCGGACCGACCGCTCGGGTCGGCCCGGGAGGCAAGGCCGCGGCGAGAAATTTTACGACCAAGCCTTGGGCACAAAAGACAAGGCCCCGCAGCGCCTGACGCTGCGGGGCCTCGTTTGGGTTTTCGCCTAGGTGCGAACCCTTTATTTCTCGAACAGGAAGTCTTTCTCCATATCGCCCTGCACTTCCTTGGCTTTGTCGATATAGCGCTTGAAGCCGCCGTTGTAGGTGCCGTCCTGACGCCGGTTGAATTCGCCCTCGAAATTGTAATAGCCCGGCGTGCACTCCTTGTTGCGGTCCGTCTTGCCGCGGTAGTCGATGACCTCTTGCACCCACCACTCCTCGATTTCGGGGGTGATATCGATGGTGCTGTAGCCGTGTTCCCGGGTGTACTTGATGCAGGCGGCGATGTGATCGCCCTGCACCGAGAGCACGTCAGTGATGTTGAACTGAAACGACGCCTGGTACCCGGCCATGATGAACAGGTTGGGGTAGCCGTGGGAGTGAATGCCCAGCAGCGTGCGGATGCCGTCTTTGTACTTGTCGTTCAGCTCAAGGCCGTTGCGACCGATGATCTGGTTGTAGATGCCGGTTTTCTGCACCTCGAAGCCGGTGGCGTAGACGATCAGGTCCACTTCGTACAGCTTGCCGTCGACCACGGGACCCTTTTCGGTGATCTCGCTGACACCCTTGCCGTGGGTGTCCACCAAATGGACATTGGGCTGGTTGAAGGTGGGCAGGAATTCGTCATGGAAGGTGGGCCGCTTGCACATGAACATGTACCAGGGCTTGAGAGACTCCGCAGTCGCCTTGTCCTCGACGATTTCCTCGATGCGGCTGTGCAGCCACATGATGTAGTCGATATTGGCGTTTTCCTGGCGACGAACTTTCTCCTCGGGGGGGATATCGGCCTTCACGGCCGTTTTCGGCGCATGCGGATCGGAGCTATCGATGGCGCGCTGGCGGCGGGCGGCCTGCCAGCCCGGTTTCAGTTTGCGCGCCCAGTTGGGATCGGTGGCCCAGTCGTTGCGGATGTCGATGCATGAAGGCGTGCGCTGGAACACATAGAGTTCCTTGGCGGCCTTGGCGACTTCGGGGATCACCTGCACCGCCGTGGCGCCGGTGCCGATGATGGCAACCCGCTTGCCTTTCAGTTTTTCCAGATTTTCGCCGGTGTAGTCGTAATCCCAGCGTGACGAGTGGAAGGATTTTCCTTTGAAGCTGGGGATCCCCCGGATTTTTGACAGCTTGGGCTTGGCCATGGGGCCGTTGGCACAGATCACGAAACGCGCCCGCATGTGGTCACCGCGATCAGTTTTCACATGCCACATTTTCTCTTCTTCATTCCACACCGTGGACGTCACCGTGGTCTGGAACACGGCGAGGTCGTAGATGTTGTAATGCTTGGCGATGCGCTGGCAGTGTTCGTAGATTTCGGGTGCCCGGGCGTAGCGGCGGCTGGGCACATAGTCCAGCTCTTCGAGCAGCGGCAGGTAATCGTAGGAGGGCACATCGCAGGCGGCGCCTGGGTAGCGGTTCCAGTACCAGGTGCCGCCGACATCGGCCCCGCGCTCGACGATCCGGATGCTCTTGACACCGTATTCGCGCAGGCGGGCGATGGACAGCAGTGCCGAGAAGCCGCCGCCGGTGAACAGCACCTCGACGGTGTCGTTGATGGCTTCACGCGGCTGGAAGTTGCCGCCGTACGGATCGTCGCCGAAATGCGCCAGATCACCGTCCAGGTCGGAGGTGTACTGGGCGGTGCCCTCGGGCCGGTAGTTCAGCCGCAGGTCGCGCTCCTCGGCGAACTTCCGCTTGATGTCGTCGTAGTACGACTGCGGCTTGTCGCTCTTGTAGTTGGGGTCGAAGGCGCTGAGGCGGGAGACATTCTCGCCCTTGGCTATTTTGCTCACTGCTTTGGCTTCTGCCATGGTAATAACCTCGATGGGTAGTGGTTGTGGATCGCGATGCTTGTCGAAAATCGAGTACCGGGCCAACCGCGAACCGCTGCGGGGAAAGACGCGCAGGTTTCGTGCGGAGACACGGGAATGGATGCTGGTTTCAAGTATAGTCGGCAAGTCCAGGCGTTGCCTAATACACGAGCCGTTGCTGAAGACCGCGTTATCTGAGCGATATCAACAAAGTTGCTTTTGTTGACGCTTGGCGCGCCGATGTCAGACTGCGGAGATTGCCGGGAGGGGATTGCGATGGTGCCCAGGAGAGGACTTGAACCTCCACGACCGTAAGGCCACTAGCACCTGAAGCTAGCGTGTCTACCAATTTCACCACCTGGGCGCGGACCGAGACCAATGTTGGACGCCGGCGCGGGAGCAGCACTCTACGTATCGCCTCCAGCCTTGTCAATCCGTCATACTGCGGCGGAGCAGGCCGGTGACCGGAACCTTCCGGCGCGGGTGTCTGCACCGAATCCATGAGCCATGATCTGACCTATGCGGAACAAACATCTCAAGAACGATCCTCAGGCTGAGCGGGAAGCAGCGCGCTACGAAAAACCCATTCCCAGCCGCGAATACATCCTGCAGCTGTTGGCAGACAGTGTGGGGCCGCTCAACCAGGCTGAGTTGAGCCGTGAACTCGGCCTCAGGGACGACGAGCAGATTGAGGCACTGCGGCGCCGTCTGGGCGCCATGGTTCGCGATGGGCAGATCGTCGAGAACCGTTCCGGCGGCTATGGCGCGCTGGACAAGATGAATCTGATCAAGGGCCGCGTCACGGGTCATCCCGAGGGCTATGGTTTCGTGGTGGCTGGCGGCGGTCAGGCGGATATCTTTCTGTCCAGCCGCCAGATGCGGCGGGTGCTGGCGGGCGATCAGGTACTGGTGCGGATCTCGGGCTTCGATCGTCGCGGGCGTCCTGAAGGTTCCATCGTGGAAGTGCTGGAACACGGCACGCGGGAACTGGTGGGACGTTATTTCACCGAGGGCGGCATCCACTTCGTGCGGCCGGATAACCCCGGTATCAGTCAGGACGTGTTGATCACGCCGGGCGACACCGGCGGCGCCCGAGCCGGCCAGATGGTGCTGGTGGAAATTACCCGCCAGCCGTCCCGCGAGGGCCAGCCCGCGGGCCGCATTTCACGCGTACTCGGCGATCATCTGGCGCCAGGTATGGAAATCGAAGTGGCGATCCACAATTTCAGTCTGCCCCAGGCCTGGCCGGAGGCGGTTGCCGCCCAAGTTGGCAAGTTGCCGGAGCGGGTGGAACGCGCCGATTTGCGGGGGCGGGTCGATCTGCGCGAGCTGGCGCTGGTCACCATCGATGGCGAGGATGCCCGCGACTTCGACGATGCCGTCTACTGCGAGCGCCTCAGGTTCGGCGGCTGGCGCCTGCTGGTGGCGATCGCCGACGTCGCCCACTATGTGCCGGCGGGATCGATGCTGGATCGCGAGGCCTACCAGCGCGGCAACTCGGTCTATTTTCCCGGGCATGTGGTGCCGATGCTGCCGGAGCAGCTTTCCAACGGACTGTGCTCGCTGAATCCGGAGGTGGATCGCCTGTGCATGGTGTGCGAGATGCGCATCGACCGGAAGGGCGTGGTCAAACGCTTCGAATTTTATGAAGCCGTGATGCATTCCCGAGCGCGGCTGACGTACACCCAGGTAGCGGCCATGATCGCCCAGAAGGACGATCCCGAGAGCGGCGTGCGCAGCCAGTTCCACGCCATTCTGCCCCGCATTGACGAACTGCATCGCCTCTATCAGGCGCTGCGCGAGGCGCGCGAGCGCCGCGGGGCCATCGACTTTGAATCCGGCGAGACCCGCATCCTGTTCGATGCGGAGCGCAAAATCGAACGCATCGTGCCAGCCGAACGCACCGAAGCGCACCGCCTGATCGAGGAGTGCATGCTGTGCGCCAATGTGTGCACCGCGCAGCTCTTGGAGAAGAGCAAGCTGCCGGTGCTGTACCGGGTCCACGACGGACCTCAGGCGGAGAAGCTCGCCAATCTACGGGAGTTTCTCGGCGAGCTGGGTCTGGGTCTGCCGGGTGGCGACGAACCCACGCCGGAGGACTTCCAGGCGGTGCTCAAGAAGGTCGCGGGTCGCCCCGATGCCTCGATCATTCAGTCGGTGATGCTGCGCTCAATGCGGCAGGCGCGTTATCAGCCGGAAAACCTCGGGCATTTCGGTCTGCATTATCCCGCCTATACCCATTTCACTTCGCCGATTCGCCGTTATCCCGATCTCCTGGTGCACCGCGCGATCCGCGCACTGCTGTGGAGCAAGGGCCGCAACAAGCAGTTGCGCCGGCACTCGGACGCACCCAAGGTGCCATTGCCGCAAGGTTATCCCTACGATGCGGCAGCCATGGACGAGGCGGGCGTGCAATGCTCCATGACCGAGCGCCGCGCCGATGATGCGACGCGCAGTGTGGTGCATTGGCTCAAGTGCGAGTACCTGCTCGAACACGTCGCCGATGAATTTGCCGGTGTGGTGGTGGGCGTCACCAGCTTCGGACTGTTTGTGGAGCTGGAAGAACTCTATGTCGAGGGACTGATCCACATCACCGGCTTGCCCAAGGATTATTACCACCACGAGCCCGCGCACCATCGCCTGATGGGCGAACGCACGCGGCGGGTGTTCCGGCTGGGCGACCGGCTACGGGTGCGGGTAGCGCGGGTAAATCTGGACGAACGCAAGGTCGATTTCGATCTGGTCGATGGTGTCGGGCGTCGCCCGGGGCGGGAGCCGGAAGTATCCCCAACGGCGCGCAAACTTGCGGCCCAGCACGCGGAGGAGCAGGGCCGCAAAGGCGGGCGCAAGGGAAAGGCCAAGCAACCAGCGGCGGCAGCCACGAAGCCGGCGCGCGGCGGACGCGGTGACACGAAGCCGCCCGATGATGCGCCAGCGGCGGGCGCGCGGCGACCGGGACGGCGTCGGCGCTAACCGGCATTTACCACCAGTGGCGATCGCTCAGGCGTCGGGACAAGGTATTTGATCCACAAGGTCTGCGGCGTATAGTCGACCGGCCGGTCGCGCGGCATCGCCGCGTCGGCCGAATAACAATAAAGCGGCCGCGGAGAACTACTGTGGGAATACTGATTGTCATTGCCATCATCCTGTTTATCGCCTACCTGTTGTGCTGGCCGATCCCCATTGATCCCCAGGGCTGGAACCCGCCCAAGGCCCCACCCTATGAGGGCCGCTTCGAGCGCAAGAACTCCCTGGCGGGCGCCGAAAAGCTCTGGCGCGGCAAACTCGCCGGACCCGAGGCAACCGCGATCAAGGATGGTTACATCTATACGGGACTGACCAACGGTGATCTCGTGCGCATGAAAATCGAGGGAGAGGGCAAGCCCGAGGTGCTCGCCAACACCGGCGGTCATCCGCTCGGGTTGAAATTCGATGCCGCAGGCAACCTGATCACCTGCGACGTCGAGAAGGGTCTCGTTTGTGTCACCCCCGCGGGTGAGGTATCGGTGCTGAGCAGCTCGGTGGACGGTCGCAACTACAATGTTGCCGACGACCTCGCCATCGCTGCTGACGGCAAGATCTACTTCAGCGATATCTCGACCAAATTCAACATGGCGCAGGCGGGCTATGCGCTCATGGAAGACAACCCGACTGGGGTGCTGGTGTGCTACGACCCGGCCACCCGGAGCAGCCATGTTGCCCTCGACAACCTGCGCCTTGCCAATGGCGTAGCGATGGGGCCCAACGACGACTATGTGCTGGTTAACGAAACCCTGGGTTTTTGCGTTACTCGGCTGTGGCTCAAGGGACCGCAGGCGGGGCAGCGCGATACCTTCGTGAGCAATCTCCCCGGTGGGCCGGACAACATCACTTTCAATGGCAAGGACACCTACTGGGTGGCTCTGGCGTTTCCTCGCTACCCGCACCTGGAAGCACTGGCACCGCAGCCCTTTTTGAAGAAGCTGATGATGCGACTGCCCCGGTTCCTGGCGCCGGTTCCGGACTTTTTTGAGGGTCTGCATCTGCCGACCTATGGTTTGTTCGTCGGCGTGGACATGAACGGCAATATCACGCATTTCATGGATGCCCATGGTGGCGACATCGGCATGGTGACCAGCGTGCTGGAACACGAAGGCCATCTGTACCTGGGCGGTCTGGACTCCGATTTCATCGCCCGCTTGCCGGTGCCTGCGCCGGTGTGAAGCCCGCGCCGGTGAGCAGGGTAGAATCCCGGCGCATCAAGCAGTGAGTGGACGGTATGGCAGGCGGTGCTGAGTGCGATTGGGTTTACGGTGTCCATGCCGTGATGGGATTGTTGAAGACCGATGCCGGTCGGGTGCGCGAGATCCGGCTCCAGCGCCATCGTCGCGATCAGCGGCTGGAAAAAGTTCGGCACCTGGCGGATCAGCAGGGTGTGGCGTGGCAGTGGGCCGAGCGCGATGAGTTGGATCGTCTAGCCGACGGGCGCCACCAGGGCGTCGCCGCGTTTTGTACCGCAGGGGCGTTGCACGACGAAAGCTTTCTGGCCGCGCTCATCGAGGACCGCGCTGAGCTGCTCCTTCTGGTGCTCGACGGAATCACCGACCCGCACAATCTCGGCGCTTGCCTGCGGGCCGCCGATGCCGCCGGCGTCGCCGCCGTGATTGCGCCCCGCGATCGCGCGGTGGGTATTACCGCCACCGTGCAAAAAGTGGCCAGCGGCGCCGCGGCCAGCGTGCCCTATGTGGTGGTGACCAACCTGGCGCGGACCCTGCGGGGCTTGCAGGAGGCGGGCGTCTGGCTGGTTGGAACCTGTGGCGATGCCGAGTCGTCGCTGTACGACGCCGATCTGCGCGGGCGCACGGCGCTGGTCATGGGCGCAGAGGACACCGGCCTGCGGCGCCTGACCCGCGACTGCTGCGACCTCTTGGTCAAGCTTCCCATGGCGGGGAGCGTCGAGAGCCTGAATGTCGCCGTCGCCACGGGCGTCTGTCTGTTCGAGGCGGTCCGGCAACGGCGTGCCGGCGGGACGCCCTCATGAGCATCCTGCGAGGAAGGGCGTGGCCGTGACGCGGACGCCCGAGGCCGCCACCAACTTCAACCTTCCCAATGCGTTGAGCACGCTGCGCTTGCTGCTTGCGCCGGTCTTGCTGTGGTGTGCCCATCGCGGTTTGACGGAACCCTTTCTCTGGCTGCTGGCACTGGGGCTGGTGACCGATGCGCTGGACGGCCATCTCGCGCGCCGCCTCGGCCTGGCGACGCCGCTGGGCGCCCGGCTGGACAGTTGGGGCGACCTCAGTACCTACGCCGCCATGGTTTTTGGACTGATGTGGCTGTGGCCCGCCGTGTTCGCGCGCGAGGCCTGGTTTCTGTATCTGGCGCTCGGGTTTTACCTGATTCCTACCCTCACCAGCCTGCTGAAATTTCGCGAGCTGCCGCGTTATCACACCTGGGCCGCGAAACTTTCGGCGATCCTGATGGCGCCGGCCTACTATTTACTGGTGCTCTACGATGTGGCCGGGCTGTTCCGCGTGGTGGTGCTGTTTCATATCTGGGTGGCTATCGAGGAGGTCATCATCACCATCATCCTGAGCCGGCGTCACCATGACGTGCCGACTTTGTTCCACGCCCGCGAGATCATGCGGCGCCAGCGCGAAGCACTGCACACGCACATGGCGCGCCGCCGGGATCGGCGCGTGGCGAAACAGGATGCCAGGCGAGACAGGTCGGGGTGATGTCGGTTGGCACGCAAGGTATCGTGCCTGGCTGTACACGTGCCTGGCTGTACAGAGCCGAGATGTCGCGTGCAAGAAAGTACTTGGTACCAGAGGCCGGACTCGAACCGGCACGGGTTTTACCCCAACGGATTTTGAATCCGTCGTGTCTACCAATTTCACCACTCTGGCGCGGCGGTGGGATTATATCAGCAAGGGGAATATTCCCCAGGGGGCAAGATGAAAATTGGTGTTTTTTCCATTCTTCCGAACATGGCGGCCGATCCCGCAGTGGTGGCCAAACACGCCGAGGCGCTGGGTTTCGACTCTTACTGGGTGCCGGACCATACAATTCTGCCCGTGACTTACTCCGACCAGTATCCGGGGGTGCGACCCGGCGAGCCCGGGCCGGACTACCTCTGGCAGATACCGGACCCGCTGATTGCACTGACCCGTGCGGCCACCGCCACCCGTACCATTCTGCTCGGCACCGGAATCATCCTGGTCCCGGAGCGCAATCCGCTGCTGGCCGCGAAGATGGTGGCGTCCCTGGATTCCTTTTCCGGCGGGCGCTTTCTGATGGGTATCGGCGCGGGCTGGAATCGCGAGGAATGCCAGATTCTTGGCGGCGACTTCGACCATCGCTGGGGACAGACCAAGGATTACATCCTGGCCATGAAGCAGCTCTGGACGCAGGCGGAATCCGAATATCACGGCAAATACGTGGATTTCCCGCCGGTGCGCTGTTTTCCGAAACCGGCACAGCGCCCGCATCCGCCGATATTGCTGGGCGGTTTCACGGCCGAGCGCGTTTACCAGCGCATCGCCGAGTGGGGCGACGGCTGGCTGCCGGTGCTGGAGTCGGTCGATCAGTTCCGCGAGGGCGTCGAGCGGCTCAAGCGGGCTGCGGATGCCGCGGGCCGCAACTACGGAGAATTGACCAAGACGGTCTTCGGCATCAAGGGGCAGTGGGAGACCCCGGAGGAACTCCGCGCGCTGGAGGCGGCGGGTGCGGACCGGGTGGTGATGTGGCTGCCGGAAAATCTGCCGCTCGATGATCTGCTGGCGGCGATGGAATCCATGGCGCGTCGGCTACTCTGATCGCACCGAGGACGGCTGCATGGCTTGGCGGTGATGCCCCGACGTCTCACAGACTGATTTTGCGCGCCGATGCTGTTCTCAGAGCGCATGGGACTGGGGTAGGGGATCGATTTCCGCTACCCTTGCGCCTTTTTTCGGACCCACCCATGCGCCGGGAGCTGTTTCATTACGATCTGCCACCGGAGCTGATCGCGACTCATCCCCCGCAGCGGCGCGGCGATAGCCGGTTGCTGGAGCTCGACGGGCCAAGCGGTGCGCTCAGCCACCGCCAGTTCCCAGATCTCCTGCAACTGCTGCACCGCGGCGATCTGTTGGTGTTCAACGACACCCGCGTGATGCCGGCGCGCTTGTACGGTCACAAGGACAGCGGCGGTCGCGTCGAGGTGTTGATCGAGCGTCTCGGCGATGACCCGCAGTGGGCGTTGGCGATGGTGCGGGCGAGTAAGACGCCCCGGGTCGGCGCACGCATACACTTCGAGCGCGGGGTGACGGCGCAGGTGAGCGGGCGCCGCGACGACCTGTTCGAACTCTGTTTCGAGGGCGCGAGCCCGGTTACCGAGATTCTGGAAGCAATCGGCGAAATACCGCTACCGCCGTATCTGGGGCGGCCGGCCACTGCCGCAGACCGGGAGCGCTACCAGACGCTGTATGCCCGCGAATCCGGCGCGGTGGCTGCGCCCACGGCGGGACTCCACTTTGATGAGGACATGCTCGCGCAACTCGCCGCGCAGGGCATCGGCATGGGCTTTGTCACGCTCCATGTCGGGGCCGGGACTTTCCGTCCGGTGCGCGCCGACAACATCCGCGAGCATCGCATGCACGCCGAGCGGGTCACCGTCAGTGCCGAACTGTGCGCGCAGGTGGCGGCGACGCGCGCCGCGGGCGGGCGGGTGATCGCCGTGGGTACCACGGCCGTGCGCAGTCTGGAGACGGCGGCTGCGCAGGGAGTGTTGCAGCCTTTTTGCGGCGAAACCGATATTTTCATTTTCCCGGGTTACGGGTTCCGCAGTGTGGATGCCTTGATCACCAACTTTCATCTGCCGGAATCCAGCTTGCTGATGCTGGTTTGCGCCTTTGCCGGCCATGGCGCGACGCTCGCCGCTTACCGCGCGGCCGTGGCTGAGCGCTACCGGTTTTTCAGTTACGGGGATGCCATGTTCATCACGCGCAATCCGGCGGCGGCCGGGGAGATTCCCGAGTGACCCGCAGCTGCCACATGCGCTTTGAGATGCTGAGTCGGGATGGAGCCGCACGGCGGGGGCGGTTGCACTTTCCGCGCGGGGTTGTGGAGACGCCCGCGTTCATGCCGGTGGGCACCTATGGCACGGTCAAGGCGATGACGCCGCGCGATCTGGTCGCGAGCGGCGCCCAGATGGTGCTCGGCAACACCTTTCATCTGATGCTGCGCCCGGGCACCGAAATCATCCAGGCCCATGGCGATCTCCACGATTTCATGCAGTGGCCCGGCCCTATCCTGACCGATTCCGGCGGTTTTCAGGTGTTCAGTCTCGGCGCGCGGCGCAAGATCACCGAGGCTGGGGTCCGATTTCAGTCGCCCATCGATGGCAGTCCGGTGGAACTGGATCCGGAGCGTTCCATCGCCGTGCAGCGCGCGCTGGGTGCCGATGTGGTGATGGCATTCGACGAGTGCACGCCCTATCCGGCGGACGCAGCCACCGCGCGCGTCTCCATGGAGTTGTCGATGCGCTGGGCGCGGCGCAGTCGGCAAGCGCATGGCGACAGCCCGGCCGCCCTGTTTGGCATCGTGCAGGGCGGCATGTACGAAGCGTTGCGCGCGGAATCTCTCGCCGCCCTCACCGACATCGGTTTCGATGGCTATGCCATCGGCGGCCTCTCGGTGGGTGAGCCCAAGGCCGACATGTTGCGGGTGCTGGATGGCCTGGCGCCGCACATGCCGGCGGAATCGCCGCGTTACCTGATGGGGGTGGGCACGCCGACCGATCTGGTGGCGGCGGTGCAGCGCGGCATCGACATGTTCGACTGCGTGATGCCCACCCGCAACGCTCGCAACGGGCATCTTTTTACCCGGTCCGGCGTGGTACGGATTCGCAATGCGGTGCACAAGACGGATACCGGCCCACTGGACAGCGCCTGCGACTGCTATACCTGCACCCACTTCAGCCGTGCTTATCTGCACCATCTCGATCGCTGCGGGGAAATCCTCGGCTGCCAGCTCAATACCATCCACAACCTGCGCCACTACCAGTGGGTGATGCAGAGTCTGCGCGAGGCCATTGCGGCCAATCAGCTCGACAGCTTTGCGCGGGACTTTATCGCCGCCACCGAGAAACAAAGGGTCGTCTAGCTTCGCGCCGGGCGGCGGGCGGCGGGCGGCGGGCGGCGGGCGAGATCTTCGTTGGAGGGTAGGGGCCATTCGCCTATAATCGCGCCCTTTGATCAGGGCTGCCCCGCTTTCATGAACCGCTATCCGCTATGGAAGTACCTGTTGATACTGGGTGTGCTGGCCCTGGCTTGCGTCTATGCGGCGCCAAATCTGTATGCACCTGATCCGGCCGTGCAGATTTCCGTGCAGAACAGTTCTGCCACACTGGATGAGGCAACGCTGGCGCGGGTAAGCACGGCACTGGACACCGCCGGCATCGCGCTTATAGGCGCAACCATGGAGGGCAAGAGCGGCCTGATTCGCCTGCGCGATCGCGATCAGCAACTTGCCGCCAAGCAGGTGGTGCAGCAGACCCTCGGCTTCGATTATGTGGTCGCGTTGAATCTGGCGCCGACGACCCCGGGTTGGTTATCTCGTCTGGGCGCCAACCCCATGAAACTGGGTCTCGATCTTTCCGGCGGGGTCCATTTTCTGCTTGAGGTCGATACCGGCGACATTCTCGCGGCTTACTTGGAGACCAAGGCAGTCCTGTTGCGCGAGGCGCTGCGCGGGGCGGGCAATGACGCCCGCTATCAGGTGGTACGGGTCGAGCAGGACCGCATTCTCGCTGCGTTTGATACACCAGAGCGCCGCGATCGCGCTGCGGAAATAGTCCGCAACGGAGATTTCAAGGATTTGCTTGCCGAGCCGACGGAGACCAATGGCCGCTTTCTGCTGAGCTTGATCCCCGGCGAGACCGTGATCGCGGAGCGCCAGGACTATGCCGTTTCTCAGAATCTGACCACGTTGCGTAATCGCGTTAACGAACTGGGCGTGTCTGAGCCCATCGTTCAGCGCCAGGGCCGCAATCGCATCGTGGTGCAGCTGCCTGGCGTACAGGATACGGCCGAAGCCAAGCGCATCATTGGCAAGACCGCCAATCTCGAATTTCGTCTGGAGGCGAACGGCGACAGCCTGGGGCGGGAGCAGTTCGAGTTTCGTGCTCCCGATAAGCGTGAGTCGAATGCCTGGCTGGAGCGGGATCTGGTCATAACCGGGGACCGGGTGATCAATGCCGCTACCGGCTACGATGAAAGTGGTGGGCCGCAGGTCAATATCACTCTGGATGGCGAGGGCGGCCGCGCCATGTCGCTTGCCACCCGCAGCAATGTCGGTCGCCGTCTGGGGGTTTTGTTTGTCGAGACCCGGCAACGCACGGAAACGCGGCTTAACGACCTGGGGATTACGGAAAAGGTGCCGGTCGACTTCCAGGAGAAGAAGATCATCAGTCTCGCGACCATTCAGAGCGCGCTCGGTGTGCAGTTTCGCATCACCGGCCTGAGCGACCCGCTAGAGGCGTCCGAACTGGCGCTGCTGCTGCGCGCCGGCGCCTTGGCCGCGCCCATGAAATTCGTGGAAGAGCGCACCATAGGACCGTCTCTGGGCGCCGAAAACATCGCGACCGGGGTGCGCTCAGTCCAGGTGGGGCTGGTGCTCGTGATGGTGTTCATGCTGCTGTATTACCGAGTGTTCGGGGTGTTTGCCAATCTGGCGCTGCTCGCCAACATGGTGATTCTGGTCGCCCTGATGTCGATGATTGGCGCCACGCTCACCCTGCCCGGCATCGCCGGGACAGTGCTGACCATGGGTATGGCGGTGGACGCCAACGTGCTGATCTATTCACGCATTCGCGAAGAGTTGCGCGCCGGCCAGACGGTACAGGGGGCGATCAGTGCCGGCTATGACCGTGCCTATACGTCGATCGTGGATTCCAACCTGACCACCCTGCTGGTCGCCGTCATCCTGTACGTCATCGGCACCGGGCCGGTGCAGGGCTTCGCAGTGACCCTCTCGCTCGGCATCCTGACCTCGATGTTTACCGCCATCATGGGAACGCGCGCCTTGACCAATCTGGTCTACGGCGGCCGTAATCCGAACAAACTCTGGATCTGATTCATGACCGACTCCCCTGCGATCGATTTCCGGGTAAACAACCCTCGCGTCATCAAGTTCATGGCGTGGCGGCGTCGCGCGCTGCTCATGTCCGCTGTGCTGACGGCGCTTTGCATCGGTGCCATCGCGTTCAAGGGGCTGGTGTTGGGGCTCGACTTCAGCGGGGGAATCCAGGTCGAGTTGCAGTTCCCTCAGCCGGTAGCGGCCGAGACGATCCGCAGTCAGCTTGATGCCGCCGGGTTCGTCAATCCCGTGGTGGCTCATTTCGGCAGCGAGAGCGATCTGTTGATCCGGCTCCGCGAGGCTGGTGAGGATCCGGCCGCCCGGGTGCTTGCCGCCGTTGGCGCGAGTGGAAATGTTGCGCCGGAGGTAAAACGGGTGGAATTCGTCGGTCCCCAGATCGGCGCGGAGCTGCGTGATCAGGGTGGTATAGCGCTCATCTTGGCGCTGCTCGGGATCCTGGCTTATGTCGCGGTGCGGTTTCAGTATAAATTTGCGCTGGGTGGGGCCTTGGCCGTGGTCCACGATACGGTCGTCACGGTCGGGTTTTTTGCCATCTTTGGTCTTGAGTTCGATCTCACCGTGCTCGCCGCTGTGCTGACGGTGATCGGCTATTCGATCAATGACACCATCGTGGTATTCGATCGGGTACGGGAAAACTTTCGTCTGGTTCGCAAGGGCTCTCCCGAAGAAATCATGGATCTGTCCATGACCCAGACGCTGGAGCGCACCCTGATTACCTCGGTCGCCACCCTGCTGGTCGTGATTGGCTTGTTTCTGTTGGGTGGCGATGTGCTCCGCAATTTTTCCATCGCACTGATGGTGGGAATAATTTTCGGGACCTATTCGTCGATTTATGTCGCCTCGGGGCTTGCGCTCGAGTTGGGCGTGCAGCGCGAGGATCTGTTGCTGCCGGTCAAGGACGACTCAGCGTTTGATGGTCAGCCCTGATCGCGCCTTTGCTGGTTTACCCACCACTTGGCACGCCCCGCAGCGGATCATTGGCACTCATGACAGCTCCGATTGCGCGCACTACCAGATCTTGACGCGTTCCTCGGGGGGCAGATAAAGCCTGTCGTCCGGGGCCAGATCGAAGGCGGTGTAGAAGGCGTCGATATTGCGTACCACCCCGTTGACGCGATATTTGGGTGGCGAGTGCGGAGCTACCCGCAGCAGCCGCTCCGCCAGTTCGTCGCGACGCTTCATGCACCAGCCCTGCGCCCATCCGAGAAATACCCGCTGTTCACCCGAAAAGCCGTCGATAACGGGATCCGCGCGCCCGGCCAGTGACATGCGGTAGGCCTGAAAAGCGATCCCCAGGCCACCCAGATCGCCGATGTTCTCGCCCAGCGACAGCTCTCCATTGATCCTGAGGCCGGGCAGCACTTCATACTGACTGTACTGGGCGACCAGCTTCCGGGTACGGTCCTCAAAGTGCGTGCGGTCCTCATCCGTCCACCAGTTGTGCAGATTGCCGTCGCCGTCATATTTGCTGCCCTGATCGTCGAAACCGTGCCCGATCTCGTGGCCAATTACCGCGCCGATGGCGCCGTAATTGACGGCGTCGTCCGCCGCCAGGTTGAAAAAAGGCGGTTGCAGGATGCCGGCGGGAAAGACGATCTCGTTCATGCCCGGGTTGTAGTAGGCATTGATCTGCTGGGGCGGCATGAACCACTCAGTGCGGTCCACCGGCTGATTGAGCTTGGCGATCTGGTAGGCATGACTGAAGGCGCTGGTCCTCAGGATGTTGCCGACCAGATCATCGCCGTGCAGTTCGAGCCCGGTGTAGTCTCGCCAGCGATCGGGATAGCCGATCTTGGGCGTGAAGCGGTCGAGTTTCTGCAGGGCGCGGGCGCGGGTGTCGGCGCTCATCCAGTCGAGCTGGTTGATGGAAACCCGGTAGGCGTCGATCAGATGCGCAACCAGTTTCTCCATGCGCGCCTTGGCGGCGGGCGGAAAATGCTTCTCGACATAGAGCTTGCCGAGTAGCTGCCCGACCTGGGCGTTCAGATTGTCGATGGCGCGCTTCCAGCGCTCCTGGGGCTCGGTCTGGCCGTTGAGGGTGCGCTGGTAAAAGTCGAAATGCAGATCCTCATAAGCGGGCGGCAGATAGGGTGCGAAGGCGGAGAGCAGGCGCAGACGGAGGTAGTCGCGCCACAGCGCCGGGTCGGTAGTGCGGAACAGGGTGTTCAGCTCGGCGACATAGGTCGGTTGGCGTATGACGGCGGCGTCGATCACACCGATGTCCTGTTCGCGCAGGAATGCCTCCAGATTGTAATGGCCCAGCATGTCCTGCAATTGCGTGCCGCTGCGACGGTTGTAGGTTTTCTCGGCGTCGCGGTTGTCGAGCTGGGTCCACTGGTGTTGGGCAAGGCGCGTTTCCAGCGCGACGATGCGCTCCGCCGCGGCCGTGGATTCGGGTTCGCCGGCCAGGCTGAGCAGGGCGGCGGCGAAGGCGCGATATTTGGCGAGAATTTCCTGCCCGCGTTCGCTGGTGTCGAAATAATAGTCGCGATCCGGTAGCCCGAGTCCGCCCTGATCGAAGTACAGAATGTAACGGGTGGCGTCCTTGTCATCCTGGTTTACCCAGAGCCCGAGCGGCGAATCCACCCCCAGCACGCTGGCATGGCCGAAGTAAGCGGCGATGGCGTCGTGGTCGGCGAGTCCCGCAATGGTGGCAAGTTCCGCCGCGAGTGGGTCCAAGCCGCGTTTTTTGACGGTTTCCATGTCCATGAAGGAGCGATAGAAGGCTCCGACGGCCGCCCGCTCGGGTTCCTGATCCGATTCGGCGTTCGCGGCGGCCAGCGTCGCGATGGCATTCAGTTGCGCAAGCGTCTGCTCCTGCAGGATGGCGAACGAGCCCCAGGCGCTGCGATCGGCGGGGATCTCGGTTTCGGCCAGCCACTTCCCGTTGGCGTACTCGAAGAAATCGTCGCCGGGCCGCACCTCGGGATTCATGCGGGAGCGGTCGATACCGGAGACCGCATCGGTGGTGGATCGCCCGCAGCCAGCGAGCAGCAGGGTCGACAACAGCAATAGGCCAAGTGCTCGCATCGGATATTCCGGTCGATGGCCGGGGGTGTCGCCTCCGGCAGAGGTTGCGGGTTGAATGAAGCGTTTTACGTTGTTGGGTGTTTCCCGCTGCCATCCAGGCTCAGGGGGCCGGACCCGAACGCTGCGATGAACAGAACGCCGCCCATGATGGCAATATTCTTCATGAAGGCGCGTTGTTCGGCGGCGGCCTTAACCGGATCCTCGATACCCCAAAAACCATGAAAAATCACGGTGACGGGAATCAGGAAAAGGAACAGGACCAGCGCCGCGTCGCGTGCGCGCCAGCCCAGCAGGATCATCAGTCCGCCGCCGGCCTCGATCAGGATGGTGAGCACCAGCAGCGGCTCGACAAAGGGTAAGCCCTTGGATGTCATGTAGCCGGCGGTCGTCGCGAAACCGGAAATTTTCAGCAGCCCGGCCGGGATGAAGAGTGCGGCGATCAGCAAACGGCCTGCCAGTGGCCCGATTTTCTGGGTTATATCGTGCACGCATGAGCAGCAATTGCGCATGGAATCTCTCCTGATATTGTTAGTTGGTTCCAAGGGACTCGAAAACTACTGCCACGGCTCGGGCAGCCGCCAAACGCAGCGCGGGCCTAGAGTAACAGACCCGCGTGCGTTGACGACACCCGCTGACGAGCGCCGAACTTGGCGCTCGGGACGCCGACAGGTACCCTGACCGGCCGCGCCTAGCTTGAGGAGTACCCATTGTGAAGCCGAATCCACTGCTGCGACTCAATGCCCTAGGTCAGAGCGTGTGGCTCGACTATATCCGGCGCGATTTGCTGACCGGAGGGCGCTTGGCGGCGATGATGGCCGACGACGGGCTGGCCGGGATCACCTCCAATCCGAGCATTTTCGAAGACGCGATAGCGCGCCACGATTTCTATGACGCTGAAATCCAGCAACTCCTGGCGGCCGGCGCGGATCGCGACCAGGTCTATCAGGCTCTGACCCTCGGCGACGTCACGCGCGCCGTAGACATCCTGAGGCCCTTGTGGGAAGCGACCGGGTGCCGCGACGGACTGGTCAGCCTGGAGGTTTCGCCCCATCTCGCCGATGACACCGAGGCTACGATGGCGGAAGCCATGACTCTGTGGCGGACCCTTGACCGGCCCAATCTGATGATCAAGGTGCCGGGCACTCGCGCGGGCCTACCCGTCATCACGCGCCTCATCGCCGCCGGCGTGAATGTCAACGTCACCCTGCTGTTTTCGGTAGCCCGTTATCGGGAAGTGGCGGATGCCTTTATGGCTGGACTGGAACAGCGCCACCGCTTGGGGCAGTCGCTGGCGGGAATCGCTTCGGTGGCGAGTTTTTTTATCAGCCGGATCGACACCCAGGTGGACGCCGAACTCGATCAGCTGAATGTTGATCGACAGAGCGTTGCACAGTCCGAGGCAATCGCCTTGCGGGGCACGGCGGCGCTCGCGTGCGCGCGGCTCGCGTACCGTCATTATCGGGAGTGGACCAGCGCGGCGCGTTGGCAGGCGCTGGCCGCGGCGGGCGCCCACCCCCAGCGCCTGCTGTGGGCGTCGACGTCGACCAAGAATCCGGCGTACAGCGACGTGCGCTATGTCGAAGAGCTGATTGCCCCGGAAACGGTCAATACTCTGCCGCCGGCCACGCTGGAGGCCTACCGGGATCACGGCGACCCGGCGCTGCGCCTGGAGCCGGGCATTGCGGACGCAGCACAACAGATCGCGCGCCTGGCGGCGGCGGGCATCGACATGGATCGGGTCGCGGAACAACTGGAACGTGAGGGCGTGGAGAAATTCATCGCCGCCCATGATGCGCTGCTGGCGGTGCTTGCCGCGCGGTGCGGCACTTGAATAGCGCCGGGCGCCGCTCCTTGGGGTGACGTCCCGGCATTGCCTTGATTCGCTGTATCTCGCCGGACCTGGGTTCCGGCGAGATACAGGTTACCGACTCAGTTGTCTTCGCCGTGCTCCGCCAACGCTGACGCTTCCTGAACCTGCGCCTCGGTAACTGGAGCATGACTCTCCACTGCCGGTTTGGCGCGTGACCGGCGGGGATCATTTGCCGGACGCGGCGCGGACACGGCGCTGACCGCCACGGGCGGCGGCAGGCTGGTATCGATCGGGCCGGACAAGGGCACCGGGATGCTGGATGTCACCACGGTGATGGCGGCAACCTGGCGCGGTGTGGCGCGAGGATCGTTGGCCGCACGCCGGGGTTCGGCAGCCGTGGTGGTCGCCGTCTCTACCTCTGGTGCAGCCGGTGGCGCAACCGGTGTGCTGGGTGCGTCCGGAATTTCAGTAACGCTGGCCACCTGTGTAACGGGTTCGACGCTGGCTGGCGTCGGCGTACCGTCACTCACCTCGAATCCCAGTTGGTGCTGGGGATGCGCGAAGTCGATCTCGGTTGCGGGTTCAGACGCTGAAATAACGGTATCTGCGGACGGATGAACTTCATCCAGAGGGAACGCAGGTTCCGGTTCCTCTTCTGCGGCTCCAGCGGCCGGAGATTCGGGCGCCAATGCGATCGGCTCCGGAAGGTCGTCCGACCCGTTGTCTCCCGAAATGATCTCGGGCGCTATATTGAGCAGCCCGAGAGCAGCGGTGACTTCGTCGGTCGCAGGCGCAGCGGCGGTTTCAGTGGTGAGCGCGGAATCTTCGTCCACCAGCCCGGCGGTCGGCTCTGCTTCGCCTTCGGGCAGGGGTGCACGTTCACGCCGACGTTTCGGCTGTCGGCGTTCTCCTTCGGGGCGTCGTGGCGGGCGCGGTGACGCAGCTGGCCCCGCGTCTTCCTGGATCGCCTCTTCGGGCAGCAACGTCAGCTCCTCGGTGCCTTCAGCGCCTTCGGTAACGGACCGGTTCTGGTCATCCCGCGCGGGCCGGCGTCGGCGTCGGCTACGGCGCGGACGGCCATCCTCGCCGGTGCGGGCTGCTTCGTCGTCGCCGACTACCGGAGTCTGAGCCGCTACTGGTTCGGCCAAGGTGGCCTCAGCGGCGTCTCCGGGTCCGGGCGGGCGCCCACGCCCACGCCCACCGCGTCGGCCCCGGCTCTGGCCCTGGCCGTGCTGGCCCGGCATGACGGATTCGTCGGTCGTATTCGCTTTCTCGGTCGGGCGGCGATTGTTGCGCCGGGCGGCCGGTTTTTGAGTTGTCGGGGCTGGTGGCGGCTCCGGTGCGGTGGGTGCCGCCGGCGCTTCGGTTCCCACGAGCGACCCGAGCAGGCGTTTGAGCCAGCTTTTGGGGGTGGCGCCGCTGGCTGGACTCGGGGTTGCCGCAGGTGCTTCGGGCACGGAAGCCGCGGCGCGCTGCGGCGTGGGCATGGGCGCAGGGGACTGCGGCGGCAGCGACTGTACCGCGGGTGCTGGCAACAGCGGGGCGGACTCTATCTCCAGCGGGTCGGACAGATTTTCCGTAGCCAGTTGGTTGATGAGCTGATAGCTGTACATGTCCGGCACATTGTCTTGTTCGCGAATACGCTGGACTTCGTAATGCGGCGTTTCCATGCTTTCGCTGGGCAGGATCGCGACGCGAATCCCGTGCCGGGTCTCGATGTCCAGAATCGCGCGGCGCTTCTCATTGAGCAGGAAGGTGGCGACGGCGACGGGCGTAATGGCACGAATCTGTACGCTGTTTTCTTTTTGTGCCTCCTCCTCGACGAGGCGCAGGATCGACAGGGCCAGGGACCGGGTACCACGGATCGTGCCCTGGCCGTCACAGCGCGGACACACCTTGAAGGTCATTTCTTCCAGTGACGGGCGTAGGCGTTGCCGCGACATCTCCAGCAGGCCGAAGCGGGAAATACGCCCCAGCTGCACGCGGGCGCGGTCAACCTCCAGCGCCACGCGCATACGGTCTTCGACCATGCGCTGGTTCTTGCTGGACAGCATGTCGATGAAGTCGATGACGATGAGGCCGCCCACATCGCGCAACCGCAACTGGCGGGCGATCTCGTCGGCTGCCTCCAGGTTGGTGTGCAGCGCGGTTTCTTCGATATCGCCGCCCTTGGTAGCGCGCGCCGAGTTGATGTCGACGGAGACCAGCGCTTCGGTAATGTCGATGACGATGGAGCCGCCCGACGGCAATTTAACTTCGCGCTGAAACGCGGTTTCGATTTGCTGCTCGATCTGGTAACGATTGAAGAGCGGCACGCTGTCGTTGTAGTACTTGACCCTGCCGGCTTCGTCCGGCATCACCTGCTGGACAAAGGCGGCGGCGAGTTGGTAAGCCTCCTTGCTGTCGACGATGACCTCGCCCACGTCGGGGCGCAGATAGTCGCGGATGGCCCGGATAATCACGTTGCTTTCCTGGAACAGGAATTTCGGTGCCTTGGCCTGCTGGGCTTCGCGTTCGATGGTCTGCCACAGGTGGAGCAGGTAATCGAGGTCCCACTGGAGCTCTTCGGCGGAGCGGCCGATACCGGCGGTACGCACAATGACGCCGCTGGCCTCGGGGATTTCCAGGCCCTTGAGCGCGTCGCGCAGTTGATCGCGCTCCTCACCCTCGATGCGACGTGAAATGCCGCCGGCGCGGGGATTGTTGGGCATCAACACCATGTAACGGCCGGCCAGGCTGATGAAAGTCGTCAGCGCAGCGCCCTTGCTGCCGCGCTCTTCTTTCTCGACCTGAACAATGACTTCCTGGCCTTCCTCAAGGATTTCCTTGATCTTGACCTTGCCCTGGGGGTCGGCGGGGCGGCGCTTGAAATATTCCCGGGCGATTTCCTTGAGCGGCAGAAAGCCGTGCTTTTCCGCGCCGTAGTTGACGAATGCGGCTTCCAGGCTGGGCTCTACCCGGGTGATGACACCCTTGTAGATGTTGGCTTTTTTCTGCTCCCGGGTACGGTTTTCGATATCCAGGTCATAGAGCAACTGGCCATCGACCAGCGCGACACGCAACTCTTCCGGCTGCGTGGCATTGATAAGCATTCTTTTCATGTTAGTCCTGCGCAATGAATGGCGCTGGACGGTGTGTCGGTAGGAACGGAGACGAAATTCGGGTGCTGTCCGGCGTGTCGCAGCTACGAGCCACGCACAGGGTATCGGTGAACGCTTACCGCGATCGTTCTGGCGCAGAGGATGGTCAGAGGGTTGCCCCCGTCATTCACAACAACGTTGAACCGAATGTTGAACTGATCGTCCTGTTGGCAGCGGATCGGGTGTCTTGCGGCATCGCGCGAGACAACCTGGCCAGCGTTACCCGATTACAAATTTCGTTTCGGTAATACCGCCACGCCATCGAGCGTGGGCTTTGTAAGGCGCGCTTGCGTGTACTCTTGACTACGACGCGCCGAGGTAACTGTGCGGGCTTGCCCGGCCGGTGCAACACCGACGCGCTTCGCGGGTGAGGGGTTTGGGGCGGGCGGGTGCCAGCGCACCGGAATATAGCGGCTTTCATTAACCAATTCAATTAAAAGAACAAATTAACCGGTCTGCTACACTTGCGGCCAGCGACGTACGGTGGTTTTCAGTGACCGAGCCCAGAGTATCTCCCTCCCCCAATGGCGTCACCTGGCTTGACATAGCGGAGGTGCAGGCGGGTCAGCGCATTGATAATTTTCTGTTGGCTCTGCTCAAGGGGGTGCCCAGGTCGCGTATCTATCGCCTGCTCCGCAAAGGGGAGGTCCGCGTCAACAATGGGCGCACCAAGCCGGAATATAAATTGCTCGCCGGGGATCGGTTGCGACTGCCACCGGTGCGGACCGCGCCGCCCCGGGAGTTGCCGGAGCCGGCTCCGGCCTTGCAGCAGGCGTTGACGGAGCGGGTAGTGTGTCGGGGCGAGGGCTGGCTGGTGCTCGACAAGCCCGCGGCTCTTGCGGTCCACGGGGGCAGTGGCGTCGCCCTGGGCGTCATCGAGGCGCTCCGCGCTACCTGGCCGGAGCAGCGCGGCCTGGAGCTGGTCCACCGGCTTGACCGGGATACCTCGGGCTGCCTGTTGATCGCCTCGGCCCGTTCTGCGCTACTGTCCTTGCAGCGACAAATGCGCGACGGCTCGATGGAGAAAAAATACCTCGCGCTGGTCGCGGGGAGCTGGCCGAGCGGATTGACCGAGGTGAATGCGCCCTTGCGGAAAAATACCCTGAGTTCGGGTGAGCGCATTGTGCGGGCCGATGTTGACGGCAAAGCGGCGCTGACCCGATTCAGGGTCGTGCAGCGACTCCCGGGCTTTACGCTGGTGGAAGCTCGCCTGGAAACGGGCCGGACGCATCAGATCCGGGTGCACTGCCAGTTGATGGGGCATTCCGTTGCGGGTGATCCCAAATACGGCGCCCGGGACGCAAATCGGGAAGCGCGGGAGTTCGGTTTGCGGCGGATGTTCCTGCACGCAGCAGAGCTGATCTTCGAGGATCCCGCCACTCACGCCCAGGCGGTGGGCAGGGCACCGCTGCCCCACGAACTGGCAGAGGTGTTGCGGCGGTTGGCGGCGCGTGCCGGTTAGCCTGAAACAGAGGTCGGACTGCGGTGGTTGACGGTCGTTGATCCCCGGGCTTGGCCAGGTTGATGAATTGGTAGAAAAATTAGCAGCCGGCGATGACGTCCACGCCGAACTCCGTCAGCAGCGCGCGTAGCTGGATCAACGGCAATCCTACGAGTGCCGTGGGATCGTCGCTGCGAAGCGCCTTGAACAAGGCGATACCGAGCCCCTCCGCCTTGAAGCTGCCGGCGCAATCATAGGGTTGCTCACGCTCCAGGTAACGCTCGATTTCTGCGGCCGCCAGGGTGCGAAACACCACCTCGGTGATTACCGTGCGGCTTGCAGCTTTGCCGTTCGCGGCATTCAGAACAGTGACGGCGGTGTAGAACTGTGCGGTTTGACCGGACAGGTGTCGCAATTGAGCGCATGCCGTGTTGAAGTCGCCGGGTTTGCCGAGGGTCAGACTGCCGCAGACGGCCGTTTGATCGGAACCGATGATCAGGGCGTCGGGGCAGCGCTGAGCCAGCGCTCGGGCTTTGGCTTCGGACAGGCGCGCGGCCAACGCGCTGGGCGGCTCGCCGGCCAGCGGGCATTCATCGACGCCGGGAGCCAGCTGGCTGAACGGCAGCCCGAAGCGGGCAAAGAGTTCGCGGCGATAGGGCGAAGTGGAAGCGAGGACGACTTTCATCGGTCGGGGGTTCGGTCAGGGTTGTCACTATGCTGCGTTTTTCTTTGACAGATCAAGATGCTATCCCTAAAATCGCGCCGCGATGAACAACCCGATCCCCCGATCCAGCCTGCCGCGATCCGTTGCGGTACGGAAACTCGCCGCGCAAAGCCAAAGTCTCGGTGGTGTGATTGATAGTGCCGGGTTGCCGCGCCTCTCCGAGGCGGTGTCGGCGATCTCTGGGCCGGTAATCGTCGAATTGCGATTCGAACCGGGCACCGCCGGATTTCCGGAAGTGACTGGACGGGTGTCGGCGCAGGTTGCCATGGTCTGCCAGCGCTGCCTGGGTACCTTGACAGTGGCGCTGGATGTGCCGGTGGCCGTGGCGGTGGTGCCTGATAGCGCGGAGGACCCGCGTTTGCCCCGGTGGCTCGATCCCTGGATTGTCGCTGACGAGGAGGGGGATCTTCATGATCTCGCCGAAGAAGAATTATTGTTGGCGCTGCCTATCGTCGCGCTGCACGAAGATGAATCCTGCCATGCGTCCCCGGCCGTGACCGGGGACGCCGGCAATACCCGGAACCCGTTTCGGGTTCTGGCAGAACTGAAGCCGCAACGCTGAGCTCCGGCTGCGCGGCGTAATCAACCGATGACGGGCTCGAGCCCGGGAGAACAGCATGGCCGTACAACAGGATCGCAAGACTCGCTCAAAACGTGGCATGCGCCGCTCCCACGATGCGCTCACCGGCCCCACGCTGGCGGTGGATAGCCTGAGTGGCGAAAAGCATCGCCGCCATCATGTGACCGCCGACGGTTTCTATCGCGGTCGCAAAGTGATCGACATCGACATCGACACCGACTGACCATTGACCGTCATCGCTGTCGATGCGATGGGCGGCGATTTGGGTGCGACGGCGACGGTTCCAGCCGTGGTCGACCTGCTTTCCAGTAGCCCCGACGTTCACATACTGCTGTTCGGTGACGAGTCCGATTTGCGTGGACAGTTGCGCGATCGGAGGGGGCACGTGCCCTTGGAGCGCCTGCAACTGATCGACTGCCCGCAGCGGGTGGAGAGCGGTGAACGACCGGCGCACGCCTTGCGTTACAAGCGTGAATCCTCGATGTGGCACGCGCTCGCCGCCGTCGCCGAAGGCCGCGCCTCGGCCTGTGTGAGCGCGGGGGAAACCGGCGCCCTGATGGCCATGGGAACCGTGGTCCTGGGTACACTGCCCGGGATCGCACGTCCCGCCATCTGTACTGCGTTGCCAGCGATCTCCGGTCGGGTGTATCTGCTTGATCTCGGCGCCAATGTCGATTGCGACGGCGACACCCTCCATCAATTTGCCCGCATGGGCGTGGCTCGCCTGCAAGTCGCCGAGCAGTTGCATACACCCCGGGTCGCGCTCCTCAACATCGGCGCCGAGGCGGGCAAGGGCAATCGCGCCGTCAAGGCGGCAGCTGAACTGCTCGCGGCGGATGCAAGCCTCAACTATGTCGGTTTCGTGGAAGGTGATGGGTTGCTGCGTGGGCAGGCCGATCTGGTGGTCTGCGACGGTTTCGTCGGCAACGTGGCGCTGAAGGCGATGGAGGGCACGGCGCGCCTGCTTGCCGAACAATTGCGCGCGGCCGGGCGGAGTCGCTCCGAGTGGCGGAGCTGGGTGGCGCGGCCACTGTTCAAGTCTGCACTCGGTTTTCTCGATCCCGGCCAATACAATGGCGCGTCCATGCTCGGACTGCGCGGCGTAGTCGTGAAGAGCCACGGCGGCGCCGACAGCGCCGGTTTTAGCCACGCATTGACGGTTGCGTTGACGGAGGCCCGGGGCGGTTTGCCCGAGCGCATCGCCGCGCGTCTGGCTGCCGTCACAAGTAACGCCTGACAAGCGGTCCGGTGTGATTTACCAGTGAGGGCCAGTCCTTGAATCAATCGCTCGCGTTGAACCAGTCCCTCGCTTTCGTGTTTCCCGGCCAGGGTTCTCAGAAAATCGGCCTGCTGGCCGAGCTGGCGGACCGGTATCCGCAAATTCTCGATACCTTTTCCGAAGCATCTGCACAACTGGGTTACGACCTCTGGCAGTTGTGCCAGCAGGGCGATCCCGCCGAAATCAATCTCACCGAACGTACTCAGCCGCTGTTGTTGACCGCCAGCGTCGCTGTGTGGCGGCTGTGGCAGCAGCAAGGTGGCGTTCTGCCCGCGGTGCTCGCTGGGCACAGTCTGGGCGAGTGGTCGGCACTGGTGTGCGCTGGTGTGGTGGCTTTTGCCGATGCTGTCGAGCTCGTCCGCAGGCGCGGTGCCTACATGCAGGTGGCGGTGCCGGCGGGCGTGGGCGCCATGGCGGCCGTGATGGGGCTGGACGACGCCGAGATCGAACGCAGTTGCGCACAGGCGGCAGCAGCGGAGGTGGTTGCGCCGGTCAATTACAATGCACCGGGCCAGGTGGTCATCGCGGGACACGCCACCGCCGTGGCGCGTGCCATTGAATTGTGCAAGGCAGCGGGTGCGAAACGGGCGCTGCCGTTGCCGGTCAGCGCCCCCTTCCATACCGAATTGATGCGCCCGGCCGCGGAGCGTCTGGCTGCCGATATCGCGGCGACCCGATTCGATGCACCGGCCATCCCGGTCGTCCACAATGTGCATGCGCGCGCGGAAACCGATCCGGCCGTCATCAAGGAGCTGATGGTGCGCCAGATCTACAGCCCGGTGCGCTGGGTGGATTGTGTGGCAGCACTGACGGCGCGCGGCGTGACGCTGACGGTGGAATGCGGTGCCGGCAAGGTTCTGTGCGGATTGAACAAGCGGATCGCAGCCGCGCTGGCGACTTTTGCCACCGAGGACGATGTCAGTCTCGCGGCCGCCCTGACCGCAGCCGGGCACAGCTGAATGTGTCTCCCACGCCCTAAAGCGGAGTAATCGTCATGAGTATCCTGGACAAAATCGCCCTGGTCACGGGCGCCAGCCGCGGCATAGGCGCGGCCATCGCCGATGCGCTGGGGAGGGCGGGCGCCATCGTCGTTGGCACCGCCACCACCCCGGAAGGAGCCGAGCGGATTTCCGCGCGCTTTGCCGAACTCGGGATCAAGGGCCGGGGGATGGCGCTGGATGTCACCGATGCGGCAGCCGTCGTGCAGGTCGTGCAGCAGATCGAGGACGAGTACGGCCCCCCCCTGATTCTGGTCAATAACGCCGGAATTACCCGCGACAACCTGTTGTTGCGCATGAAAGAAGACGAATGGAACGATGTCATCGAAACCAATCTGGGCGCCGTGTACCGGCTCTGCAAGGCATGTGCGCGTGGCATGACGCGCGCTCGCTGGGGCAGGATCATCAACATCAGCTCCGTGGTGGGGGCGATGGGCAATGCGGGTCAGGCCAATTACGCCGCCACCAAGGCGGGCGTCGCCGGGTTCGCCCGCGCGCTTGCCAAGGAGTTGGGCTCGCGTAACATCACGGTCAATACCGTGGCGCCCGGTTTTATCGATACCGATATGACCCGCGAGCTGCCGGCGACGAATCGCGACGCAATGCTCGCTTCCATCCCGCTCGGACGGCTCGGACAGCCCGAAGAAATCGCTGCGGTGGTGGTGTTTCTGGCGGAGGCTGGCGGTGCCTATATCACCGGCGAGACCATCCAGGTCAACGGCGGCATGTACATGGGCTGAGGGATCGAATCGGGACTGCCCGCGCTGGCGGTTACGGAGCGGGGGAATTTGGGTAAAATGCGCGCCGGCATAGCGGGGCTCCCTGCCTCAACCGGCTCTGGGCCGCCGACCGAGGGCGGGCTGCATAACACACTGGCACAACACCGGTACAACACTGGTACAACAGGAGCGATTGTTAATCATGAGCAACACACGAGAACGCGTCATAAAAATGGTTGCCGAGCAATTGGGCGTAAAGGAAGAAGATGTGAAGCCCGATTCATCTTTCATTGACGATCTCGGCGCGGACTCGCTGGATACCGTGGAGCTGATCATGGCCCTGGAAGAAGAGTTCGATACCGAAATCCCCGATGAAGATGCCGAAAAGTTGGCCTCGGTTCAGGATGCCATTGATTACATCGAGAAGAATCTGGGCTGATTTCCTCACGCTATTTCCGACCGCCGGCGCCAGCCGGCGGTCATCTCCTCCCCCTCTCGCGGATGGCTGGCTCCTGGACTGGCACATTGATCTGAGTGCTGGTGCGGGATGACGGACTTGCCAGTGTTCGTCAACGGTGCCGCAGCTGGCACGCTGAATGCCGCGGACCGGGGGCTTCATTACGGCCACGGCCTGTTCGAGACCATGCGGCTCTGTGGCGGCACCTTGCCGCTGTGGGGCTGGCACTGGTCGCGTCTGTGTCGTGGCGCCGCCGCTCTGAGTATTTCTCTTGATCGCGAGACGGTATGGGACGACGTGCGTCGCGCCTGCGGTCGATGGCCGGCCGATGGTGTTGTCAAGCTGATAGTCACCGCCGGCTCCGGCGGCACGGCGTATCGTCACGACGGCGGCCCATGTAATCGTTATCTCTTTTATCGACCCTTCCCGACGCGTCGCGATCTCATTCATCTGCGGGTGTGTGATTATCGTTTGCCGATCAATCCGCGCCTGGCGGGCATCAAACACCTCAATCGTCTGGACCAGGTGCTGGCCGCGCGGGAATTACCGCCCGACCGGGATGGTTTACTGCTCGACACCGAGGCGCGGGTCATTGAAGGATTGGCCGGAAATATTTTTGTGCGGACGGCGGAGGGCTGGCTGACGCCGGATCTCCACGGTGCCGGTGTGCGCGGGGTCATGCGCGATTATTTGTGCGCCGAAATTTTTCCAGCATTGGGGCTGCCGGTTGGCGAAGCCAGCCTGTCGCTGGCGGACGTGCACGCCGCCCGGGAGCTGTTTCTGTGCAATGCGGTGCGCGGTATCCAGGCGGTTACGGCCATCGACGGTAGCGAACATCTGCTGGCCGTGGACGAAATCCTCCGCATACAAGTTGAACTAGCGCGTCGGCTGCCGTGCTTCGCCGCCTGATCCTGGTTCTGCTGGCGGCTGCGGCCACGGTTGCCGGGTCCTGGAAGTGGGCGGACTATCAACTCCGCCGTCCCCTTGCCGTCGCGCCTGCAACGGAAGTGCTGGTGGTCGGGAAGGGTGAAACCCTGTCACACCTGAGTGCCCGCCTGAGCGCGGACGGCATCCTGAGCTATGCGCTGCCGCTGCGTCTTTATGCGCGTTTCAGTGGTCGTCACCGAATCCATCCGGGCGACTACCGACTGATACCGGGCGATAGCGCGCTCGCGTTGATCGCGAAGCTGGAACGAGGTGACGTCATCCGCTACAGCATCACGTTTCCCGAGGGCTGGACGCTGGCCCAGTGGCGCGCATTGCTGGCGAAAGAGCGGCTGCTCGCGCCTTTGACCCGGGATCTCAGCACGGCGGATATTGCCGCCGATCTGGGCATCGACGCGACCAATCCGGAAGGCTGGTTTTCGCCCAACACCTATTTTTTTGTGGCCGGCGACAGTGATCGCGATATTCTCGAACGGGCTCACCGACGCCAGCGCGATATGCTGGAGCGCCTGTGGCGTGAGCGGGCCGAGGGTCTGCCCTATGCCAATCCGTACGAAGCCCTGATCATGGCGTCGTTGGTGGAGCGGGAGACGGGCCTTGCGGCGGAACGCCCGCAGGTCGCCGGTGTGCTGGTGCGTCGCCTGCGGATCGGGATGCGCTTGCAGACGGATTCCACCGTGATCTACGGTTTGGGCGCGCGCTACGCCGGCAAGCTGTCGCGGGCGCATCTGTCCGAGACGAATGACTACAATACTTACATGATCAATAGGCTTCCGGTTACACCCATTGGCAATCCCGGTGACAACGCGTTGCGCGCGGCGCTGCATCCTGCCGAGGGTGATGCGCTCTATTTTGTTGCCCGCGGCGACGGTAGCCACGAGTTCTCAAGCACGCTCGACGCGCACCAACGGGCGGTGCGGCGCTACCAGCTGCGTCGCGTCGAGGGTTACCGTTCGACGCCGAAGCCCCGGGAGGCCCGATCGCCGTGAGAGGACGTTTCATTACGATCGAGGGCGGCGAAGGCGCCGGCAAAAGCACCAATGTCGCGCGGATGGCGGACTTCCTGCGCGCGTCGGATATTGCCTGCCTGACCACCCGGGAGCCGGGCGGTACGCGCCTGGGCGAACGGGTGCGGGAAGTATTGCTTGCGGTCACCGATGAACCCGTCGTTCCCCTGGCCGAGCTGCTCCTCATGTTCGCCGCCCGGGCACAGCATCTGGCGCAGGTCGTGGTGCCCGCGCTCGAAGCCGGCACCTGGGTCATTTGCGATCGTTTCACCGATGCCTCCTACGCTTATCAGGGTGCGGGGAGGGGGCTGGGAGAAGCCCCGGTGGCGGCCCTTGAGCACCTGGTGCAGGGTGAGTTGCGGCCCGATCTCACGCTGATCCTCGATCTCGATCCCGAGCACGGACTCGCCAGGGTCCGGCAGCGTGGGCCGCTGGATCGTTTCGAGCGGGAGCAGCGGGCGTTTTTTGTCCGCGTACGAGCCGCCTACCAGCGTCGTGCCGAGATCGACCCCGAGCGCTGCCGGCTGATCGATGCCGGGCAGACACCGGAGCAGGTCGGTGAAGCGGTGCTGGCGCCGTTGCGTGATCTGATCGGCGCGCAATGATCCAGCGCGAGCTCTTGGCTCCCTATCCCTGGCACGGGGTGCAATGGCAAGCGCTTGATGCCCTGCTGAAGGCGGGTGCCTTGCCGCACGCGCTGCTGTTGGCAGGCGCGCCGGATATCGGCAAGTTTCATTTTGCCAGAGCCTTTGCGAGCCTGGTGCTGTGTGCCGAGCCCCGGACGAGCGCCTGCGGGCGCTGCCGAAACTGTCAACTGATCGCGGCCGGCAGTCATCCCGATCTGGTACTGATTCAACCGGAAGAGCGCGGCAAAGCGATCCGCATCGATGCGATTCGCGAATTGCGCGAGTTTTGCGCCGGGCGACCGCACCAGGGCGGCTGGCGGGTGATCCTGATCGAGCCGGCGGAAGCGTTGAACGCCAATGCGGCGAACGCGTTGCTCAAGACGCTGGAAGAACCGGGCGAGCGCACCCTGCTGCTGCTGGTGAGTCATCAGCCGGGTCGGCTCACGGCCACCGTGCGCAGTCGCTGCCGGTTGCTGCGCCTGCCGACGCCGTCGATCGAGCAGGCACTGCCCTGGCTCGGGATGCAGCTTTCCGACGAAACGGATGCGCAATCCCTGCTGGTTCGCGCCGGACGACGGCCCTTGCGCGCGCTGGCGCTCGCTTCCGGTGATCTGGCCGAGACGTTCGCGCGTGTTGAGGAGCTGGTCACCAGCGTCGCGGATGGTTCCATGGTGCCCGCAGCCGCGGCGGCAGCCGTGAACGCGCACTTCGATACGGGAGAGGCTCTGGGTTGGCTCACCAATTTTGTCGCCGCGCGCGCGCGCGCCGCGATTGCGCGGGGCGAGCGGCCGCCGCAGCCGCTGTTCGATTTTTTTGATCGTCTCGCGGCAGCGCGTCGCGAACACGCGGCCAACGCCAATCTCAATGCCGAACTGGTTTGGGAGGGGCTGTGGCAGGATTGGCGCCGCGCCGTTGTAGCGGGTGGCTGAACCGGTCCGGCGTCTGTGCTAGGCTTCCTCCCGGGCTACCGGGCCCCTTGCTGAGGAGGCATCAATGCGAACGGCGGGCGGTAATCTTCGCAACGGAATTCTCAATCTCGCCATCAAGGACATCAACGAGCTGTACGCTTGCTTCATGCCCTTTATCGATGGTGGGGGGTTGTTCATTCGTACGCGCAAGGAATATCGGCTGGGCGACCAGATCTTTGTCCTGATGGATTTGCTGGATGAACCGGAGAAAACGCCTCTCACCGGTGAAATTGTCTGGATCACCCCGATCGGCAGCGGAATCCGTCCCCAGGGCATTGGCATCCGGCTGGCGGCGGAACACGTCGACCTCGTGCGCAGGATAGAGGCCGATCTCGTCCCCCTGCAGAACTCGGATCGCCCCACGTATACGCTGTGATCCGTTCCCCCGTTTGCTTCGATCCTGTGATTTGCACCATCCGATGTTGATTGACTCTCACTGCCACCTCGACCGTCTCGATCTGAGTGCGTTCGACGGCTCGCTCGATACGTTGCTCGAGGTGGCGCGCGGTGCCGGGGTCGGGGCCATGCTGGCCGTGGGCATCGACCTGGCGTCATCCCGCGAAATGATCCGGCTGGCGACGCGCCATGCTGACGTGTTTGCGACCGTCGGTGTACACCCATTGCAAACCGAATCCCTGCCGTTGCCCGATGAAACCGAATTGCAGACGCTGGGTGCCAGCGCCGTCGTGGTGGCGATAGGCGAAACCGGAATCGATGGCCATTACGGCGGCGACAATCTGGACTGGCAGCGCGAAAGTTTTCGCATCCACGCGCGCGTCGCCAGCCGGCTGCGCAAGCCGCTGGTGGTTCATACCCGGGATGCGCGGGCGGAAACCCTGGCGCTGTTGCGCGCGCATACCGACCCCGACGTGGGCGGAGTCCTGCACTGCTTCACGGAAGACTGGGCCACCGCGAGCGCTGGGCTGGAGCTGGGCTTTTACGTTTCCTTTTCCGGCATTGTCACTTTCCGCAACGCCGGGGATCTGCGTGAGATCGCCGCGCGGGTGCCGATGGATCGCTTGCTGGTGGAAACGGACGCGCCCTGGCTCGCGCCTGTCCCGTACCGTGGCAAAACCAACCGGCCCCACTATGTGGCCGAAGTGGCGCGTTGCATCGCGGCAGTGCGTGGCATGGACCTCGATCATTTCAATGCCCGGGTGGCGGAGAATTTCGCGCGTCTGTTTCGGATCGAGGTGCCGACGCTGGCCGGGGGAGTGACATGAAAAACCGCATCGCAACCATGCTGGCCCTGCAGGATGCGGTCAATACCCAGGTTCACCCGGAGTGGCGCGGTCAGGGCAATCCCTGGTACCGGGCCATCTGGGTCGAGTGCGCAGAGTTGCTGGATCACTACGGCTGGAAGTGGTGGAAAGGACAGCAGCCCGATCTCGATCAGGTGCGCCTGGAACTGGTCGATATCTGGCATTTCGGACTCAGCACGCTGCTGGAGCGGGATCTCGCCGCGGACGACATCGCCGCCGAGTTTGCCGCCGCGCTCGCCGCGCCCGTGCCGCGCGGTGATCCCGAAGTATTTCGCGGCGCGGTCGAACAGTTTGCGGCCCGTACCCTGGTGGCCCAGGATTTTGATCTCCCGGGTTTTGCGCTATTGATGCAGGTGATCGAGCTCAGCTTCGACGAGCTGTATCGCCGCTATGTGGGCAAGAATGTCCTCAACGGTTTCCGGCAGGATCATGGCTATCAGGACGGCAGTTATCGCAAACACTGGCACGGCCGCGAAGATAACGAATGGCTGGTCGAGCTGAGCGACGCGCTGGATCCCGAGAGCGATTCCTTCGCGCAGGATCTTTATGCCGCGCTGCATACCCGCTACGCGGTCGCGCCCGTCGCCGGGGCGTGAAATCGCAGCCGCGATCCGTATAATTGGCCGCCTTTCGGACCCGGGTCCGGATCCCACCCCCTACGGAGACATCCAGTGAAATCACCCGTTCGTGTTGCCGTCACCGGAGCCGCTGGCCAGATCAGCTACTCGCTTTTGTTCCGCATTGCGGCCGGGGAAATGCTCGGCGCCGACCAGCCGGTGATCCTGCAACTGCTGGAAATTACCCCGGCGCTGACGGCGCTGCAGGGGACCGTGATGGAGCTGGAAGACTGCGCGTTTCCGCTGCTCGCCGGCGTAGTGCAGACCGACGATCCCGCCGTTGCCTTCCGTGACGCCGACTACGCCCTGCTGGTAGGCGCGCGGCCGCGCGGCCCGGGCATGGAGCGCAAGGATCTGCTCGAAGCCAACGCCACCATCTTTTCCGTGCAGGGCAAGGCGATCAACGAGCACGCCAAGCGTGGCATCAAGGTGCTGGTGGTGGGCAACCCGGCCAACACCAACGCCCTGATTGCCCAGCGCAATGCGCCGGCGATCGATCCGCGTCAGTTCACCGCCATGACCCGCCTGGATCACAACCGGGCGCTGACCCAGATGGCGCTCAAGACCGGCACCACCGTCAACGACGTCAGCCGCATGACCATCTGGGGCAACCATTCCGCGACCCAGTACCCCGATCTCCACCATGCCCAGGTCAAGGGCAAGCCCGCCCTGTCGCTCGTCGATCAGGCGTGGTACGAAAACGAGCTCATTCCGGTGGTGCAACAGCGCGGCGCCGCCGTCATCAAGACGCGCGGCGCGTCGAGTGCGGCCTCGGCCGCCAATGCGGCCATCAGCCATATGCGCTCCTGGGCGCTGGGTACGCCGGCGGGCGACTGGGTCAGTATGGGTGTCCATAGCGATGGCAGCTACGGCATTGCCAAGGGACTGATCTATTCTTTCCCCTGCACCTGTCAGGGTGGCGACTGGAAGATCGTGAAGGATCTCGATATCAACGCGTTCTCGCGGGAAAAAATGACCCTGACCGAAACCGAGTTGAGCGAAGAGCGCGACGCGGTCCAGCATCTGCTGCCCTGATCGCCACCGCCAACCCTCCGGAGTGATCATGGGCTTTCCCAAACTGGGTAATCTGGCGCCGACGTTCACGCTGTCGAATCAGCGCGGCGAGGCGGTCGCCCTCAAGGACTTCCGCGATCAGCATTCGGTGGTGCTGTATTTTTACCCCAAGGCGATGACGCCGGGCTGTACGGTCCAGGCCTGTGGCATCCGCGACCGGCGCGCCGCGTTTGCCGAGCTCGGGGTCGTCGTGCTCGGCATCAGTCCGGACCCGGTGAGCCGGCTCGCGAAGTTCGCCGAGCGGGACGCGCTCGATTTCGATCTGTTGTCCGACGCGGATCACGCCATCGCTGAACGTTACGGGGTGTGGGGCCTGAAGAAGTTCATGGGACGCGAGTTCATGGGGATTCGCCGCACCACCTTCATCATCGGTCGCGACGGGCACTTACGCCATGTGATGGATAAGATCAAGACGGCCAGCCATCAGGATGATGTGCTGGCCTGGTTACGTCAGAATCCGGGCTGAACAGCGGTTCAAGTCCGCTTTCCGGAAGTTGTTTTCCGCGGCAGCCCCGCCTTTGCCGGCAGCTGCTCCACCACCATGAGGTACGCCGATGTCGCTATTCATTCCTTCCGCCTGGGCGCAGGCCGCGCCTGCCGGCGAACCCAACCCGCTGTTCACGCTGGCACTGTTCGGCGGGCTTTTTGTGTTCATGTACTTTGTCATCATTCGGCCGCAGCAGAAGCGCCGCAAGGAGCAGGCCAACCTGGTCGCCAAGCTCGCCAAAGGCGATGAAGTCGTTACCGCCAGCGGTATCCTGGGGCGTATTACCAAGATCGAAGGCAACTTCCTGGTGCTTGAGGTTTCCGACAAGGTGGAGCTCAAGTTCCAGCGCGATGCGGTACATGCCGTCCTCCCCAAGGGAACCCTGAAAGCGCTGTAGCCGCTGGCCAGCGCCGAGGCAAGGGGGTGGAAGCGGACCCGATCAGCTTTCCGCCGCGCCTGGAGCTGGCGCGTCTGCCGACGCCGCTGGAGCCGCTCGACCGGCTCCGCGAGCGCATCGGCGGCCCTCGTATCTGGATCAAGCGCGACGATCTGACCGATTGCGCCGTCACCGGCAACAAGATACGCAAGCTCGAATTCACGCTGGCCCGCGCCCGCGCGGCTGGCTGCGATACCCTGATCACCGCGGGCGGACTCCAGTCCAACCACTGTCGCGCCACCGCGCTGCTGGGTGCTCGCCTGGGTTTCCGGGTGCACCTCCTGTTGCGCGAGGAGGGTGCTCCCAACCCCCATCCCCAGGGCAATCTCCTGCTCGATCTGCTGGCCGGCGCTACCGTCTCCCGCTACAGCAAGGCCCACTACCGTGCCCATCAGACGGAGTTGTACGACGAATGGGCGGCCCACTACCGGGCGCAGGGCGCCAGCCCCTGGTGTATTCCGGTTGGCGCCAGTGATGGCACCGGCGTCTGGGGTTACATCGGTTGCGCGGCCGAGTTGCATACGGATTTTGCCGCTGCCGGGATTCAGCCGGTTGCCATCGTGCACGCGACCGGCTCCGGCGGTACCCAGGCGGGACTGACCGCTGGCGCACATCTCTACCATCTGGGCTGCCCGGTGATCGGCATGGCGGTGTGCGACGACGCGGCCTATTTTCAGCACAAGGTGCGCGCCGATCTGCGCGAGTGGGCGCAACTGTACGCGACCGGTGTTGCGGTCGAGGAGCTCGCGATCGAGGTCAATGATCGCTACATCGGCCCCGGCTACGGGCAGGCGACCCCGGAGGTATTCGAGACCATCCGCCTGCTGGCCCGCACCCAGGGATTGGTGCTCGACCCGGTCTACAGCGGCAAGGCATTCCACGGACTCCTGGAAGAAATCCGGCGCGGGGCGTTTTCTGCCGCGGACGATGTGGTGTTCATCCACACCGGGGGGATCTTCGGGCTGTTGGCCCAGGCCGATAGCTTGGCTGAATCGGCGGTGGGGAATGGTCCAGGCTCGCGCACGACGCCTTCCCCGCGCTAGCGTTCGACGTCATGCTCGCCAACCTGGAGGAGCTTGGGTATGGCGGGTGAGAGCCGACCATTTGGCGATCCCTTTGCTGAGCCAATCCGAACTGGACTCACTCGTCCCAAGGCCGTACGCGGCGATGCGGTCAAGATGATCAACATGAGTGAGATCTCTGCTCATCCACGAATCAGGACGCGCCGATGGATCGCGGGGTTGCCAAGCGCGCCGGAGCGACTCTATGCTGCCCTAGATCCGATTGTAGCGTTAATTCGCCGCTGTCCGGCTGCTTACACAGTCATCAGAAATACAGGCTACTTGCGGGCTCAGTCGCTGACGTTTTCCGACACTTACCGCCTCTCCCGGTAGACCTGCTTTCCGACTACTGAGTAAGTGCGCGCCCAGTGCGCAACAACTCAACCAGAAACAGGAAGCAGACGCATGATCAATTACATCACTTTGGGAGCCAACGATCTCGACCGCGCCGGTAAGTTCTACGATGAATTGCTGGCAGTAGTCGGTGGCAAGCGGGCCATGACGACTGACAGGTCCATAGGCTGGGTGGGGCCCAAGGGCGCGCCCATGTTGATGGTAATGAAGCCGTTTGACGGTAAACCGGCGACCGCCGGCAATGGCTCCATGGTGGCGCTATCGGCCAGTTCTGCCGAGCAGGTTGCGGCAATCCACGCCAAGGCTTTGGCGCTGGGGGGAGCCGATGAGGGGGCGCCTGGACCACGTGGAGAGGGCGCATTCCACTGCGGTTATTTTCGAGATCTCGATGGCAACAAATTCAACGCGTTTTTCATGAAGCGTTGAACGCTAAGCCTCACACTGCCTATGAACAGGCGGTGACGGGATCGCATGGCAGGGCTTGATTGATTCGCGCTTCCGTTATCGTGGCGACGACGTCGGCATGGCGCGGCGGTTTGCGCGGAACGGATGCGCGTGCCACACCGCAGGAGAGAGTGACCCCGCTACGCACGGCGATTCGGGGATATCAGTCTGATGCTCGCCAAGGCCAACCACAGCCGTTGGTGACGCCGTCGGGATCTATCCGAAACCCATGGATGGCGTTTTGGCCATAAGCTGCCGGCCGCCCACCCGGCCGCTGTGTTGCCGACTCCCCATGGTCGCCCCTAGGTGGGGGTCGGCGTGGGGCGCCCGGTGGTACGGCGGCGCAAAACCCTGTAATCTCGAACCGCAAGCCATCTGCGGCGCCGGTGTTCTACACCTCGCCGTTGGTGTCGGCCGGGAAGTCCGGCCCGAAACCACGGCAGGGTCTTGCGACCCGCCGACGCGTGATGTCGTGCACTTGATTCGGATTCGCATCGGAGCTTTAAAAATGTCCACGGCAACTGGCATCGTCAAGTGGTTCAACGCTGACAAGGGATATGGATTTATCGCGCAGGAAAATGGTCCTGACGTGTTCGTGCACTTTCGCGCAATCGTTTCGGACGGTTACAAAACGCTGAAAGAAGGCCAGAAAGTCTCTTTTGAAGTTACCGAGGGCCAGAAAGGCCCGCAGGCGGAGAAAGTCGTACCCATTTAACGACTTGCCTTGGTGGGTTATCGGAAGGTCGTCGTGAGTGACACCAGATGCAATGCACGGGAAGTGCAATGATCTAACAACTCCAGGGCAGGCGAGCGTGGTGTAAATCACGCGTACGCAAGCAGGTGGAATCCGGCCTTCAGCGCTTTCGCGTCGCGAGTACGCGCGGGCGTTCGTTTATCCCACTACGGGCGGCGAGGTGCTTACTTGGCGGGCGTTCGGAAAACGTTGCGAGAACCGTCAGCTGCGAGACGCACGGTGCGCAGCGACGGATAGGTAGGCAAGGCTGCGCAACGCAGCCGGTGGCGAACGCGGCAATTTTGCAACAGCCAGCTAGACGCGGCGATTATTGGCAGCCATCAAGTAGTCCACTAGCATCTGGTATTCCTGGCTCCGGGGGCTCTGTTTGCGCCAGACCAGGTCGATCGAGCGGGATACTTCTCTGCCGTCGAACGCCCGGATATCAATATTCTGCAACCCCGAGATAATGCCGCTGTCTATGGCCATGCGTGGCAGCAGGGTGACGCCGATCCCGTTCGCCACCATGGGTACCAGCGTGTGCAAACTGGTGGCTTCGAACGCCAGGGAAATCTGGGTGCTTTGCAGCTTGCAGGCCTCCAGCGCCTGGTCGCGCAGGCAGTGGCCCTGTTCCAGCAGCAAAATGTCGTGTCCCTTCAGGTCCCTTGTCCGCAGTTGGTGAACCTTGCCAAGAGGATGACGTGCGGGATATGCCAGCACAAATGGATCATCGAACAGGTGATGCGTCGTGACATTGGTCATGGGATATGGCAGCGCCATCAGCAGTAGATCAAGTTCGCCCTGGTGAAGCTGGTTGACCAGTTTCTCGGACAGATCTTCGCGGATAAGCAGCTGGAATTCGGGATGATCCCGGCGTAAAGCCGCCAGCGCGGTGGGCAGCAGAAAAGGCGCAATCGTCGGTATGACGCCCAGGCGGATGGGACGATTGAAAGGTTCGAGCGCAGCGGCGGCTTCCTCGATGAGGGCTTCTACTTCAATCAGTATCTGGCGCGAACGACGGACGACCATGGCTCCGATCGGAGTCAACAGCACGCTTTTATGGCTGCGCTCAATGAGAGCGATGCCCAGTGCAGCTTCCAGCTCCTGGATGCCAGCGCTGAGCGTGGACTGGGTGACATGACAGGCCTTGGCGGCATTGCCGAAATGCTGCTCGTCGGCGACGGTGCAGAGGTACTTCAGTTGGCGAAGCGTGGGTTTTTGAGCCATCGGATATATCGATCAATAATGTCAAAAAAATTAACTTTACCGATTGTAGGATAGCGACTATGGTGGATACAAGTTCCGTCGGGAACTGTCGCTATCCGGTGGCAGAAACGCGCCATCAATCACCCCCAACCGGCATCAGGAGAACTTCCATGGCACTGAAAGGCACTAAAACCGAACAAAACCTGAAGGACGCCTTTGCGGGCGAATCTCAAGCCAATCGTCGCTACCTGTATTTCGCAGCCAAGGCAGACGTTGAAGGCTATAACGATGTGGCCGCCGTATTTCGTTCCACCGCGGAAGGTGAGACCGGTCATGCGCACGGGCACCTCGAGTATCTGGAAGAAACCGGTGACCCGGCGACCGGTCTGCCGATCGGCGGCACCGCTGACAACCTGAGAGCTGCCATCGCGGGCGAGACCCACGAATATACCGACATGTATCCCGGTATGGCGAAAACCGCGCGTGATGAAGGTCTGAGCGAAGTGGCCGACTGGATGGAAACCCTGGCCAAGGCGGAGCGCAGTCACGCCAACCGCTTCCAGAAAGCTCTGGACACACTGGGCAGCTGATCAATGAAGGCTCCGGCGTTCGCGCCGGAGCCTTTTCACTTCTCCGCTTCACTTCTCTGCCGGCAATGTGCTGGCATCGGCACCCTTCCGAACAGTCCTGGAAGGGGTTCATGCAAATCCGTTTCAGGGATTCCCAATGAGCAACGAATCCGGGGTTGGCGAAGGTAGTCTCGGGGCTCCGACGCGGCATCCCCTCGACTGGCAATCGCCCGAATTCTGGGATCGTGACAGCCTCGATGCCGAACTGGAGCGGGTTTACGACATCTGCCACGGCTGCCGCCGCTGCGTGAGCCTGTGCGAATCCTTTCCAACGTTGTTTGATCTTGTCGATTCCTCCGTGACGATGGAAGTCGATGGCGTGGCGAAGGGCGATTACCGCAAAGTCGTCGATCAATGCTATCTGTGCGACCTCTGTTACATGACCAAGTGCCCCTATGTGCCGCCTCATGAGTGGAATATTGATTTTCCGCACCTCATGTTGCGCGCCAAGGCGGTTAATTTTCGTGAGCATGGCGCTTCCTTTCGGGATAGAACTCTGACCAGTACCGATCGGATCGGCAAACTGGCAACCATCCCCCTGGTAGATGTGACGGTCAATGCGCTGAATCGCAACGCCGGCTTCCGTCAGGTTTTTGAAAAGACGTTTGGTGTGCACAAGGACGCGCCGGTCCCTGAATATCACCGCAACACCCTGCGTAAAAAAGTGAAATCGCTTGCCAAGAGCATTCCGGCGCAGCGCGCGGGTCGCACCACCGGCAAGGTGGCGCTCTATGCCACCTGCTACGGAAACTACAACAGCCCGGATCTGGGCGAGGATTTTTATACTGTATTCCAGCATAACGGCATCCATATCGAACTGGTGCCCCGCGAGCGCTGCTGCGGCATGCCCAAGCTTGAGCTCGGCGATCTCGACAGCGTTGATCGCGCGCGTGAGGCGAATATTCCGGTGCTTGCCAAGCTCGTCGACGAGGGTTTCGACCTGATCGCGCCGGTGCCGTCCTGCGTGCTGATGTACAAGCAGGAGTTGCCGCTGATGTATCCGGACGACCCGGATGTCCAAAAAGTCCGGAACGCGTTTTTTGATCCCTTTGAGTACCTGTTTTTGCGTCACAAGGAAGGTATGTTCAACACCGAATTCAGCCAGGGTCTGGGCGATATCGGTTACCACGTCGCCTGTCATTTGCGGGTGCAAAATATCGGCATGAAGACGCGGGATGTCCTGGCGCTGATCCCTGATACTCACGTTCACCCGCAAGCGCGTTGCTCGGGCCACGATGGCACCTACGCCGTGAAGCGCGAGACCCATGCCAACGCCGTCAAGATCGGCCGCCCGGTAGCGCGCAAAATCAATGAGCTTAAACCCGCGCATTTTTCCAGCGACTGTCCCATGGCTGCCGCGCACATATCTGATCTCGCGGAACGCGAGGAAAAACCTGAGCATCCCATGACGCTGTTGCGCATGGCATATGGACTTTAAGGGGCTATAGATGCAGAAGCTGAAGCGAAGCGACTTGTGGCCGCTGGAACAGTATGCGGAACGGCGTCCGGAGTTTCGCCGCCAGGTGTTGGAGCACAAGCGCACACGCCAGGTAGGACTCGGTCCTCATGCGCGGGTCTATTTCGAAGACCGCATGACGGTTCAATATCAGATACAGGAAATGCTGCGGATAGAACGTATTTTTGAGCCCGCCGGGATTCAGGAAGAACTCGACGCCTACAATCCGCTGGTCCCGGATGGCAGCAACTGGAAGGCGACCTTCATGATTGAATACGAAGACGCCGGGGAGCGCCAAGCCGCGTTGGAGCGTTTATCCGGGATCGAAGATCGGGTTTGGCTACAGATTGCCGGCGGCGAAAGGATCTATGCGATCGCGGACGAGGATATCGAGCGCGAACGCGACGGCAAGACCTCGGCGGTGCATTTTCTGCGCTATGAAATCCCACCGGCGGCAAGCGCGGCCGTGCATGCGGGCGCCGGGATCACCATGGGTATCGATCATCCCAACTGTATGATCGAACCGGTGGCGGTCCCGCGCGAGGTAGTGGCATCCTTGCGCAACGATCTGGACCCGGCTTGAGGCGTACGGCGGCAGCGTCCGCACGCGCCGAGCTGCGAGTTTCTCGCACAGGTTGCCGTCACTGACGGGGATTTCGCAGCGGGCGGGGTACGCGATAAGGGGTTCTCGGCTCCGTCTCCCCCCGCGCCGGGTGGTGATCGTCGCCATCCGCATAGGGTCCGTGACCGCGATGGTGCCTTGGCGGAGCATGATGCGGATGATGGCCGCCTATGTCGTGGATATCACCACCAAACGGCACGTCCCGGTGCGGGTGAACATAACGCGGGTAACCCGGATAACCAAGGATCTGCGGCGCATAACCCGTGAATTCTGGCGCATAGTCTGGAGTGGGAATCGTGGGAGCAGGCGGGGCCGGCGGCGGTCGGGCGGCGGCTAGCGCTTTCTCGCGCAGTAAACGGTCGTCACGCAAGCGGTTGGTGGTTTCCGCGAGGTTGTCGATGCGCTTTTGCCGCTCTTCTTCTGAGATCGCGGGATCCGGCGCGGTAATGCCCATATCCTCTACCACAACGGCCCCGAGCGTAGGCTTGTCGCCGTAGGTCACTCGCCCTTTGGCATCAGTCGATTTGTAAACCTGGGTTTCTGCCCAGGTCCACGAGCCCTGGAGCGCCAACAGGAGCGCGAGCGATTTGAGAATGCCTGCTCGCATGCCGTCCAGGTTCCTGTATCGCATTTTCGGGTTCTCCAAGTATTTGCTTTGTCGCTACTGAGACCAGCCGCGCACTGAAAAGATCGCAGCCGCTTGCCCGGCCAGATGGCAGTCATCCTCTATTTTCCTCAGTGCTGATCCCAAAGAAAAGGTCTCCGCGACCGGATGTCTTTTTGAGGTCTCTGATAGTCCTGCCGGTTGTGGATAACCTTGCTTATCCGATTAGACTAAGGTCCAGGAGCCGCTGATCGAGTGGCGTTGGTTGTGCAGCGATCCGGCCACCGCAGACGTTGTCTTCGTCTGAACTTGAAGCAATCGGGAGAGCGACAATGGAACGACATTTTTTTGCCAGCGATAGCCTTCGGGATCTTGAAGTTCTGGAAATGGAGCTCGAACAACTGGGCGTCGTGACACCACAGATTCATGTACTGAGTAATTTCGATAGTGAAGTGGCGCATCACCGGCTGCATGAGGTAAGCAGCCTGATGCGTACCGATGTCATTCGTAAAGGTCTGGTTGGGGCATTGTGCGGGATTCTGGGCGGCGTGGCGGTGTTGGTGATTGCGTCAACGTCTGGTTTCGCGGCTGAGTTCGGCTGGGTTCCCTTTATTTTTCTGGCGGTAGTTGTGCTGGGGTTTTGTACCTGGGAAGCGGGCTTTCTGGGTTTTCAGTTGCCCAATACGCGGTTTCGCCGTTTTCAGAATGTGCTTGACGAGGGGCGGCATATCTTTTTTGTTGACTTGCGCGCCGATCAGCGTTTACTGCTAACCGATATCCTGTCCCGGCATCAGGGGCTCCAGACGCTCGGCACGGGCGAGGGTACACCCTGGTGGCTGATTTCCCTGCAAAACAAATTCCAGCGGTTTGTACGTTGGGCACCTTGATAGCCTGAACCGTGGCGCCTCGCCAGCCTTTTGACAGGGGCTGGCGAGGCGGTTTTGGCAGCACAGGCATAAACGCTCGCTCAATGTTTTCGTAGTGGCGGCTTGTTGGTTTCTTCGTATGCCCTGACCTGCAAAGCGTCCGCAGGTGTAGCGGTCCCTCTGCGCGGTACCGGCAAAGCCCCGGCGATCGCGCCGCCTACCCATAGAGTGCTTGGAATGCTCGGCGTCGGCAGATGCCCAGGCAAGGTCGCGTTACAACAAGCAAATACACCCAGGGGAACACGCGGCAACTGGCCGTCAACTGCGCCGGTTTCGGCTACCATGGCGCGTTTTCCGGCCGCCACGCTTCAACGACGAGAGATTGCCTATGTATCTGACGCAGGGGTTGCGACGTTGTGCCGAGCGCAACCCGGAGCGGCTCGCGCTGGCGGGGGGAGGCCGGCAGTGGAGCTGGAGCGAATTCAGCGATCGGGTCGCACGGTTGGCGGGTGGTTTGGTGGCCATGGGGCTGCGGCCCAACGACCGCGTCGCGATCCTCTCCCACAACGGCCCCGAATATTTCGAGTTCAGCTACGGCGTGCCCTGGGCGGGCGGGGTGATCGTACCTTTGAACAACAAGCTTACCGCCGCTGATCTGGTGTACATCCTGAATCATTCGGGCACCCGATTTCTGCTCGCCGACGAGGATTTCCGGGAGTTGATAGAAGGTTTTTCCGGGCAACTGGAGTCGGTGGAGAAAACCCTTTATTTCGCGCCGGGGCAGGATGACAGCGCCTACGAAAACCTGATCGCCTCAGTGTCGCCCCTCGATGATCAACTGCGCGGCTACGAGGACATGGCGGGTATTTTCTACACCAGCGGCACCACCGGGCGGCCCAAGGGCGTGATGCTCAGCCATCGCAATCTGTTCTGGAACGCCATGAGTGGCATCATCAACTATGGTCTCAGCGAGGAGACCGTCTATCTCCACGCCACGCCGCTGTTCCACGCTGCCGGTGGCTCGCGGGTATTCACCATGGTGACCGCGGGCGTTACCAACATCATTCTCCCGCGCTTTGATGTTCAGGAACTATTGGCAGTCATTGAGCGGCATCGTGTCACCAGCCTGCTGCTGGTGCCCACCATGATCAACCGGCTGGTGAACGATTCAGCGCTGGGCGATTACGACCTGTCGTGTCTGCGCACCATCGCCTACGGGGCTTCTCCCATGCCCCAGTCGGTGCTCGCGGACGCCTTGCAGAAACTTCCCGGCGTCGGCTTTTGCCAGGCCTACGGCATGACCGAGCTGTCGCCGGCGGCGACGTTTCTCGACGCGCGCTATCACGTTCTCGAGGGCCCGGACGCCGGACGTCTGCGCTCCTGCGGACGCGCGGTATGGGGTGCTGACGTGCGCATCGTCGACCCGCAGGATCATCCGCTACCGACCGGTGAAGTCGGTGAAATCGCCGTGCGCGGACCCATGGTGATGCAGGGCTACTGGCGTGATCCGGAGGCGACCGCAAAAGCCGTGCGCGGGGGCTGGATGCATACCGGCGACGCCGGTTACCGTGACGCCGACGGGTTTTTCTATATCGTAGATCGCATCAAGGACATGGTGATCACGGGCGGCGTCAATGTCGCGTCGGTGGCGGTGGAGGATTGCATTCACCAACTGGAAGCGGTGGGCGAATGCGCGGTATTCGGCATTCCCCATCCGGACTGGGTGGAGGCGGTGCATGCGGTGGTGGTGCCCCGTGCGGGCGCCGTGTTGACGGCGGCAGATGTCATCGCCCACTGCCGGGTGGGGCTGGCCGCCCATCAGCGTCCGCGCTCGGTCGAGATCCGCGTCGAGCCGCTGCCCATTTCCGGCACCGGCAAGATCATGAAAAACGAACTGCGCAAACCCTTTTGGCAGAATTCCGGCGTCTGAGCGTTGCGCTCCGGCTCCCTGTGCAGGGAGCCAGACCGTCCTGAGTTTCGATCAGTGCTGTCCGATCGGTGTGCGCAGCACCAGACCATCCAGTTCCGGTGCGGCATTGATCTGGCACGCCAGGCGGGAATTGGCGTCGCGTCGCTCCACCAGGTTCAGCATCGCATCCTCCAGGCTTTCCATGGGCGCCAGCTTGGCGATCCAGGCGTCATCGACAAAGACATGGCAGGTGGCACAGGCACACACGCCACCGCAGTCGCCATCGATGCCAGGCACCAGATTGCTGACCGCTGCTTCCATCAGCGACACACCTTCCTCTACGTCCACGACGCGCTGGGTACCGTTGTGCTCGATATAAGTGACTTTTATCACGCTGAAACTCCTTTGATGGGCAGGATTTGTTGAGTGCCCGCGGCTAGCCACGGGCGGTGTGGGTTCAGGTCAGCAGGTCTTTTACTGGTACGGCATCATCGGCCAGACGCGCCGCATCCACGGTGCCCTGGCGCGGAATCAGGGTTCGCGCGAGGATGAATTCCGCGGGCCTGTTGATGGCATCGACCGCCAGCAGGCGCTTGCCCAGTAGGTAGAAAACCGCAAATGAGCGGGTTGCCGGATCGCCTCGCACCACGACCCGATCGTAACCGCGGTTCATGCCTGCGGTCTGCAATTTGATGTCGTACTGGTCGGACCAGAACCAGGGTACCTGGGCGTAAGGCTTATGCTTGCCGGCCATGGTGGCCGCCGCGGTCTTCGCCTGTTCGATGGCGTTGTGCACCGATTCCAGCCGGAAACGGCACGCGTAAATGGCATTGGGATGATTGGCGCAGTCCCCCGCGGCCAGAATGCCAGCGGCCGACGTATTGCCCAGCTCGTCCACCAGGATACCGTTGTCGCAGGCTATCCCCGCGGCCTGGGCCAGTTCGACATTGGGCAGCAGCCCGATGCCGGCGAGCACCAGTTCCGCGTCCAGACCCTCGCCGTCATCGGTAATGACCCGGGCCAGATCGGCCGTGCCCTCGATGCGGGCGACGCCCGTGTTGCAGCGAATCTCGACGCCGGCCTGGGCGTGGATGCGCTGGAAAAACTCCGACACTTCCGGGCTGGTGACCCGGGCCAGGACCCTGGGCGCGGCTTCCAGCACCGTAACCCGGAGTCCGCGCTTGGCGGCGACCGCTGCGACTTCGAGGCCGATATAGCCGGCGCCGATAATCACCAGCCGTGCACCCGCAACGAATGCGGGGCGCATTTGATCAACATCTGCCACGGTTCGCAGGTAATGCAGCCGGGGGTGGTCGGCCCCCGGGCAGTCGAGTTGGCGTGGTCGGCCGCCGGTAGCGAACAGTAACTGGTCGAAAGCCAGTTGCTGTCCATCGTCCAGCGTCAGGCGTTTAGCCTGCGCATCCAGACTGGTAGCCGCGACACCCAGCAGGGATTCGACGTCGGCCTGCCGGTAAAACGCCTCCGGTTTGATAAGCAGGCGCTCCTTGGGCAGTTCGCCGGCCAGAAACGCCTTGGACAGCGGCGGACGCTGGTAGGGCGGCAGCGGCTCGGCGCCAATCAATAGAATGCGGCCGCCGAAGCCTTCCTGGCGCAGGCTGGCAGCCGCCTGCCCACCGGCCTGGCCGCCGCCGAGAATGAGCGCGGTCTCGGTCATGAATTGCGCTCCGTTCAGGCGTTGATGCGGACCGGCATCGATTTGTAGTTGCGAATGGCGTAAGTCGTCGCCCGCTCCGGTTGGGTCACCACCTCGATCTGGCCCGGCTCGGGCCAGCGCTTGATGGCCTCTTCCCAGAGGATTTTCAATTGCAGCTCGGCCAGCCGGTTGCCGACGCAGCGGTGAATGCCGAAACCGAACGACAGATGCTGGCGTGGTCGGGGCCGGTCGATGACCAGCTCCTCGGCGTTTTCGATCACTTCCTCGTCGCGGTTACCCGAGTAGTACCACATCACCAGTTTTTCACCCTTGCGGATGATCTTGCCGCCGAGTTCAGCATCTTCGAGTGCGGTGCGCCGCATGCTCATTACCGGGGTCTGCCAGCGGATGATCTCGGGAATCAGGGATTCGACCAGCGCGGGATTGGCGCACAGCTTGCGGTATTGCTCCGGGTAGGTGTTCAGCGCCAGCAAGCCGCCTGTCATCGAGTTGCGGGTGGTGTCGTTGCCGCCGACGATCAACAGGATCAGGGTGCCCAGGAACTCCTTCGGCGGCATGTTCCGGAACGCTTCGGAGTGAGCCAGCATGGAAATGAGGTCGGGGCGCGGTTCGGCGTTCACCCGCTCGTTCCACATGCGAGAGAAATAGGCGGCGCATTCCTGGAGATCACCCATGCCAGCAGCGCGCTCGGCGGCGGACACATAGCCGGTCATGGCAGTCGCGGTGTCGGACCAGTGGGTGAGTTTGCGGCGCTCTGCCCAAGGGAAATCGAACAGGGTTGCCAGCATCTGGGTGGTCAGCTCGATGGACACCAGATCCACCCAGTCGAAGGTCTTGTTCAGCGGCAAGGAGTCCAGGGTCTCGCCGGTGCGTTCACGGATGCCTTCGGCAAATTTGGCCAGATTCTCAGGGCCGACCGCCGGCGAAACGACCTTGCGCTGGACGTCGTGCTTCGGCGGGTCCATGGCGATGAACATCTCGATATCGAGACCCAGGTTGCCATCGTCCAGGGTGATGCCGCCTTGCTGGGACGAGAAGATCGGATGGCTGGTCTCCACCTTGACGATGTCGTGATACTTGGTCACCGACCAGTAGGGACCGTAGGCGCTGTCTTTACAGTAATGGACCGGGGCTTCGCGGCGCAGGCGCGCGAAGTAGGGGCCGTAACTTTCGGTGGCGAGTATCTTGGCGTCGGCGACGTTGATGTCTTCGAGCGGAATCGCGAGGACCTCCGCCGGGATGCTGGAAAGCGTGGTTGTTGCGGTCATGGAATATACCCCTGCAATTCATTTGGACAGGACGCGAGACCGGTTGATCTGGCGCATTTTTATCGGTGACGCACTCTAGAAGATTGGCCGACACTTGATGCAGGTCAGAAAACGACAACAGGAAGGCATTAAGTGACAATCGAGCGCGCCGGATAAAGGCGTCGAGCCGTTGGCGTGGTGAAAACAGGCTGCGCAGGGCGGTAGCTGGGTGAACTCGATAAAAATAGCTATGCAACCGTGCAGCGATCAACCAATGCGACTGCGAAACATGAAGAATTCGGCGCCAACCAGACAGAGACCAGCCCATAGGTAATCGAGCTTCAGTGGCTCCTGCAAATACGGCGCCGCGAAGGGCACGAACACATGGCTGCACGGCAGCAACGCCACGCAGGTCATTACGCGCGACATGCGCGACGCTGTGCGACCTGGGCGGCGGTGAGGCGCAGGGATGGTCAGTCCGGCGTGAGGCGCAGGACGCTGCCCTCGCCATCGGCGGCGATCAGCAGCCCGCCCCGGTGGTCTACGCAAAGGCCGCCGGCAAAGTCGAGCGGGCAGATGGCGCCCACCGGCAGGTTTTCGGCGCTGACAGAGGTGCTGCCGGGATCCTTGAGGCTGACTTTATGAAGCGCACGCTGACCGCGGTCGAGCACATGGAGCCAGCCGTCCAGGCAGGCCAGCCCACGGGGATCGCGGAGGCCGCCGATCAGCGTAGTGACAGCTCCGTCGCGGATGCGTATGACCCGGCCGGCGCCGTTTTCCGACACATGGAGTTCGCCGTTGGCGCAGAGTACGTCCGTGGGGCGGTTCAATCCGGATAGCAGTGGCGTGACCGCGCCGTCCGCCGCGATGTGCAGCACGGCGCCGTCGCCGGCGCGTACCAAGTAGATCACCCCATCGGCGCCCGCGCAGAGTCCTTTGAGCTCGCCCAGTTTTTGCGCCTGCGCGCGCGCCTTGCCGGAACCGATGTCGTAGCGCAGTACGTCGCCGCGGGCGGTGGTCATCAGGATTTCGCCGGGATTTCCCGCCGCCACGGCGCGCACAAAGCGCGGCGCCGATTTGTCGAGGGGACTGCCGATATGGCTCACCTGCCCCGTCGCGGACAGTGCGGCCAGACTCAATCCATCCACCACCAGTGCGACACCGGAAGGATCGCAGGCGATGCCCCAGGGACCGACCCAGCCGGGCTCGACCAGCACGCGCTCGCGATTGCTGCCATCGGTGGCGACTTCCGCGACACCACCATCCACATAGTGGGAGAGAAAGAGTCTCCCGGCAGCATCGATGGCCAGGTTGTCGATGCCGGGACGCACCCGGGCGATTACCTGCCAACGGCCGGTGGCGATATCGATTTTTGCCACTTCGCCGTTGCCGGCCTGCGGCGAGAGCAATTCGCCCGCCGGAGTGAACTTGCAGGCGGTGGGAAACGACAGCCCTTCGGCGACTTTCTCCAGGGCGCCTGTCTCGGCGTCGGCGCGCCAGATCTCCCCGCGCGGCACCAACGGGAAATACAGCTTGCCGTCCGGCCCGCCAGCGAGGGCATTGGGACCGTCCAGGTCATCGGCAATCAGTCGGGGCGGGCGGCTGCCATCGGGATAAAGCTCGAACAGGCGGCCGCCGGGACGGTGTTCGTCGATGAACAGGCGATTTCTGAATACCGTGACGCCGTTGGCGCTGGGCAGATCAGCGGCGACGATATCGACGTGGCCGTCGGGTCGGCGTCGGCTGACGCGGGCGCTCATCACCTCTGTCGCATAGAGATTGCCGTCCGCATCGAACGCCACATCGTCAGGGCCGGTAATGGCCAGTCCGTTGGGTGCGATGTGATCGAGTGCGGCGGTCGTGGTGTCAATGGCGGTGACCTGACTGCCCATGGCCTGAGCGACATAGAGCCGGCCGTCCGGACCGAACTGCATGCCGTTGGCGCCGAACAGCGCGCTCGGCGGCGTCACGCGCTCAGCGCGCCACCCAGGGTTGAGTTTGATGGCGTTGGCAGCAGCGCCGTGCAGTGCGAGAAATCGGTTCATGGGAGCTCCCGGTCAGATAGTCGATTCCGCAATTGTTGCGCCCGCAGAGGGTAGCGGCAATCGGGTATTTGCGGGGCATAAAAAAACCGCCGTCGCCCCGGGGGCGACGGCGGTTTTAACGACGAAGGCTATTGAACCTGAATGGGCAGGTTGAACAGTTTCTTCACGTTGTCGTGCCGAATGGCGTTTTTCTGTGCTTCGCTCAGGTGCGCCGTCTGCTTCGTGAGAATCGCCTGAGAGTTGGGCCAGGTAGCATCCGTGTGCGGATAGTCATTGGCCCAGACCAAGCAGCCGCTGTCGACGATGTTCTGGTTCAGGTAAGCGGTAGCATCGTCCTGGAAGGTGAAGGACACATTCTTGGTGATGTACTCGCTCGGCTTCTTTTTGAGCGTGGACTCGGCGATCGAGCCCAGGCGCTCGATCGCGTGGTCGGCACGGTAGGCGTAGTGCGGGATCCAGCCGGCATCGGCTTCGGCGATCACCATCTTGAGATTGGGATACCTGTCGAAGTTGCCGCCGAACAGGAACACGCCCAGGACATCCTGAACACTGCGCATGATGTTCATGAAGCCGTTGGCCAAAGCGCCGCGCTTGGGGGCCAGTGCTTCTTTCACGCTGTTGTCGTCGGAGGTCAGGATGTGGAAGCAGACCGGCAGGTCCAGGTCGGTCGCACACTCCCACAGCGCATCGTAATCGGCATGATCGTAGTCTTTGTGTTGCGGACGGCCCGGCATCATCATGCCGACCATGCCCATTTCCTTGGCCTTGCGGAAGTCCTTGATCGTCTCGTCCACGCTTTCGGCGGCAGTTTGGGCCAGTCCGAACAATCGGTTGGGCGCGCCGCCACAGAAGGTTTCGAGCCAGCGGTTGTAGGCGCGCATGCAGGCCGACTTGTAGGCGAAGTCCTTGTGGGTGCAGAGCACCATGCCGATCGAGGCGTAGATGATCTCGGCGCAGACGCCGTCGCGGTCCTGGGCTTCGGTGCGGAATTTCGGGTCCCAGGCTGCCTTGGGAATGTCCTCGAATTTGCTGTTACGGAATTTGCCGAGCTCGTTGGCCGGCACGCCGGCGGCGCCCAGGAGCGCAACCGGAATGGCATCGTCGACGCCGGGGATGTGGAAAATGTGGCCGCCGCCGGGCGCTTCCACGATCCGGGGCGCCTGGTCACGATATTTGGGTTCGATGAAGTCGATATAGCAGTTTGGCGGTTCGACAATATGCGAATCCGCGGAGATCGCCGGTTTAAGCATGAAAGGTGGCCTCATGTTTGAGAGTGGAGAATCGCGTGTTGGTCTCGGTTTAACCAGGGAACCCCTAGCGGACGCCAGTACCCCACAATGTTACCCGTAAGTCAATATTGATACTGGTGCGTACAGAAAAATCTCGGTGGACCGCCGGTCAGCCAGTGTTGTAGTGGCTGCGTTGCTTTTTGTGCCTTGTCAGAGGGGATCAGTGGAGCGCTTCCCATGGCGCCGCCCAAGAATCCCTCGCCTCCCATCCGAATGGAGTCCCTTGGCGCGCGCCTCGCAGCTGGCCGCCACGCGACGTTTTTCAACAAGCTGTTAGAATCGCGCGCTTGCCGCCAGGTGGGGATACGCGAACCTGGCCCCTCCCATCCGATGATGAGAACTCCGTGACTTCGTCCGAGAACGAGAATCTCCCCACCGACGCACCCACCGAAAAACCCATGTTGCCGCTTGCTCTCGCGGCGATCGGCGTGGTGTTCGGGGATATAGGTACCAGTCCGCTGTACACCGTGCGGGAAGTTTTTAGCGGGCCTCATGCCCTCCCTCTTTCACCTGGCAATCTGCTCGGAATACTTTCGCTGGTGTTCTGGGCGCTGTTTATCGTGATTACCGTCAAATACGTCTTTTTCATGATGCGCGCCGACAACCGCGGCGAAGGCGGCATCATGGCGCTGATCGCGCTGACGCTGAGTGCGGTGAAGCGCCACCCACGGCTGCGTTGGGTGTTGATGTCGCTGGGTCTGTTCGGGGCGGCGCTGTTCTATGGCGATAGTGTCATCACTCCGGCTATCTCGGTGCTGAGTGCCGTGGAGGGCTTGAAGGTCGCCGCGCCGGCGCTGGAGTCCTATGTGGTGCCCGTTACCCTGGTCATCCTGGTCTTGCTGTTCGCGGTTCAGGCACGGGGAACCGCCAGCATGGGCAGGCTGTTTGGGCCCGTCATGTGTCTGTGGTTTCTGGTGCTCGCGGTCCTCGGAACCATAAGCATTCTCGCCGAACCCTCGGTACTGAAGGCTGTGAATCCGCTCTACGCGGTGCGGTTCTTTCTCGAGAACCGCTGGTACGGCTTCCTGGCTCTGGGCGCAGTGGTACTGGCGGTGACCGGCGGTGAAGCCCTCTATGCCGACATGGGACATTTCGGCCGACGACCCATTCGGTTCGCCTGGCTCTGGTATGTCTGGCCGGCACTGCTGCTGAATTATTTCGGTCAGGGCGCGCTGCTGCTGCGCGATCCTACCGCCACCGCAAATCCTTTCTATCTGCTGGCGCCGTCCTGGGGTCTGTATCCGCTGGTGCTGCTGGCCACGGCGGCGACCGTTATCGCCTCTCAGGCGGTCATCTCAGGCGCGTTTTCGGTGACACGACAGGCGATGCAACTGGGTTACTGCCCCCGTTTGCAAGTGGTTCATACGTCCGATCGCGAGATCGGACAGGTGTATATCCCGCTGGTCAATTGGGGCCTGCTGGCGGGCGTGGTATTGCTGGTTTTGGTGTTCCAGTCGTCCTCCCAGCTGGCGGCGGCCTATGGCATCGCGGTCACCGGCACCATGGCGATCGATACGATATTGGCCTCCGTGGTGGCGGCGACGCTATGGTCCTGGGGCCGGTTCACCGCCATCGCCTGCGCCCTGAGTTTCCTGGTAATCGACCTGGCATTCTTGGGCGCAAATGTCGTGAAACTGTTCCACGGCGGCTGGGTGCCGGTGGTAATCGCCATCGCGATGTTTACGCTGCTCTCGACCTGGAAGCGGGGCCGTGAACTGCTGCTGAGGCGCCTGGGTGCCGGTGCGGTCGACCTCGATTCCTTTCTTGCCGGGATCGCTGCCCATCCGCTGCCCAGGGTACCGGGCACCGCGGTTTTCATGACCGCGAGTCTCGAAGGGGTGCCCCACGCACTGCTCCATAACCTGATCCACAACAAGGTGCTGCACGAGCGGGTGGTGTTGCTGACGGTGACCAACGAAGACGTTCCCCATGTTTCTGCCGAGGAACGCGTGGCGATCGAGCCCCTGACGGAGAATTTTTATCGGCTGCTGCTGCGTTACGGTTTCAAGGACGACCCCGATGTACCTGCGGCGCTGGAAGCCTGCAGTGCCCTCGGCATCGAGTTCCGATTGATGGAGACCTCGTTCTTCTTCAGCCGCGAGACGCTGATTTCCACCAAGGTGCCGGGCATGGCGCAATGGCGCGAGAAGCTGTTCATCAGCATGGCGCGCAATGCCGCGGGTGCCATGACGTTTTTCCGAATTCCCACCAATAGGGTGGTCGAGCTGGGTAGTCAGGTCGAACTCTAGCCGGCACGCCTACCGCCGGTCGTCATCCGTGGGACTCTTCCCCTTGCGGTTCGGACATGCTGCGACTGACTGAACTCAAATTACCGCTGGATCACGCCGCCGCCGATCTGCGCGCGGCGATCCTGAGCCGGCTCGGCATTGCCGACGCTGAACTGCGAACCTATACGCTGTTCCGGCGCGGCCAGGATGCGCGCAAGCGCGGCCATATCCAGTGGGTGTACACCCTCGATATCGAGACCACCCGCGACGCCGCGCTGCTGGAACAATTCGCCCGCGATCCTCACATCGGTCCAGCGCCGGACACTACCTATCGGCCGGCTGCCATGGCGCCGTCCGGGCTCGATGAACGCCCGGTGGTGATCGGCTTCGGCCCCTGCGGGCTGTTCGCGGCGCTGATCCTGGCCGAGGCCGGGTTTCGGCCCATTGTGCTGGAGCGGGGCACGGCCGTGCGCGAGCGCACCCGGGATACCTGGGCCCTGTGGCGCGAGCGCGAGCTGGACCCGGAATCCAATGTGCAGTTCGGCGAAGGTGGTGCCGGCACTTTTTCCGACGGCAAGCTCTACAGCCAGATCAAGGATCCGCGCCATCTCGGTCGCAAGGTGCTGGGCGAGTTTGTCGCTGCCGGCGCCCCGGAAGAAATCCGCTACGTCAGCAAGCCGCACATCGGCACCTTCCGCCTGGTGACGGTAGTGCAGGCGATGCGCGAAAAAATCATCGCCCTGGGGGGCGAAGTCCGCTTCCGGCAGCGGGTGACGGATCTGCTGGTGCAGGATCGCCAGGTTACCGGCGTGCAGCTCGCGGACGGTGCGCGTATCGCCACCCGACACATCGTGCTCGCGGTCGGCCACAGCGCGCGCGATACCTTCCGCATGCTCCACGGACGCGGTGTGTATATGGAGCCGAAAGCCTTTTCCATCGGCCTGCGGGTCGAGCATCCGCAATCGATCATCGACCGCGCCCGCTTCGGAACCCAAGCCGGTCATCCGCTGCTTGGCGCCGCCGATTACAAACTGGTACATCACGCCAGCAACGGCCGCTCGGTCTACAGCTTCTGCATGTGTCCGGGCGGCACCGTGGTGGCTGCCACCAGCGAGCCGGGACGCGTGGTCACCAATGGCATGAGCCAGTATTCGCGCAACGAGCGCAACGCCAACGCCGCCATTGTGGTCGGCATCACGCCGGCGGATTTTCCCTCCGACGATCCACTCGCAGGCATCGCATTGCAGGAAGACCTGGAAGCCCGCGCCTTTGCGCTCGGCGGTGGCAACTACGATGCCCCCGCGCAACGGGTCGGCGACTTTCTCGCCAACCGCGCGTCGACACGGCTCGGCACGGTGATTCCTTCGTATCAGCCGGGCGTCCACCTCACCAACCTTGCCGGATTGCTGCCCGATTACGCCACCGAGGCGATCCGCGAGGCGATGCCCGCATTCGGGCGCCAGATCCCTGGTTTCGATGCGGCGGACGCCGTGTTCACTGCGGTGGAAACTCGCACCTCGTCGCCGCTGCGGATCCGCCGCGAGCGCGACACCCTGGAAAGCATCAACACCCGGGGTCTGTACCCGGCGGGCGAGGGTGCGGGCTACGCCGGCGGAATCTACTCGGCGGCCATCGATGGTATCGAGATCGCGGAAGCCGTGGCGCGCGATCTGGTAGCCGCGCACGTCCGGCACTCTGGCCGGCAGGGCGGGTGAACACGAGTCCTTTCGATGTCGTGATCGTCGGCGGCGGGGCGGCCGGATTGATGTGTGCGCTCACCGCCGGCGGTCGGGGTCGCCGCGTGCTGGTGATGGAACACAGCAACCGCATTGGCAAAAAGATCCTGATGTCCGGCGGCGGGCGCTGCAATTTCACCAATCTCCACACGACGCCCGCCAATTTTCTGTCCGCCAATCCGCACTTCTGCAAGTCGGCGCTGGCCCGCTACGGACCCCAGGACTTCATCGCTCTGGTCCAGAAACATCGCATTCGCTACCACGAAAAAGAACTCGGGCAACTGTTTTGCGACGAGTCGGCCAGCGCTATCGTCGAGCTGTTGCGCGCCGAGTGCGAATCCGCCGGGGTACGCATCGCGGTGAAATGCACGGTCGGCGCCATCGCGAAGACGGATACCGGCTTTGCCCTGGCCACATCCACAGGTCCGGTCACCGCCACCGCGCTGGTGATCGCCACTGGCGGTCTCTCGATCCCGACCATGGGCGCCACCGGCTTTGGCTATGAGATTGCCCGGCAATTCGGCCACGACCTGCGTCCGACGCGCGCCGCCCTGGTACCGTTCACGTTCGGCGGCGCCGAGCGCGAACGCTGCGGGACGCTCAGCGGCGTATCCCTGCCGGTCAGCGTCCGCTGTCGCGGCACTGAGTTCACCGGAGCCATGCTGTTCACGCATCGCGGCATCAGTGGTCCGGCGATGTTGCAGATATCGTCCTACTGGGAACCGGGAGACAGGCTCGACATCGACCTGCTGCCGGGGATGGACGCGCGTGAATGGCTGCAACAGTGCCGCGTCGAGCGGCCGGATGCCCATCTGCAGACCCTGCTTGCCCTGGAGCTCCCCAAGCGCTTCGCGCAGGATCTGTGCGGGCACGAGCTGGTGAGTCGGCCGCTCAAGCAATATGGTCCGGCCGAACTCGGCGCACTCGCCGGCCAGTTGGCGCACTGGCTCCTGCGACCTGCGGGCACCGAGGGTTTTCGTACCGCGGAAGTCACGCTGGGTGGCGTCGACACAAACCGGTTGTCATCCGCGACGATGGAGTCGAAGATCGTGCCGGGTTTATATTTCATTGGCGAAGTGGTGGATGTCTCCGGCCAGCTCGGCGGCTTCAATTTTCAATGGGCCTGGGCGTCAGGTCATGCGGCCGGCCTCGCCGTCTGAGCGCTCTGCACCAATTCGCCGCCATTGGCGGCCGAGCAGGAACCGATAAATGCTGGAGATATCGAACACGATCACCATCCCCGACAGCGAGATCGAGCTGCACGCGATCCGCGCTCAGGGTGCCGGCGGTCAGAACGTCAACAAGGTGTCGACCGCGGTACACCTGCGCTTCGATATCGCCGCATCGTCGCTGCCGGACGCCTACAAGGAGCGGCTGCTGGTGTGGCGCGACGCGCGCATCACTGACGACGGCGTGATCGTCATCAAGGCGCAGTCGTTCAACAGCCAGCCGAAAAACCGCGCCGACGCGCTGGCACGCCTGGCCGATATCATTCGCGCCGCCATGGTGGTGGCAAAGAAACGCCGTCCCACCAAGCCCACGCAGGGTTCACAGGCTCGGCGCATGGACAGCAAAACCAAACGCGGCAATGCGAAAGCATTGCGCGGGAAAATAAGCGACGATTGAGCCCAGCAGCTTGTTGAAAAGCGTCGCGAGGCGGCCAGATGCGAGGCGCACGGCGCGCAGCGACCGAGACATATCGGATAGATAGGCGAGGGAGCGAG
>JBKHWK010000003.1:0-56198 GCA_046566625.1 Gammaproteobacteria bacterium
CCTCGCCTATCTATCTGATATGTCTCGGTCGCTGCGCGCCGTGCGCCTCGCAGCTGGCCGCCTCGCGACGCTTTTCAGCAAGCTGCTAAAACCGCTTGATGTGCGGTCTGGCCAGTTCGCGCAGATCGTCCGGAATGGCGACGGAACGCCGCGATTCGAAATCGAACAAGGTGCCTGCCGTCTCCACCGTGGCGACCGTTTCGCGGGTTGCCGCGTCCATGAACCAGTGAAAGAAATACTGAATCTTGCCGTGCATTTCGCGCAGCCCGCTGCGTGTGACGATGCCGTCGCCGGCGCGCAGCGGGCGGTGAAACTCGATGTTGTATTCGAGCGCCGCGCTGCCCAGCCCGCGCTCTTGCCGGTAGGCGGGTGTCAGGCCGTAGTGATGCTGCAAATGGGTGACGGCATCGGAACAGCGCGCCATGAAAAAGCGCGGGTGCAGTTCGCCCTGGGCGTCGCATTCCCAGGGTTCGATGGTGCCGCGCGCGGTATCGAACAGGCCCAGTGCTTGCGCGGTCGCCCAGTCGCGGGCGGGCGGTTGTGACAGTGGTTCCCGCGGGCGCAAATCTGCGGGGGTATCTATGGTCAGGGCTTGTGCGGCATCGCGCACCGCGGCGGGCAACGCAAGTTCGCGATTGTTGGCGCGTTCGGTGTAGGCGAATTCGATGATGAAGCGCGCGGCGATCGCGCCGGTGTCGATATTGCGCATCTCGTTGAAGGTGGTCAGGCCGTTTTTCGCGAGCGCAAGAATGCCGGTGTCGATGGTGAAGCTGTCACCGTTGCGCAGTTCGCGCATGAACAGCACGCGCTCGGCGCGGTGGCGCAGGCCGGTACCGGGTGGCAATCCGAGCAGCGCCTGCAATTGCCCGACGGTTTCCGCCGAGCGCGCGAGGTAATGCTGGACGTTCATGTGCGCCATGATGTCGCACTCCCAGGCCTTCACGTTGGCGCGCACCGTGGGCGTCATGGCTCCCATCAGTCTGTCTCCGGGGCAGGCGTGGTGATGGTGTGCAGCGGGGTGCAGTGCACGTCGATGCTCATGCGATTGACGACTCTTATCGGATCGTAGTGGATCCTGAGCGTTGTGCCCGGCGCCAGTTGGCGATGGAAAACTTCGGGACGCAGTGCGCGCATATCGAAGGTGACGCGGCAGCGCGCCTTGCGCGAATCCTGGCTGGACAGCATCACATAGGTGAGCGGACGGGAGCCCTCGATGGTGCCGGTTTCGGCGCTGATGTTCATATCGCCCCAGTCCGGGTGCAAGTCGATGGGAAAGGTCGCGGCCACGGCTGGCAATGCCGCTTGTGCCGCGAGCGCGATGGCCGCGCACACGAGCCTCCGCAACGAGGTGTGCCGAGGGCGGGACTCGCCCTTGACGGACCGGTGAAAAACCGCGCCGACAGCCGCGCGCCCCGATCCAGCGCCGCTGGTAGCGCGATGCTGCCGGCGCATCGAAGGCTACCTGCCGTGGTAGACCGGCTCGCGCTTTTCAGCGAAAGACCTTGGCCCTTCTTTGGCGTCCTCGGTCTTGAACACGCGCTCGGCGATCAAGGCCTCGGTGCGGAAGGCTTCCTCCCAGGACTGGTTGTAGGCATTGATGACCGCTTCCTTGGCGGCCTGCACGGCGAGCGGGCCGTTGCTGCAAATGAGCTTGGCGTAGCGTTCCGCCTCCGCCATCACCTGGTTGGCCGGTACCACCTTGTTGATCAGGCCGAAGGCGAGGGCTTCCTGCGCGGTGATCTGGCGGCCGGTCAGAATGATGTCCATGGCGTGGCAATAGGGAATCTGGCGCGGCAGGCGTACATGGGAACCGCCGCCGGGAATGATCGCCCAGTGGACTTCGGGCAGACCGAACCTGGCGTGCTCGGCGGCGATGCGGATATCCATGCCCTGGATGATCTCGGTGCCGCCGGCCAGGCAGAAGCCGTTGATCGCGGCGATGATCGGCTTGTAGCAGGTGCTGAAGAAGCGCTGCTGCGGATTCTCGAGAAAGCGGCCGCCGCTGCTCGCATCACTGGTCAGTTTGGTGATGGTCTTCTTGAGGTCGGCGCCGGCCGAAAACGCCTTGTCGCCCGTCCCGGTGACGATCAGCACCAGGACTTCCCGGTCCTGTTTGAAGTCCTCGGTGATGAGCTCCAGATCCGACAGCATTTCCGGCGTGATGGAGTTCATCTCGCTCGGCCGGTTGAAAGTCAGATAGGCGAGCTTGCCTCTTTTTTCGTAGAGCAGGTCGTCGGCGCTGGCGCGTGTATTCACGGAGTCCTCCGGTAGCGGGATTGGTCGAGTGGGGCGCATCCGCCCCGGGTCAAGGGCTTGCCATAATACGTCAAAGCCCGGTCCGGTCGAGCCGTCCGGTTGACACCCGGGGGGCGGCGCGTAAGCTGCGGAAACCTCATAACCACCGCAGGCCGCAGGGCCTGCGCAAACATTCCAGGGGAGCGAGATGGCAGGAGATCTACAGGACAAGGTTGCACTGATCACGGGTTCGGGTTCCGGTATCGGCCGTCAGGCCGCGCTGGTTTTTGCGAGTGAAGGTGCCCGGGTGGTGGTGTCCGACGTCAATGTCAGCGGCGGTGAAGAGACCGTCGAGCTGGTCAGGCAGGCGGGCGGGCAGGCGGTCTTTGTGCGCTGCGATGTTGCCAAGGGCCCCGAGGTGGAAGCCCTGGTGGCGGCAGTGGTCGCCGCGTTCGGACGCCTCGACGTGGCGTTCAACAATGCCGGCGTGGAGGGCGATACCCGTGCCACCACGATTACCTGCACCGAGGAAAATTTCGATCTCAACATCAACGTCAATCTCAAAGGCGTGTGGTGGTGCATGAAATACGAGATCGAGCAGTTTCTGCGCCAGGGCTCGCCCGGCGCCATCGTCAACACCTCGTCGCTCGCGGGGCTGGTGGGCGTGCCGCGCGGCAATGCCTATGTCGCCGCCAAACACGGCGTGATCGGTCTCACCAAGACCGCCGCGCTGGAGTTTGCCAAACAGGATATCCGGGTGAATGCGGTATGCCCGGGTGCCATCGAGACGCCAATGCTGAACCGCATCGTGGGCGGTTCTGAGAAAGGTTACGAGATGATGCGCAAGATGGAGCCGGTCGGGCGGCTGGGCAAACCCAGTGAAATCGCCGAAGCCGCGGCCTGGCTGTGCTCCGACCGGGCGTCCTTTGTCACCGGCCTTTCCATGTCGGTGGATGGCGGTTCTTTTGCCCAGTAAATCTAGCCGGCAGGCGCCGCGAACCTGATGCGGAGCCTGTCGCCATAACAATAACGGGAGGGCTACACCATGAAACATGTGCTGGATGGCTACAAGGTACTGGATCTGACGCAATTTCTCGCCGGCCCCGCAGCGACCCGGGTGATGGTCGAGGCGGGCGCCGAGGTGATCAAGGTGGAATGGCCGGGCGGCGATCCGAGCCGCAAGTTTCCCTTTCTCGGCAAGGATGGGCGCAGTGCCTACTATGTGCAGCAGAACCGCGGCAAGCGCAGCATCGCGGTGGATCTGAAGACGCCGGAAGGTATCGCCATCGTCAAGGAACTGGCGGCACAGAGCGATGTGTTGATCGAGAATTTTGCGCCTGGTGTGATGGACCGGCTCGGGCTCGGCTACGACGCCATCAAGGTGGTGAATCCCAAGATAGTGATGTGCTCGATTTCCGCGTTCGGCCAGACCGGACCGCTCGCGCACTTGCCCGGCTTCGACAATATCGGCCAGGCGTACTCGGGCATCACCAGCATGATCGGCGATCCCGACAAACCGCCGGCGTTTCCGATGGCGGCGATCGGCGATGTCAGCACCGGCGTGCATGCCGCCTGCGCCATCGCCTTCGCGCTGCTGTACCGGGAGCGGACCGGCAAGGGCCAGTATCTCGATATCTCGCTGCTCGACAGCTACTTCCACTACCACGAAGTGAATGTGCAGGCCTGGTCGTGCAGCAAGGGCGAAATCAAACCCACCCGCTCGGGCTCGCATCACTATGCGGTGGCGCCCGGCGGCATTTTCAAGAGCAAGGATGCCTATCTGTTTCTGCTGCCGATCCTGCACATGTGGCCCAAACTGTGCGAGATCATGGGCCGGCCGGAACTCGCCGAGGATCCGCGCTATATCGACAACGCTTCGCGCGCAAAAAACCAGAAGGATCTGATCGTCATCATCGAGGCCTGGCTACAGGCGCAAGAGAGCGATGAAGCGGCGATCCGGATTCTCGGCGAAGGCCACATTCCGGTGGCGCCCATTCTCAGCGTCGAGCAGGCCTGCCAGCACCCGCACATGATCGAGCGCGAGACGGTGCGCACCATCTATGATCGCTCGCTCGGCAATTTTCAGGCCCCCGGCAATCCGCTGCGGTTTTCCGAGTTTCCGGCGCACCTGGATCTGGAGGCGCCCTATCTCGGCGAACACAATGCCGAAGTCCTCGGCGATTGCCTGGGTTACAGCGGTGCGCGCATCACTGATCTGGTCAAACGGGGTGTGCTGCACAGTGAACCGCTGCCAGTGCAGGCGGCGGCGCGCGCGTAACGACTTTTTATTCATCAACCAACCAAAGGAGTAAGTCATGGCAGGCACAGTACAAGGCAAGATCGCGCTGGTAACCGGCGCGGCGGGCGGGATCGGGCGCGCTGCGGCGCAGATTTTTGCCCGCGAAGGCGCCAAGGTGGTGGTCTCCGACCTTCAGGAAGCGGCCGGCGCAGAGACCGTGAAGCTGATTCGCGACGCTGGCGGTGATGCCACCTTCGTGCGTTGCGATGTGTCGAAAGCCGCCGACGTTGAAAACCTGGTGAAGGCGACGGTCAGCAAATACGGTCGCCTCGACTGTGCTTACAACAATGCCGGCGTGGAAGGTGACTGGACGCGCATTCATGAATGCACCGAGGAAAATTTCGATTTCAACTACAACGTCAATCTGAAGGGCGTGTTTCTCTGCATCAAATATCAGGTGCGGCAGTTTCTGGAACAACGCGGCCCCGGCGCCATCGTCAGCACCGCGTCGATTGCCGGGCTGGTCGGTTCAAAAAACGCCGGCGCCTATGTCGCCGCCAAGCACGGCGTGGTGGGTCTGACCAAGACGGCGGCGCTGGAATACGCCACCAAGGGCATTCGCGTCAACGCGGTTTGCCCCGGAGTCATCCGCACGCCCATGCTGGAGCGGATGTTTGAAACCAATCCCAAGATGGAACAGGCCATGATCGGTTTCGAACCCATTGGCCGCTTCGGGGCGCCATCCGAAATCGGCGAGGCTGCGGTGTGGCTGTGCTCGGATCAGGCATCCTTCGTAACCGGCCACGCCATGGTGGTGGACGGCGGCGCCATCGCCTGCTAGCGTACGTCAGCACTGTTTTGCCAATAATGTTGCCAATAACGTTGCCAACAACGTTCCGCGGGTCGCTGGCCGGCGGGACAAACATAATTAAATAATGCCGGACCGCCGAATCGCGGTTCGATGACAGGGGAGACGATAATGGAAGTAGGAATATTTTCGATGCCGACCATCGGTCCGCGGGCCGAGATCGAGAAAGGCATGGCCGGCGTGCGCACCGATCTGTACCAGACCATGCTCAAGAATCTGGTGGAACAGGCAAAGTATATCGATGAGACCGGCTATTACGGTTTCGGTTTTACCGAGCACCACTTTCACATCGAAGGCGAAGAAGTTTCCACCAATCCGATCATGCTCGACCTCTATCTGGGCCTGCATACCAAGCGGCTCCGGGTCGGGCAGTTGGGCAATGTGCTGCCGTCCCAGCACCCGATCCGGGTCGCTGAAGATGTGGCGATGCTGGATCAGATGACGCAGGGGCGCGCATTTTCTGGGTTTGCCCGCGGCTATCAGTCACGCTGGGTAAACGTGATCGGCCAGCGTTTCGAGGCGCTGCGGCAGAATGGCGGCGCCAATGCCGAACTGTATGAGGATACCAAGCGCGAACTGTACGAAGAGCACTTCGACATCATCATGAAAGCGTGGAGCAACGACACCTTCTCGCACCAGGGTAAGCACTGGCAGATCCCGCCACCGGATATCTACTGGCCTGCCCATGAAGTGAGCGCCGAATTCGGTCAGGGTGTCGACGCCAATGGCATCGTGCGCGAAATCGGCATCGCGCCGAAGACCTACAACAAGCGCATTCCCGATCTCTTCCAGCCTTTCAGCTTTTCGGAGAAAACCATCCGCTGGGCGATGCGCCACAATGTGTCGCCGATCTCCATCATCGCGGGCGACATGGAAGCGGCCAAAGGCCAGTTCCGCGCCGCCCAGGAGGAGCTGGAGAAAACCACCGGCAAATCCCAGAAGTTCGGCGCCCGAATGGGCATCACGCGGGAAATCGTCTGCGCCGACACCGACGCGGAAGCCAAGGCGCTGGCGCTGGATGCGGGCACCTTCCTGTGGTGCAAGTTCTTCCAGCCCTTCGGGTTCAACGCGGCGATCACCCTGCCCGGCGAAGATCCGATGACGGTGAAGAACGATTTCGATTCCCTCGTCGAGCGCGGATTGGTCATCTACGGCAGCCCGGACACCGTCAAGCGCAAGCTGGAAGCCCTGTTCAAGGCGCTGCCCGTCGATTACTTCTGGATGATGAATTACAACGAGTTGTTGCCGCAAAAGCCGATGATGCGTCACATGGAGCTGATGACGAAGCACGTGTGGCCGCACTTCACCGACAAGATCAAGGCCTGATCGGTCGGTAGCACCCGGATGGAGAGCCCCGCATAGAAGGGGCTTTTTTCGCCCCCGGTCCGGTCGCGGATAGGCTGCGGCCGGGGTTGAATTATGGCAATCGATTGCATAGATTGGCGGGGAGGCGAACGACCGGTAACCTCGGTTGCTGTTCGGTAACGCAGGGCCGGTATCGTGTCAGTGCCCTTCAGATAGCCGCCGCTTGGCGGCCTTGCCCCACCGGAACTTACACCACACCCTACACCACGGAGTACAGACCATGAGCAGCTTGGGATTTGGCCTGATTTCCGCCGACTCGCACATCGTTGAGCCGGCCAACTGTTACAGCGACTACATCGACCCCAAATTCCGCGATCGCGCGCCCACCATCGTGCGCGACAAGGCGGGCAACGACACCTACGTCATCCCCGGCATGGACACCGCCATTCCCCTGGGTCTGGTGGCGGCCGCCGGCCTGACCGCCGAAGAACTGGGCGAGCGCACCAAAGGCTGCACCTTCGACCAGCTCCACCGCAGCGGGCATCAGGCCAAATACCGGGTGGCGGACCAGGACCGCGACGGCGTGGTGGCAGAGATTCTCTACCCGTCCGTGGGTATGGCGCTGTGCAACCACCCCGATTTTGCTTACAAGACCGCCTGCATGCATGCCTATAACGAATGGCTGGCGCACTACATGACGGACGCGCCTGCGGGCCGCTTGTTCGGTCTGGCGCAAACCTCGGGCGAATCTGTCGACCAGATGATCAAGGATTTCCAGGACGCGAAGAAGAAGGGCTTCGTCGGCGTCATGATGCCGGGCGATCCGAAGGAAGCGGATTACGACGATCCCATGTATGACGCCCTGTGGGAGTGCGCGGTCGATCTCGGCCTGCCGTTGTCGTTCCACATCCTGACCTCACGCGGCGGCGGCGTGGGCGATATCGCCCGGGTGCGCGGCAACAAGGTCAATGGTTTCATGAGCATCATCCGTTCGGTACAGGACGTGATGGGCGTATTCGTCCTGAGCGGTGTATTCGAGCGTCATCCCAAGCTCAAATTCATCGCCGCCGAAGCCGATGCGGGCTGGCTGCCCCACTATTCCTACCGTATGGATCACGCCTATGGGCGTCACGGCGTATGGCTGGGCGGTGGCAAGAACCTGGCGAAAATGCCGAGTGAATACATTGCCAGCAACATTTGGCTGACCTTCCAGGACGACTGGGTCGCGTTCAAGGTCGCCAACCTGATGAACCCCAAACGTCTGGTATGGGCCAACGACTTCCCCCACAGCGACGCCACCTGGCCCTGGTCCCAGGAGATGCTGGAGAAGCACACGGGCGGTCTGACCAACGAACAGATGCGCTGGATCATGCGGGAAAACATCATCGAGTGTTACAACCTGCCGGTGGACAAGATTCCGGCGTAATCAGTGAAGAAAAACCGGGGGCTCAGGCCCCCGGTTTGTTATTGAGGTGCGCTCCCCGCCGCGGTTCCGCAATCCCGCGTTTGCCCGCCCCGTGCGCCGGCCGCGAACGCTGAAAAATACCGGCCACACAATACGCTGCCCGCAAAAAAAGTAGACTACATAAGAAACGTCCACGCGCGTCCGGAAGATTGAACGTCGCCAGAGGAAATACGATGGTTGCCGTCGCGAATCCTGCGCACTTTCTGTTCGACGCCGACGCCCATGTGCTGGAGCCGCCGGATCTGTGGGACAACTACCTGGATCCCGCCTTCCGGCATCGCAGCATCCAGTTCCGCCGGACCGCCGACGGTATCGATCAGCTGTTTGTCGACAACCAGCTCATTCTGCCCAACTGCACCGCCGCGCTCGGGGGTGCGGAGCTGGATCGCAATGAGGCCATGGATCCGCGCTCGCGCCTCGGCTATCTCGATGGCGCGCCGCGGTCGAGCATGTTCGGTCCCGACCGCGTCGCGCTGTTCGACCGCTGGGGTCTGGCGGCGGGTCTGGTACTGCCGACCATCGGTATCTTCTGGGATACGCCGGACAACGCGCTGGCCAATGCGTACTGCCGCGCCTACAACGACTGGGTATATGACTTCCAGGCCGCCGACCGTGAGCGGCTGGTGATCGCCGCGCACCTCAATCTGCGCGACATTCCCGGCGCGGTGAAGGAGCTGGAATTGCGCCTCGAGCAGGGTTTCAAGGGCGTGTTTCTCGCCCCTGAACGGGTGGACGGCAAGGGCTTCGCCGATCCCCATTTCGATCCGCTCTGGGCGCGCATCGAAGAGGCGGGAGTGCTGCTGCTGGTCCACGTCATCGTGCGCACCCGGCGCCTGGTCACCGGCTTCGTCGGCGACTGGTACGGTACCCCTGCCAATCGCACCTTCACCTTCGCGCTCGGTGCCGCGTCCCAGGTGATGCCGGCCTGCATGGCCATGGTGATGGATGGTCTGTTCGACAAGTTTCCGCGCCTCAAGGTGGTGGCGATCGAGGCGGGCTGCGGCTGGGCGCCCTACGCCATGGACCGGCTGGACGAGAAATACCGCCACTTCCGCGGCTTCGACACCCCGCTCGCCCTGGATCGCCCGAGCGATTACTTTCGCCGCAACCTCTGGTTCGTGGCCGAGCCCGAGGAACGCACCATCGGCGCCTGCCTGGATCTGATCGGCGAGGACCGGGTGCTCTGGGGTTCCGATTTTCCTCACATCGACGCCAATCTCGAAGCGCCGAGCCTGATTCGCGCCAGCGTCAGCGGTCTGTCCGAGCAACGCCAGCGCGCAGTGCTGGGCGAAAACGCGCGCCGATTGTTTGCCCTTTGATTCGAGTGGTTCCGCGCACGGTCTGGGGGCGCCAATGGGATCTCCCTGCGCCGGCCCGCGGAGCAGGTTGCGTGGCAGTAATTCGATGCTTCTGGAGTGAGATGAGATGAACACAGCCTGTCCGGTCGAGATGGCCAAGTCTTTGCACGCGTTGATCAGCAAAAAACGGCGCGAAGGCGAGCTGCGCGCGCGGCTCGTTCCCGAAGTCGTGGAAGCCGTGGGTCGCGCGGGAATGTTCCGGCTGTTTGCGCCCCGTGAGGTCGGCGGTCTGGAGGTGACGCCCAGGCAAGCTTTTCTCGCTACTGCCGAGATTGCTGCGGCGGACCCAGCGGTGAGCTGGTACATGGTCAACTCGATCCCCGCCTGTATGGCCGCTGCGGTGGTGCCGGAAGCCGAGCGCCGCGCGCTGTTCGCCGAGCCCGATCGCAACTTCGGCTTTTCGGCAGTGGCACTGGCTACTGCCAAGGCGGCGCTTGGCGGCTATCGCCTGAGCGGCTCCTGGCCGGTGGTCACCGGCTGCGAGGACTCCCGCTGGTGCGCGCTGTTGGCGCGCGTGGTGGATGAGGACGGCCCCCGGCTGGTCAACGGCCGGCCCGAGGTGCGGCTGTTCCTGGTGCCTACCGAGCGCGTCGAGATCGCCCAGACCTGGCAGCATGCGGCCGCCATGCGCGGTACCGGCAGCAACCAGGTGGATGTGGCGGATCTGTTCGTGCCCGATGCGTTGGCCACCGTCCCCGGCAGTCCGCCGCGGATCGACCGGCCGCTGTTTCGCAATCCGGCGACCGTGCTCACGCTGCCGATTTTCGCCGCCGTGGCGGTGGGTGTGCTGCACGGGGCCATTGCCGCCGCGAGCCAGGAAATCACCACCAAGATTTCCTCGATTACCGGCCGCGCGCTCAAGGATCAGGCCGAGATCCAGATCGTGATCGCCGACGCCACGGCGGCGCTGCGCGCGATCCGCGCCGGGTGCGCGGAGACCTATGAGGCGGTGTGGGAACTGGTGAACCGGGGCGAGCCCCTGAGCGGCAAGGCAAAGGCCGAGCTGTATGCTTCCAGCTTTTACGCTGGCGACGTCGCCCGCGACATGGTCGGCCGGCTGTACGTGAAGGGTTCGCGAGCGGCCTTCATGCAGGGCCACCCCCTGGAGCGGTGCCTGTCCAATGTCCACGCCATTATTGCGGCGATCGAGGCGCGGCGCGGTTTCCAGCAATCCGCCGGTGCGGTGTTGCTCGGCGCCGAGCCGGTGGAGCCCGGGTTCTGACTCATTCAGGGTTCGGGCCGGTAACCTTGGGCGCAGCATCGGTCCCATCACCCAGATCGGCTTCCGGATCCGCAGCGTCGGCGCATATCTGCTGCTGGACAAGGCTCCAGCACGGGCGCTGCGCTATTGATCCGGTAATCGCGCGGTCGTTGCTATAGTTGCCGGCCAACACCTACCAATAATTACGGGGGAGTATTCATGACCGCACCAAATCAGGACGCCATGGCCTTTGTCGGCCAGATCGTCGGCCATGCCACCGGCATGATGGCGATCCGCCTGTGCGCCATCGGCGATCGGCTTGACCTGTTCCAGGCCATCGCCGAAAAAGGCCCACTCACCAGCGAGGAGCTGGCCGCGCACACCGGGCTCAACGAGCGCTATCTGCGCGAGTGGATCTACGGTATCTCGCTCGCCGGCTATCTGGATTTCGACAAGGCCACGCGCAAGGTATCGGTGCCCGAGGCACACAAGCCGGCGCTGGTGGATGTGGGCGGACCGCTCTATCAGGGCGGACTGTTTCGCATGTTCAACGCGATTCTCGATCCCTATCAGGATCTGCTGCGCTCGTTCCGCGAGGGCGGCGGCATCGACTATTCGCGCTACAACGCGGACTTCTGGGAGGGGCTCGAACACAACACCTGTGTGCGCTACAAGAACAACCTGGTGAGCCAGTGGCTGCCGGAGATGCCCGAGGTCATCGCCAAACTGGATGCCGGCGGCAGCTTCGCCGACTTCGGTTGCGGCGCCGGGCGCTCGACCATCGAGATGGCGCAGCGTTTCCCCAATGCGAGCTTTCACGGCTTCGATATTTTTCCGGGCAATATCGAGAAGGCGCGCGCCAACGCCCGGGAAGCCGGCGTCGCGGATCGCACCCGCTTCGAGATCGCGGATTTTGCCAAGGGCGTCGACGGCCAGTTCGATGTGGTGGCGACCTTCGACGTGATCCACGACATGGCCGATCCGCGCGGCGGCATTCGCGCCCTGCGCCGGGCGGTGAAGGATGATGGCATCTATGTGCTGATGGATATCGACTGCACCGACGATCCCGCCGACAACAGCGGGCCGCTGGCGGTGTTCAAGCTGGGCGCGAGCCTGCATTTCTGCATGACCACGTCGCTTGCCCAGGGCGGGGACGGCCTGGGTACGGTGGGCCTGCCGGAATCCCGGGTGCGGGAATTCTGCGACGCCGCGGGTTTTGCCTCGGTGCGCCGGCTGGCGATCCAGCATCCGCTCAACGCGCTCTACGAGATCCGGCCCTAGTCGATTGACGGGAGGCGTCCCCGCTCCCGTGCAGGGACGTCGCCATCCGGAGCGCTGCGCCAAGGAAAATCATGCCCCATCGCAATCCCCACGGCCCCACGGCGGTAGCCGTTGCTTTCGTGACCCTGGGCGCGGTCTACGGCGTCTGGTTCGCCTATTCGGTGTTTCTGGTCGCCCTGGTCGAGGACATGGGCTGGAGCCGCTCGCTCACCGCCGGCGCCATCTCGGTGATGAGCCTGGTGCACGGCCTGTCCGGCCCGCTCAACGGCCGTATGATCGAGCGCATGGGCGCGCGCCGGGTGATTGCACTGGGCGGGCTGCTGTTCAGTATCGGTCTCGCCCTGACCGCGCTGATTCAGACCTGGTGGCAGCTCTATTTCACCTTTGGCGTCGTCGCGGCCCTGGGCATCGCGATGGCGGGCTGGGTACCCTTTATCGTCACCGTGGAGCGCTGCTATCCCGCGCGTCTGGGCACGGCGCTCGGCTTTGCGCTCGCCGGGGTCGGCTTCGGTATTCTGATCGGGGTGCCGGCAATCAATGCGCTGGTGGAGAGCTTCGGCTGGCGCCAGACCTTCCTGTTGCTGGCGCTGCTGGGGCCGCTGTGGATCATTCCGTCCGCCTGGTGGCTGCTGCGGGTGCCGGTGCGGCCGGCATCGAGCCTTGCGATCTCCGCCAACGACACCACAGCTTCGGCGTCGGCAACGCCGCACTGGGTGCTGCCGACGGCGGTGCGTTCGCCGCGCTTCTGGTACGCGGGCTTCGCCTTTCTCACCGGCGCCTGCCTGGCGCAGATTCTGCTGATCCACCAGTTTGCCTTCATGGTCGATCACGGCGTTCCCAAGACACAGAGTTCAATGATCGCAGGCACCATCGGCATCTCCACGATTGCCGGGCAATTGTTCTGGGGCCGGCTCTCCGATCGCATCGGTCGCGAATGGGCCTATACCTTCGCGGCAGTCAGCAATGTGCTGGCGATCGCCGCGCTTGCCGCGCTCGGCTGGTGGGCCGCGTTGCTGTGGCTCGCGGTGGGCTTTGCGATCTGCGCGGGTTTCGGGTATGGCGCCAATGCACCCATTTATCCGGCCACTTCGCGCGATCTGTTTGCGGGCCCATTCTTTCCGTCGATTTTCGGCACCTTGGCGATTTCGGGATCGCTGGGCGCGGCGCTCGGCGCCTGGCTAGGCGGCTGGCTGTACGACGTCACCGGCGATTATCGGGCCATGCTGGCGACCGGACTGATCATGGCGCTGGTGTCGCCCCTGAGCCTCTGGCTGGCGGCGCCGCGCAAACCCAATCCGGCCCCCACGCCCGCTTGAATCCCCAACCCGGTTCGTCAATGACGCTGCGTGCCAGACGATTTTCGGCACGTTGTTTCCGAGCCCAAACAATAGCGGCCGCTATTCGGGCAGGGGTTCAGCGCTTGAGGGAAGCGACCACAGGTGCGCGGCGACCAAGGCGCGCCAGGGTGAGAATTCCGCCAGCCAGTCGCGGGTGAAGTTTACGTCGGGTTTTTCGGTGGCACCGAGCAGTCGTTGCAATTGCCGACGCACCGCGACGTCGCCGTGCAGCGAACCGTCGAGCCAGCCAAATCCGCGCAGCAGGGCGTAGCTGACCGTCCAGGGGCCGATGCCGGGCAGCTTCAGCAACTGTTCACGAATCGTGTCGATGGGCAGCGTCACCAGCCAGGCCGACAGCGGCAGACGATCCGCCATCACCTCGCGACTCAGCAGCTGAAGCGTGCGCGCCTTGCTCTGCGACAGGCCGGCCTGGCGCAACTCCGCTTCGCCCAGTGCGGACAAGCGGTCGGCGTCGGGAAAACAGGCCAGTCCGCTCGAATGGCGCACACCGACGGTTTCGATCAACCGACGCCGTATTGAAATCGCAGCGGAGAGACTGATTTGCTGCCCGATGATCGCCCAGGCCAGGGCTTCAAACGGCGTCGCGGTTTGCTGCACGCGCAAGCCGGGCCGCTCGCTGATGAGCGGCCCGATGCGGGAGTGCGTGCGGTAGTGGGTTTCGAACGCCTCGATGCTCTGGGTCAGGCCCAGCATGCGGTGGACGAGTTGCCCAACGGCATCGCGCGGAATCTTCTTCCTGCTATCGACAGCCAGCTCCGCCTTGGCGCTACCGCCACCGAAATCAAGCGTCAGGCAGGCCGCGTTGCCATCCCAGAGCAACCCCTTGTGCAAGCGGTCGCCAGCGACCCGCTCCGCCACCGCCAACTTGTCGCGCCCGTGAAAATCGAGGACTTCAGCGACTCGAAAACGCTCGGGTAGGGCAATGGTGCAGGACAGTCGCGAGCGCGGGATGGCTCCGGCAGCGGCTGCTGGTGGCTTCGCGGCGGGCGGCATCGGTGTGCTCATGGCTGGGCCTCGCGCAGCAGCAGCGCGCGCTTGCGTTCGATGCCCCAGCGGTAGCCGGACAAGGCGCCATCGGTACGCACCACCCGATGGCAGGGAATGGCGATAGCAAGCGGGTTGGTGGCGCAGGCCTGGGCCACCGCCCGTGCAGATTTTGGCGCGCCGATGCGCTGCGCAATCTCGGTGTAGCTGGCCGTGGTACCTGGGGGAATCTCCCGCAAAGCCTGCCAGACGCGCTGCTGGAAGGCCGTGCCGCGCACATCGAGCGGCAGCTCAAGGCCCAGCCGAGGTGCTTCCACGAAACCGACCACCTTGGCCACGACCTGCTCGAAATGGGCGTCACCGCCGACCAGTGTGGCGCGCGGGAAACGGTCCTGGAGATTGCCGGCAAGCGCATCCGGATCGTCGCCAAGCAGAATGGCGCACAGGCCGCGCAGGCTGCTCGCCACCAGGATGGCGCCTAACGAACATTGGCCGATGGCGAAACGGATCTCGGTATTCGCGCCGCCGTCGCGGTACTTCGTCGGCGTCATGCCCAGTAACTGATTTGCTTGCGCGTAGAAGCGCCCGCTGGAGTTGTAGCCGGCGCCGTAGATAGCCGCGGTGACGGTAGTGTCGTGCGCGAGCGCGGCGCGTACGCGATTGGCCCGATATGCCAGCGCGTACGCGCGGGGAGTGACCCCGGTGATCGCCTTGAAAATGCGCTGGACGTGGAACCTACTGAGTCCGGCATGGGTCGCCAGCGTGCCCAGGCTGGGTTCCCGCTCGGCCTGCTCTATGATCCGGCACAGTTCGGTCACCAGCGCCGCGTGCCGTGCGGCCAGGGGTGCCTGATCGGGTTTGCAGCGCCGGCAGGCGCGAAAGCCAGCGCGCTGCGCATCCGCAACCCTGTCATGAAACTGCACGTTCTCGGCGCGTGCCCGGCGCGCCCCACAGGAGGGTCGGCAGTAAACCCCGGTGGTTTTGACCGAATAGAAGAATCTGCCGTCCGCCGCCGGGTCGCGGGCGATCACCGCCGTCCAGCGCGGGTCGTTCTGCGTTGCCGTGGCAGCCAGTGCGGCACGCTCTGCGGTTGCAGCTGAGGTGCTGGCGTTCCTGTTCATCGCGTCATCCTCGCGTTATCCAAAATGGCTCGCAGCGGTATGCGTCTACTCTGATCGCCTGCTGGTCGCCAGACACTCCGGATCTTGCGGTTGAATTCGACAGGATGGCGCTGCTGCCCCGGGTTCTCGTTCATATAAGTCGTTCATACAAGTCGTTCATACAAGCCGTTCATGCACGCCGTTCATGCCGTGGCGACCGTGCGATCCCTTACAATCCTGCCCGTTAGCCATTTTGACCGCGTGGCAGGCCTCAGGTCTTGCCAGCGACCCTGACCCATTACCCGCGAGGAGACACTATTGTGAAAGTGGAAGGTTTGACGGCCCTGATCACGGGGGGTGCTTCCGGGCTGGGCGCGGGTGCAGCCCGGGTATTGAGCGCCGCCGGCGTGCGTTGTGCGCTGCTTGATCGCAATCTCGACCTGGCGCGTGAACTGGCCGCGGAACTGGGCGGCATTGCGCTCGGCTGCGACGTGGTGGACGGCCCCGGCGTCGCGGCGGCCATTGCGGCGGTAAGCGCGCAGCTCGGTACGCCGCGCATCGTCCTCAATGCGGCCGGCATCGATGTGGCGATCCGCACTGCCGGCGCCAAGGGCGCGCATCCCCTCGAAGAGTTCGAGCGGGTGATCCGGGTCAACCTCACCGGCACCTTCAATGTTGCGCGGCTCGCGGCCCAGGCCATGCTTGAACTGCCGCCCCTCAACGAAGACGGCGAGCGCGGGGTGATCGTCAATATCGCCTCCGTGGTGGCCCAGGATGGACCCATCGGCCAGGTCGCCTACGCCGCCTCCAAGGCTGGGGTGCAGGGCATGACCCTGCCGATGGCGCGGGATCTCGCTCCCTATGGCATCCGGGTGGTCACCGTGGCGCCCGGCATGTTCGAGACGCCGCTCGCGTCTGGCATTCCCCAGGCCTGGATCGACAGCATCATTCCCACCATTCCCTTTCCCAAGCGCTGGGGCAAGCCGCTGGAGTTCGGCGCCCTGGTGCGGCAGATTTGCGAAAACCCGATGCTCAACGGCGAGATGATCCGCATCGATGCGGCGATTCGCATGGGCATCGACCGCGCCTGAATTTTCGCTCCCAGTTTTCACTATCGAGGACATCCCATGGACATCAACAATCACATTGCCATCGTCACCGGCGGGGCCTCCGGACTGGGCGCCGCCACGGTCCGCATGCTGGCCGAAAAAGGCGCCCGCGTCGCGGTGCTGGATATCAACGAGAATCTGGCGCGCCAGATCGCCGACGAGGTCGGCGGTATCGCGGTGCCGGTGGATGTCGCCAATGACACCAGCGTCGCCGCCGCGCTCCAGACCGTGCGCAGCCGGCTCGGCGTCGCTCGCATCGTGGTCAATGCCGCCGGCACCGGCATCGGTCGCAAGATCACCAGCAGCAAGGGACCGCATCCCCTGGAGAGCTTCAAACGGGTGGTGGACATCAACCTCACCGGCACCTTCGATGTGTGCCGACTCGCCGCCACTGACATGATCGGGCTGACCCCGGTGACCACGGACGGCGAACGCGGCGTGTTCGTCAACGTGGCTTCGATCTTCGGTTTCGACGGGCCAGTGGGCAACACCGCTTACGCCGCCTCCAAGGCGGGCGTCATCGGCATGACCTTGCCCATGGCGCGCGATCTCGCCCCTTACGGCATCCGGGTTGTGACCATCTGTCCCGGGGTGTTCGACACGCCGCTGGCGCGGGCGGAGACCGGCGACGCGGGCTTTCAGCGCATCCTCGACCTGGTGCCCTTCCCCAAGCGTGCCGGCAAGCCCAGCGAGTTCGCCCAAATGGCCTGCCATATCGTCGAAAACAGCATGATGAACGGCGAGGTGATACGCCTCGACGCCGCCATGCGCATGGGGCTGATGATCTGACGGACGCGGCGCCGACCTTGGCGCCAGGCCTGGGCGCCCTTTGCCCGCCGCCAGCAGATTTTCGGTGCGGGGAGGGGCGTCAGGTATAGCGCTTCAGTGCCGCTTGGCCGGCATGGGGCGGTCGCTGTGAATGAGGCGGGAGATCCCGGGGCGGTCGAGCGTGCGCTGCAATTCCGCCTTGACGTCGTTGGCGTCCGGCAATTCGCAGACGCGCGCGGCGATGGCCGTCATCTCCGCAGTCTTCAGTTGCCGGAGCACCGCCTTGACGCGGAGCAGGTTGGAGGCGCTCATGGACAGGGTGCGATAGCCGAGGCCCACCAGCAGTACCGCGCCCAGGGGATCGCCGGCCATTTCGCCGCATACGCTCACTTCCCGGTCCATCGCCGCGGCGTCCCGAACGATGTCGCGCAGCGCCTTCAGCAGCGCCGGGTGATAGGCGTGATAGAGCGCCGCCACGCGGGGATTGTTGCGGTCCACGGCGAGTAGATACTGGGTGAGGTCGTTGGTGCCCACGGAGAGGAAGTCGACCCTCCGTGCCAGTTCCCGTGCCTGATAGACGGCCGCTGGCACCTCGATCATGACCCCCACCTTGGGCATCCGGATGCGATAGCCTTCTTCCACGGTAAGTTCGGTGTAGACCCGGTTGATCAGCGCCAGGGAGCTGTCGACTTCCTGCACGCAGGAAATCATCGGCAGCAGGATGCGCAGATTATCGATACCCTCGCTGGCACGCATCATGGCGCGCACCTGGGCCAGGAAAATCTCCGGGTGGTCGAGGGTGACACGGATTCCGCGCCAGCCCAGAAACGGGTTTTCCTCCTTGATCGGGATAGGGCAGTGCCTTGTCGCCGCCGATGTCGAGCGTGCGCATGGTGACCGGGCGCGGGGCATACATGGTGAGCTGATCCCGGTAGATGACCCGCTGCTCTTCCTCGGACGGGAATCGCTCCTGAAGAAAGAAGGGGATTTCGGTGCGGTAGAGCCCCACGCCGGCCGCGCCCATCTCCAGCGACAGCTTGGTATCGACTCGCAGGCCGGTGTTGACCCACAGCGAAATCGCATCGCCGCTCGCCGTGACGCTGGGTTCGTCGCGGGTGGCGAGCAGGTCAGCGGCGAGATCCTGCTCCTTGCGGAATACCTCCTGATAGGCGCGCTCCACCTCGGGGCTGGGGTCGATCAGAATATGGCCCATGTGACCGTCGACGATCACCAACTCGCCTTCGAGATCCGCCCAGGGCAAATCCACGGCGCCCATGACGGTGGGAATGCCCATGGACCGACCGATGATCGCCATGTGGGAGTTGTGCGAACCGCGCACCGAGATCATGGCGCGGATGTTGTCGAACGGCACCGCCGCAAGGTGCGTCGCAGTCAGATCCTCTCCGATGAGGATGGTATTGGCCGGATAGACCTGAACGGGCCGCGCAGTGTGCTGCATATGTTCGAGCACGCGCCTGCCCAGGTCGCGCACGTCGGAGGCGCGCTCGCGGAGGTATTCGCTCTCCATTCGCGTGAAGGTGCGGATGTGCTCGATGATCACCTGGCTCCAGGCGCTCTGGGCCGTGAAGCCATCCCGGATCAACGTGATGACCTCGCCACCGAGGGAGTTGTCCTCGAGCATACGGAGGTAAACGTCGAACATCTCCAGCTCTTGGGTGCTGAGGATGCCCTTGAGATCGTTCTTGGTGTTGCGAACATCGGCCTGGGTGCATTCCAGGGCGTGACGGAATAGCTCAAGTTCGCCTTCGGTATCCTCGCTGCGCCGCTTGGGTACCGCGTAGAGGTCGGCCGGCGACGAAATCACCACGGCGTGGCCGATGCCTACGCCCGGAGCGCTGGCGATACCGGCGTAGATGTTGGCCGGACCCGCGTCGGCTTCCGGTGACGTGGTGCGAGCCAGTTCGCCGGTGGCTTGGGCATGGGCGATGACCCCGGCGAGTTGCGCCGAGATGGTGACCAGGAACGCCTCCTCGCTTTCGTCGAAGCGGCGTCGCTCTTGCTGCTGCACCACCAGTACGCCCAGCACCTCGCGCTGGTGAATGATGGGGGCGCCGAGAAAGGAGCTGAATTTTTCTTCGCCGGTTTCCGGGAAATAGGCGAAGCGGGGGTGGGTTTCAGCGTGCTCCAGGTTGACCGGTTCGGCGCGGCTGGCGACCAGCCCCACCAAGCCCTCGTCGGGCGTCATGGAGACCTTGCCCACCGACTCGGGCAACAGGCCGCGGGTAGCCGAGAGCACATAGCGTTTGCTGGCCGGGTCGAGGAGATAGACCGAGCACATGCCGGTGCTCATGGCATGTTTCACGCGCTCGACGATGATTTCCAGGACGGCGGAAAAATCCCGCGCAGCGTTGACTTCCTGGACGATGCGGCGCAAGGGTTCAAGCATGGTGATGATCCGCGGCGGCAGTGGAGCTGGCCGGATCCGGCAGCGCGCCGGACAGTTCCTTCAGTGCCTGACGATAGACGCCGCGCTTGAAGTCGATCACCTGGCCGATGGGGTACCAGTAACTCACCCAGCGCCAGCCATCGAACTCCGGCTTCCCGCAGTGATCGAGGCGGATGTCGGATTCGTTGCCCAGCAGGCGCAGGAGAAACCACTTTTGCTTTTGGCCGACGCACGGGTTCTTGCTGGTGCGACGCACATAACGGCGTGGCAGACGGTAGCGCAGCCAGCCCTGGGTCTGCGCGAGGATCTCCACATGCGCGGGCTCCAATCCGACTTCTTCGTGCAACTCGCGATACAGCGCATCGCGCGGGGATTCGCCGCGGTGGATGCCGCCCTGGGGAAACTGCCAGGCGTCGTGACCGATGCGTTTGGCCCAGAACACGCGACCCTCCGCGTCGCAGATCACGATGCCCACATTGGGGCGAAAGCCGTTCTGGTCGATGATATCCAAGGGAGCAGGCGCCGCACGCGCGTCAGAAGTGATGGCCGCATTGTTCCACAGTTGCCGGACGCCCACCAATTGCCGCTGTGGCCGGATCGACACTGTATGAAAGCTGCCTGGCGGGCACTGGGCCCTGGAAGTTGCGGGCGGCCCGGATGCGAGGTGTACGGCGCGCAGCGACCGAAACATGGCAAGCAGATAAGCGAGGGGCCGAGCACTGCACAACGAGGCGGATGACTGCCGCGGCAGTTTTTCAACAAGCCGCTACGAAGTAACCAGGGTTAGGGCTTGAAAGCGCATGGCGACATGGCTAGAATTCGCCCTCTTTTTTGCACCCCCCTGACTGGCCCGGATCATGAAGACATTCAGCGCCAAATCCGAGACCGTTGTGCATGACTGGCTGTTGGTCGATGCTGCGGACAAAACCCTCGGCCGTATCGCCAGCGCCATAGCTCATCGGCTGCGCGGCAAACACAAACCGGAATTCACCCCCCACGTCGACACCGGCGATTATGTCATCGTTGTCAATGCCGAGCGGGTACGCGTCACTGGCCGCAAGGCCAAGGACAAGATGTACCATCGCCATACCGGGTATCCGGGCGGGATCAAGAGTATCAGCTTCGAGAAACTGATCCAGCAGGCGCCGGAACGGGCCCTGGAACACGCTATCAAGGGCATGCTCCCCAAGGGTCCTCTTGGCCGGGCCATGTACCGTAAACTCAAAATCTACGCCGGCGACATTCATCCCCACGCGGCGCAACAGCCCCGCGCTGTGGACATCTAGGACAGCAATCATGGCATCAATCTATTACGGAACTGGCCGCCGCAAGACCGCAGCCGCACGCGTCTTCATTACGGCGGGTCCCGGTGATATCACCGTCAACGACCGCGCTATCGATAATTATTTTGGTCGCGAAGTGGCGCGCATGATCGTGCGGCAGCCGCTGGAGATCGCTCAAGCGGTCGGCAAATTCAATATCAGCGCCACTGTGCGTGGCGGCGGCAGCTTCGGTCAGGCGGGCGCGATTCGTCATGGTCTGGCGCGTGCGCTGGTGGAATACGACGAGGGTCTGCGCTCGGTACTGCGTCAGGCCGGATTCCTGACCCGAGATGCGCGCGCAGTGGAGCGGAAAAAAGTGGGTCTTCGCAAGGCGCGCAAACGGCCGCAGTACTCCAAGCGCTGAGTCGATACAGTTTTTGGTACCTGTTTTTTTGATACCCGGCATTGTCCGGGTATTTTTTTGTTACAAATCAATTGGTTGTGGGTTTTTCTGGCGGCGTTTGCTTGCCAGATGGGGCGCTAACCTATACCATGACACGCCATTTTGTTCATGCCCATCGCGTGCGCGGCGTCGTCGCGCTGCCGTACGGCCTGCCTGTTGATCGCTCGCTTGAGGAGTTCTTTGATGAGCAACGAGGGTGTCAATAAAACCCGTCGCCGCTTTTTGACCGGCGCCACATGCGTGGTCGGCGCGGCTGGCGTCGTGGGCGCCGCGGTGCCGTTCGTGGGGTCGTGGAGTCCGAGTGCCCGCGCCAAGGCTGCGGGCGCGCCGGTGCGGATCGATATCGGCAAAATCGAGCCCGGCCAGATGGTCACCGAGGAATGGCGCGGCCAGCCGGTGTATGTCGTGCGCCGGACACCCGAAGCCATCGCGCTGCTGGACCAGGGCACTGAACGCCTGAGTGACCCGCAGTCGGCGGAGTCAAAGCAGCCGGGCTATGTCGACCCGGCTAATCGGGCTATCAAGGCCGAATACCTGATCATGGTGGGGCTCTGTACCCATCTCGGCTGCGCGCCGATGTACCGCCCCGAAGTCGGCGCGGCGGACCTGGGCGGCGACAGCTGGCTCGGCGGCTTTTTCTGTCCCTGCCACGGCTCGAAATTCGATCTGGCGGGCCGCGTATACAAGGGTGTACCGGCGCCGACGAATCTGCCCGTTCCCCCACATTCCTACGAGAGTGACAACGTAGTAATTATTGGCGTCGACAAGGAGACCGCGGCATGAAATGGCTGATGGGGCTTTGGCAGTGGACCAACGCGCGACTCCCGGTGCAGCGGGCATGGGATACGCACATGGGCAAGTACTACGCGCCCAAGAATTTCAATTTCTGGTACTTCTTCGGCGTCCTTTCGCTGGTCGTGCTGGTCAATCAGTTGTTGACCGGAATCTGGCTCACCATGAGCTACGAGCCCACCGGCGAGGGCGCGTTCGGCTCGGTCGAATACATCATGCGCGATGTCGACTTCGGCTGGATCCTGCGCTACCTGCATTCCACCGGCGCGTCGGCGTTTTTCCTCGTGGTGTATCTACACATGTTTCGCGGTCTGCTCTATGGCTCCTATAAGGCGCCGCGCGAACTCGTGTGGCTGTTCGGGATGGCGATCTATCTGGCGCTGATGGCCGAAGCCTTCCTGGGCTATGTGCTGCCCTGGGGACAGATGTCCTACTGGGGTGCGCAGGTCATCATCTCGCTGTTTGGCGCGATTCCCTATGTCGGTGAAGCCATTGTCGAATGGGTGCGCGGCGATTACCTGATCTCAGGGATCACTCTGACGCGCTTCTTCGCGCTGCATGTGGTGGCGCTGCCCATCGTGCTGCTGGGACTGGTGGTGCTGCATTTGCTCGCGCTGCACGAAGTGGGTTCCAACAACCCCGACGGCGTCGAAATCAAGAAACACAAGGATGCCAACGGCATCCCGCTGGACGGCATCCCCTTTCACCCCTACTACACAGTCCACGATCTGGTGCCCATCACGGTATTCCTGTTCGTGTTCTGCTTCATCGTGTTTTTCATGCCTGAGATGGGTGGTTATTTCATCGAGAAGGCGAATTTCGAGCATTCCAATCCGCTCAAGACGCCGGCTCACATTGCCCCTGTCTGGTATTTCACGCCCTACTATTCGATGTTGCGGGCGGTGCCGGACAAGTTCATGGGGTTCCTGGTGATGGCGGCTGCCGTGGCCATCCTGTTTGTATTGCCGTGGCTTGACCGCAGCGCGGTCAAATCGATTCGTTACAAGGGTTGGGTCAGCCGCGTGGCCATCGTGCTGTTCGCCGCGGCGTTCATCATCTTGGGCGTTCTGGGCGTGAAGGCGCCGACGCCGGCGCGGACTGCATTGGCCCAGTTCTGTACCGGTCTGTACTTCGCTTATTTCGTGTTGATGCCGATCTGGACCGTCATGGAGCGCACCAAGGCGGAGCCCGCGCGCATCACCATGGACGGCGGCATGGGGTTCTGGCGCGCGCTCGGGGTGACCGCCATCGTGGCCGCGCTGGTATTCATCCCGCTGAAAGCCGTGGGTGCCGAAACTGCGCATGAGTGCGGTGAAATCGCCTGTGACGCGGTCGATATCGATCCCAGCGACAAGGCCTCCATGCAGCGCGGCGCGCAGATATTCGTCAATTACTGCATGGGCTGTCACGGCGCCAAGTTCTCGCGCTGGGAGCGCGTCGCCGACGATCTCGGCATTCCTCACAATCTGATGCTCGAAAACCTGGCGCCTGGCGCCGACAAGATCGGCGACCTGATGACCATTTCGATGCCGGAGCGCGCCGCGAAAAAATGGTTTGGTGCGCCTCCGCCGGATCTGACTTTGGTGACCCGCGCGCGTTCACCCGAGTGGGTCTATACCTATCTGCGCAACTTTTATGCGGATTCGACCCGCCCCTTCGGCGTCAACAACAAGGTGTTCAAGGACGTGGGCATGCCTCACGCGTTGCTGGATTTGCAGGGGCTTCAGACCTGCGCGCCCGGGCCATCATTTACCCCCAGTGGCGGCATGCGCGTCGATCCGCTCACCAGCAAGCCCCTCAACGACGCTCCCTGCGGTAGCTACAGCCTGGTAACCCAAGGCAAGCTCACTCCGGGCGAGTTCGATGTGGCGGCGCGCGATCTGGTAAATTTCATGAGCTACCTGGCCAATCCGGTGGCGGAGCAAAGCCGTCAGATCGGCAAGGGCGTGCTGCTGTTCATCGCGTTTCTGTTCGTGTTTGTGTGGTTGTTGAATCGCGAATACTGGAAAGATGTGCATTGAGCACCTTGTGTTGATTGACCGGAGTAAATGATGGCGGTAGTGCCGAGACGCTCGACCATGACACTGTTTTCCGACGCAGCGTGCCAGTACTGCCACCGGGTGCGGATGGTGCTGGCTGAAAAGGGCGTCGGCGTGGAGATCGAGGAAGTGATTCCCGGCGTCGTGCTGGAGGAGCTGAACGACCTCAACCCCTACGGCACCGCGCCCACCCTGGTAGATCGCGATCTGTCGCTCCATGAACCCATGGTGATGATGGAGTACCTCGACGAGCGTTTTCCCCACCCGCCGTTGCTGCCCGTGTATCCGGTGACCCGAGCGCACAGCCGCCAATACATGCGCCGGATCGAGCGCGACTGGTGCGAGCCCGCCGAAATCATCCTCAAGACCGACGACAGCCGGCATGCGCAGCGCGTGCGCAAGGAGTTGCGCGACAGCCTGCTGGGCGTCGCCGCCATCTTTGCCGACAAGCCATTCTTCATGAGCGACGAATTCACCCTGGTGGATTGCTGCATGGCGCCCCTGCTGTGGCGGCTCGACGTTCTGGGCGTCGAGTTGCCCAATGTCCGCCAGGCCAAGCCCCTGGTCGCCTACATGCAGCGGCTGTTCGACCGGCCGGCGTTTCGCGCCAGCCTGACCGACGCCGAGCGCGGGATGCGGGGCTGACAGCCTCGTAAAGGGGTAGGGTCGTTGCCATGAAAACCAACCGGCCGTACCTGATCCGGGCGCTGTACGAATGGATTCTCGACAATGACTGCACGCCCCACGTCATCGTGGATGCCGAAGCGCCCGGCGTGTCGGTGCCGACGAGCTATGTCAAGGACGGCCAGATCGTGCTCAATCTGGCGCCCAAGGCGGTATCCGCCCTGACCCTGGGTAACGAGCAGATTTTCTTTAACGCCCGGTTCGGCGGCAAACCCACTGACGTCCTGGTGCCGATAGCCGCAGTGCGCGGCATCTATGCCCGCGAAAACGGCCAAGGTTTGGTGTTTGCGGCGGAAGTGTCCGAAGATGCATCCGGCGCCGACGCCCCCGAACCGGGACCCGGTAACGGAACTGGCGGCCCGCGCTTGCGGGTAGTGAAATAATCCCTACAAAGCGAGAGGAACACCATGAGCGATCCCGTGGTTATTGTCGGTATGGCCCGCACCGCCATGGGCGGCATGATGGGTGCGCTGTCCACGGTCCCGGTCGGGGAGCTGGGCAGCAATGCCATCAGGGCGGCGCTGGGGCAAGCCGGGCTGGCGCCCGATCAGGTGGATGAAGTCATCATGGGCTGTGTGCTGCCCGCCGGCACCGGCCAGGCACCGGCCCGCCAAGCCGCGCTCGGCGCCGGCATTCCGGTGGGGACCAGCGCTACCACCGTCAACAAGATGTGCGGCTCCGGCATGAAGACCGTAATGATGGCCTGCGACACCCTGCTCGCCGGGCATGCCAGCGTGCTGGTGGCGGGCGGCATGGAGAACATGAGCAACGCCCCCTACCTGCTGCCCAAGGCGCGCGGCGGCTATCGTCTGGGCCACGGTGAGCTCCTCGACCACATGTACACCGACGGCCTGCAAGACGCTTATACCGGCGGCCTCATGGGCGTGTTTGCCGAGCAGTGCGCCGGCAAATACACCTTCACGCGCGAGCAGCAGGACGCCTATGCGGTGGAATCCCTGCGCCGCGCCAATGCCGCCATCGCCGAGGGCAAGTTCAAATCCGAAATCGTCCCGGTCACGGTCAAGACCCGCGCCGGCGAACAGGTGGTGGATACCGATGAACAGCCCGGCAGCGCCCGGCCCGACAAGATTCCCGGACTCAAGCCCGCGTTCAAGAAAGACGGCACCGTCACCGCCGCCAACGCCAGCTCGATTTCCGATGGCGCCGCCGCTCTGGTCCTGATGCGCCAGAGCGAAGCCGCACGGCGCGGCCTCAAGCCGCTCGCTGTGGTGCGCGGTTACACCCAATTCGCGCAGGAGCCGGAGTGGTTCACGACGGCGCCCGTGGGCGCGCTCAAACGGCTGTTCGCGCAGACCGGCTGGAGCGCCGGCGAAGTCGATCTCTACGAAATCAACGAAGCCTTCGCGGTGGTCGCCATGGCCGCCATGCGCGAGCTGGATCTGCCCCACACCAAGGTCAATGTCCACGGCGGTGCCTGTGCGCTGGGCCATCCGCTGGGCGCGAGCGGCGCACGCATCATCGTTACACTGCTCGCCGCGCTGCAAACCTACGGCTTGCGCAAGGGCGTTGCCAGCCTCTGCATCGGCGGTGGCGAGGCGACTGCGATCGCCGTGGAGCGGTTGTAAGCGGCCGCGTTCGACCGCGGCGAATTCGGCTGGACCGGGGCCTCCCGCTCGAGATCTGCCGCACCCAGTTGTGGACGCTGAATGCGACGCAATGGTCGGTGCTTCGGGTATGGCCCGTGCGCATCGACCATTGCGTCGGTTTGGCCGCGCCATTCAGTCACTAAATAGACCCGCTTGTCAGGATTCACTGAGGAGTGGATCACAGTTTCCAGTCTATCGTCGAACTACCATAAGGGCCGCCCAGGGAAGAAGGGTGGCCGGACGGCCGTGCCCGCCAACGCCGGGAGGACAAGGGCTTCCCGCCGCAAAGCGTCTGAAGCATCTTTGACTCCGGGCGGCAACAAGGCGCGGACTAGCATGCACTACATGCACAAGGAGTTTGGTGGCGTTCAGCGCCGGAGGGATCCATGCCAAAAAAAATAGTACGGTTTGCAAAGACAACAAGATGAGCGCGGTACTGCTGGTGACCGATAAGGCGTCCCAGATCACCGCAGCCGCCTTTCAGCAACTGCTGCCACACTGGAAATGGCAGGTGGTGAATGACAGCTCCAGATTGCAGGAAGTTGCCGATCCCGACGCGTTGGTGGGGATCATCTTTCCTCCGCAGAATCTGGATCAAAGCTCAAGCCTCTGGGCCGAGCGGGCCACCCAGGCCTGTCCCCGACTCCTCTGGATCGCGGTCGTCGACGATCATCATTGTGAAAATGCCGAATTCATGAGTGTCGTGGCCGCTACCTGCCACGATTTCCTCACCACGCCTCTGGAGCAGATGACCGAGGTGCTCCCCGGCATCCTCGGCCAAGCGGCACGTTTTGCCCGGTTGCGCGCGCAGTTGCTCGGCGCCGCCCACCATGTCGAGACCCCCGACATGGTGGGCAGCTGCCCGCCCATGAAGCGGCTGGGAAAGCTCATAGCGAAATTCGCGCGCGTGCATTCTCCGGTCATGATCTGTGGCGAGAGCGGCACCGGCAAAGAGTTGGTGTCCCTGGCGATCCATCGCGCCTCGGTCCGCTCCCAGGGGCCTTTCGTTGCCGTGAACTGCGGTGCCATTCCCGAAAACCTGTTCGAATCGGAGCTGTTCGGACACGTCAAGGGGGCCTTTACCGGAGCGGTCCAGGACCGGGCCGGCCGCGCCGAATTGGCCGATGGCGGCACCTTATTTCTGGACGAGATCGGCGATCTTCCCCTTTCGCATCAGGTCAAGATCCTGCGCTTTCTCCAGGAAGGCTGCTTCGAGCGTGTGGGCTCCGGCCGTGTCATTCGGGTTGACGTACGCATCGTCGCCGCCACCCACCTCGATCTCGAGGCTGCGGTCAAGGCGCAGACATTTCGGGAGGATCTCTTTTACCGTCTGAATGTTTTGCAGCTTGAAGTGCCCCCGCTGCGCGAACGCGGCGCCGATATCGAGTCGCTGGCGGCGTATTTCCTCGCTCAAGTCCGCGCCAAGACGTCCACAGCGGCCAATTCCTTCAGCGCCGATGCCCTCCTCGCCCTGCGCCGTTACCGCTGGCCCGGCAATGTGCGCGAGTTGATCAACCGGGTCAGCAAGGCTGCGGTCATGGCCGAGGGAACTCTCATCACTCCCGCGGATCTCGATCTGCCCGATCCGAGCGAACGTCCCAGTGCCCGAGTCGTCAATCTCCAGGAAACCCGTGAGCGGGCTGAGCGGGCGGCGATCGAGCATGCTCTGCGCGACAGCAACTACAACGTCTCCCAGGCGGCCAATCTGCTGGGCGTGTCCCGTATGACCATCTACCGATTGCTCGAAAAGCACGGCATCGAAATCTCCTGAATCTCTAATTCCTGGAGCTCGTCCGGGGAATCCTCCGCCCGCTTTCCGCGGGCCACTGCGGCCTGGCGAATGGCTCGCGCCCACACCCCTCCGTCATGCGCCCCGGTCAGCGGTGCCCGAGCCGCTCTGTAGGACTATCGCCTACGCAAATTTCCGAAAAATGCCAAGGCTTGGCCGAACCGCTATTTAGCACCCTGTAACGGTCTTGAGCTATTTGAAGATGGCTGCTTAACCTATTGTTTTCAAAAATAATTTCACTTTCTCTGTTTGTGATGTATGTCACGTCTTTGGGACTTTGGCCTGGGAATTGTCTCTTCCAGGACGGCCTATCGAAATAAAACCTTTATTTTTCAGTCTGTTATATGGGTGGCACAGCTATTGCGCGATAGCTGGGTGTCCAAGGCCGCAAACCTGCGGCCCGTGGGGCTGAAAGCCGGCACAAGCAAGGCAAGAAAAGCCACGAGCGAGCCGCGCAAGCAAGCAAGCGGATGGACGGGACGGACGGAAGCCGATGCGGTGTGGCGACAGGCAGTGTCGGTTGCCGCCATCGAACAAGGCGAAAAGTAACCTGCTGTGGTAGCTGGTTGCGGCGAAAAAAAGAGGGGATTGAGTATGCCGTCAAGCGGAAAAGCCGGTGAGTGGGGATCCTGCGCCAGAGTCGGGATGGGTGCCGAGGCTGGTGCGCTTGCGCCGGTAGCACGGAGTGACGCCAAACCCGACGGCGGCTTCGGTGTTCGCCGTTCCCGTTCCGCCCGCCCCCGCCTGTGTGCGCTGCTCGCCGCCTGGTGCGCAACGGTGGGCCCCGTCTGGGCCGATACCACCGCGCAAGCGGAGCTCTCCGATGCCGGCGGCAATGCCGGTAGTGCGGCGGTCGATATCAGCACCATAGGCCCCGCGCTGCAGGGCTCCAGCGGCTTGGTCACCCTGAACCAGACCGCCGGCGACGGCAACGTCCAGCAGAACTCCGCTGCCCTCGCCGCGAGCGAGGGGCACAGTGTCGCCGCGGTCAAGGCCGCGCAGACGCTCGAGCACGTCGCTCCCACCGCCGACCAATTACTGACCGTCGACATCCAATCCGGCGCCTTCGACGACGCGCTGGGCATCTATCTGGTCAATCAATCCGCGGGTGTGGGCAACAGCCAGTTCAACGGCGCGGCGCTCGCCGTCGGCGGCGTGTCCGCACTCGCCATCGTCCAGTTGGACGATACCCGGTTGCAGGAGCAGAGCGCAGGCAGTGCCGCGCTCGTGCTCCCCGAAGAAGGTGGCGCGCAGGTTTCGACCGGCGCCAACCTGGCCCCTGACGCCTTCGAGGGCGCCCGGGGTCTGTTTCTGGTGAACCAGGCCGCCGGCAACAACAACGCCACGGCCAACACCTTCACGCTCTCGTCTCCCCCATGACCGCCGTTCGCTGCCGAGGTAACGCCGTGTTCGCCATCTGTGTCTCACCAATGCCCCCTACCGGCGGCGGAGTGCACAGGGCCAACAGGCATTGGCAAAGCAGTTGCGGTGGCGGGGGTGTGCCGAGGGCGTTACCACGGACTTATGTCATCCGACTTAAGTCATCATCAAGTAGGGAGAACGAAGATGAGTAATTTCAAGAGGTTGCCACTTGCGGTCGCAGTGGCCATGGCTATGGGGGCGGGCGTCAGCCATGCAGAGTCCATGCCCTATGGCAAACGCGCCAGCGATATCGAAATCAACAAGACCGTCGACGTCGACTACAACCTGAGCTATTACGGCCAGATCTATACCCTGGGTCTGGTGCTGGTGGACTCCAGCGCAGCCGCGTTTTCCGAGGTCAATCAAAAGACCCATGACAACAAGCTGAGCAAGCTGGAAATCGATCCGGAAACCGGTGCCGTACTGTCCACTCCCGGCTCGCTCAACGATGACAACAATGCCACCCTCGGCGGCAGCGTATTGTCCGACGCCAGCGGCAACGCGGGCGTCAACGTGGCTGCCGGCAGCAACAACGTGCAGCAGAACTCGGTGGCCATTGCCGAGGGCGATTCGCTGAACAGCCGGCAGACCATCGCGATCGACTTCAGCACCACCGACGATCAGGTCAACAATCACTCCGGCACCTGGAGCTGGGACCAGCATCAAGCGGCAACTGCCGATGCCTCCCACACCAAAACCGAGTCGGACAACCTCGCCAGCTCCAGCGAAGCCCATCTGGATATCGATCTGGATGTGGCTGACAAGATCGCGGTGACAACCCCGGACGGCGAATATTCCGTCAGCAGTGTGGTTGGCGGCGCGGCGCTGGGTGAGTTCGAAGCCGACATCGGCGGCGACGTGATGAGCTCCATGGGCGGCGAGCAGGGCGATCTGAATGCCGTTTCGGCCGAAGGCGGTTTTGTTGCCGGCGGTCTGCTTGGCATTGAGGACGGCACCATCGACTACGGTGTTGCAGGCCGCGATTCCCAGACCTGGACCGGTACCGAGTCGTCTTCCGAAAGCGCGCACGCTGAATATTCCGACGACTACAGCGAAGAAGGAAGCTGGGAGGTCGTGGACGAGCAGCACTATGCGTTCAGTGCCAGCTTTGACATCAACCTGCTCTTCGGCGGCGCCGCAGAGGCGGAGACCTTCTCCAACCAGTACTCCTACAACAACGAGAACCCCTCATCCGGCACCAATGATGCTTGGCTGGGTGATGACGTAGGCTCGGGCTTCGCGGGCAACATCGGTGTCAACGTGGTGGCGGGCAACAACAATGCCCAGGCCAACCAGTTGGCGCTGGCCGAGAACTCCGGCGTCATGGCACTGGCGACCGCCTCCTCGAACCAGTCCGTACACGACAACCTTTCGGTAGGGCAGGGTTCGACCGAAGCGAGCGAAATGGAGGTCGCCCTCACCGGTACGGCCACTGGTACCTATGAAGGGATTGCCGACCAGCGCGGCGACGTCTATCTCGACACTTGGGAAGAGCAGGCCCATCCGGGCGGCAGCAACACGGGTCACGTCGATGTGGACGACCAGGTGCAGGGCGCTCAGGATGACCTGGGCGATGGCGGTGCCTTCGTGTTCACCGAGTTCGGAGACGTTGAACTCGATAGCATCGAGTTGACCGGCATGCTGCCGGTGATCCAGGTAGTGCCCAACGCCGTGGTGAACAATGCCACGCTCGCGGGTAACGCCTTCAGCGAGGCCAGCGGCAACATCGCCATCAACGTGGCGGCCGGCAATGGCAACCTGCAGGGCAACGCCCTGGCGATTGCCAGCATGGGCACGCCGGTGGCGCCCGGTGGTGGTGGTGGCGAGTAATCGTCCGTCGCGCGGACTGTCCGGTGGGCGCTTTGCCCGCAGGGCGGTCCCGGTACCGGGGGTGGGTGTCCGCCCCCGGTACTCCCTCCGCGACCGCACAGACGAGGCGCAGGGGTGCACTGGCAATGGAAGGTTTGGCCCCGAGCCGGTTTCAAGTTTTCACGCATTCGCAAGACCAGACATGAACCCCAGAATTTCAGTTTCAGCCGCCGACTCTGCGCCCCGCATCCCCGGGGGAAGAATCGGGTGGGTGGCATTCCTGCTGGGCTGCTGTGCGCTGTGGCTGGCCGCGGCTCTGCCCGCAGACGCTCAGGAGGGCACGGTGCACAGCTTTTATGGGCTGGGCGAGACGCCGCAGTTCAGCAAGCGGGTGGTGAGCCTGCGCGAGCGCCGCTATCAGGACATCGTGCAGCAACGCTTCGACTTCAGCTGCGGTGCCGCGGCGACCGCCACCATTCTGCGCTACGCCTACGACCTCGATGTCAACGAGGTCGACGTGATTCTGGGCTTGGCCCAGATCGCGGACGAAGAATTGGCCAAGGAGAAGGGCTACTCGCTGCTGGATATCCGGCATTACGTCGAAACCCTCGGCCTGCGCGGCCGGGGTTACGAACTGCCACCGGAGATGCTCGCCAAGCTGCGCATTCCCACCATCGCACTGCTCGACCTGCGCGGCTACAAGCACTTCGTGGTAATCCGCAAGATTACCGAGGACAGCGTCCACGTCGGCGACCCGGCATTGGGCAATCGCATCATGCCCATGAAGGACTTCATGGCAAGTTGGAATGGATCCGTCTTCGCGATCTTGGGCCCCGGTTTCGATCGTGACACCGTACTGAGCCGGCCGGCCCCGCCATTGACGGTACGCAAGTTTCTGTACGACCACGCTCCGGTAACCGACAGCGAACTGCTGGATTTTGGCTTCACCCACGCCGACCTGTTCTGAAGCCGGTATTTCACGAAGGCTTTCACGGAATGGAAAATGAGGAGGAAAGGACCATGAATTCGAGCCGCAACACAGCCTGGAACGGGCTGCGCAAACCCCTTGCCGTCGCAATCGCCGCAACATTGGTGGCGCAGGCGCCATTGGCGGGCGCCGCCATCTTCAAGGAACTGTCCAAGGAAGCGCTCGCCGAGATGCGTGGCAAGTTCGCCGTCGGCAACCAGGTGCAGTATTTCGGCATGTCCGTGACCACCAGTTGGACGAACCCCGCGGCGGCAACCCATACCGCCAGCCTAGATCTGCAGGTCGACAATTCCGGGCCCGAGACTCAGGTGGCCTATAGGGTCGGCGGCACTCTGGGCGAGCCGGTGGCCAATACGCCCGCACCGGCGCCCAATCCGGCGCTGGGCCAAATCGACGGCGCGGTGCAGGCCATTCAGGTGTCGGGCTCCGACAACCAGGTTCAGAACCATGTCGGTTACTCGGTGATCGCTGCCGGCACCGCGCCCGTGCTGGGTGATACCCAGGTGGGTTCTGCATTGCCCGCGGACCAGACCTTCCGGAATGGCGACATGGTCACCCAGTTCACCACCACCGGCGGGGTCGGCTTCACCATTACCTCGCAGGGCAACCAGGTGACGCAGCGCTTGGGGATGAATCCGGTGACAAACCATAGCCAGTTGCTGCAGGCAGTGCGGTTGCAAGGTGACGGCCACACCGTGGTCAACGACCTGATGTTGCAAGTCGCCTTCGAGAATGCGCTGTCGCAATCGGATGGGTTGCGGTTTCGCGCCGACCCTGTCGTGAGTCTGCTCTGAGATTGTGGTTTGTAGCTTGATCGCGCCTGCCCCGCCGGCTGCAATGCCGGCGGGGCAGGCATTTGTTTGACACCATAAGGAGGATGGGTATGAAACCAGGAAAGTTTGCCCTGCCAGCCACACTGCTCTCGTCGCTCGCACTGGGTCTTCCCGCAGTGGCGCAGGAGGCCGCCGCGCCGGCAGAGCAAGCCGCTCCGGGGGAAATCCGCGCCGAACTGGAGCAGCTCAAGCGCATCAACGCCCAGCTGATGCGCAGGGTGCAGCTCCTGGAAAACCGCGTCGGCGCCAACCCGCCACCACAGCGGCGGCCCGCCCTTCAGGCCTCGCCGCCGCAGCCCGAAACCGCACAGGACGGTACCGCTCAGCAGCGTACCGCCCAGGCCGTTGCCCCCGGGGATACCCCGACCCGCAAGAGCCCGGGCGCCAGCCGCGGGGTCGAGGATCTGTTGCTCGAGGAGCATACCCTGTTCGACCAGAAGTTCTCCGCCGAACTGAGCTTCGAGTTCGCCCACTTCGACCGCAGTCAACTGGTGTTGAACGGCTTTCTGGCGCTGGATGCGATCTTCCTCGGCGATATCAGCATCGATGAGATCGACTCGGATGTTCTCACCACCAACCTGACCGGTCGCTGGACGGTGACCGACCGCCTGCAACTGAATCTGAATGCGCCTTTCGTGTATCGCGAGACCACCACCAGGTCGGGCGGGCAGGAGTTGTCGTCCATTCTCGAGACCGAGAAGAAGGTCGACGACAGCGACTTGGGGGACATCACCCTGGGCGTCAGCTACCGGCTATTTCCGGAAACTCTGACGCGGCCCGATATCGTCTGGAATGCCAGCGTCATCGCGCCTACCGGACGGGACCCCTACGGCATCGATTTTCTGGAAGATCCGCTCAACACCAATCTGGAGTTTCCGGAGGAACTGCCCACCGGCAGTGGGTTGTGGGGCGTCCAGACCGGGCTGTCGTTCCTCAGGACCGTGGACCCTGCCATTCTGTTCGGCAGTATCTCCTGGCGGCATTATTTCGAGGATGACTTCGACGACTTGGGCAGCGATCCGGAAGCCCTGCCGTCTCCCGGCGAGGTCCAGCTGGGTGACCAATACCAGTTTTCGCTGGGGATCGCCTTCGCGCTCAACGAGCGCACCAGTCTCAGCACCTCGTTCACTCAGCGATTCATCGATGAAACCAACATCACCCGGCCCGGATTCGGCAGCCAGACGGTGGTCGGTTCGGATGCCACCACGGGTACTTTCGACATCGGCGTGACCTATGCGATGAGCGACCGTCTGTCGGTGGTGACCAATCTGGGGATGGGTTTGACCAATGACTCGTCCGATTACGCGTTCGCGCTCAAGTTTCCCTATCGGTTCTGATCGCCACAGCGATCTGCCGCCGGGTTGCCGAGTCGAGGGAGCGGGAGTTTCTTGCCGCGTTCTCATCGCGGCAGGTGGCGGTCTGCGTGATGCCTGACCACCGGGTATGTTGTGCCTGAACACGGAGGATGAAGATGGAAGTTCGCAAAGTGATGGGGTTGTTGTTCCGGGCCTGCTGCCTGGTAGCGGCGATGAGCGCCGTGGCGGCGCCGGAGCAGCAGGTGACCGTCGATCTGGCGGGTCTGCAGCGCAATGCGCAGGCCGGCGAGCGGGTAGCGCAATACAACCTCGGAGTGCTCCACGAGACAGGGCAACATGGTGTGCCGGTTGACAAGGCGGAAGCGGCACGCTGGTACCGCAAGTCCGCCGAGCAGGGGTACGAAAACGCGCAGTACAACCTAGGCGTCCTGTATCTGCGCGGCGAGGGCGTGGCGCAGGATCCGCGAGCCGGCGTTCATTGGTTGCGTCTGGCGGCCGACCAGCTCAACCCTGCGGCGATTGAGGCCCTGGAGAAACTGAAGGCCAGTAAACCCAATCCTGTCGGACAATGATCGGAGCTCTGGGTCATCCCCGAAGCCTGGAGCCCGGGATCGACTGGGACGGATCGCTGCCGTCGCCGTCGAGCGCCAGATGGCGCAGTACCGGCGGCCCGCCCGCCAGCGTCTCCAGTTCTGATTCGACCATCCGGTCTGCGGCGGTCAGCCGTTCCTGAAGGCGCAGATAGGCCAACCAGGATGGCACTCGGAAGGACTCGCGCAAGATTTCCGGCGTCCCGGGCAGTTCACAGGCCTGCCAGCACTCGGCACCGGCGCGCAGCCGAGCCAGCCGCAACCGTTCGAGCTGTTTCCGCATGCTGGCCCGATTGCCGTCGCTCACCGGATAGTCCAGGTTGACCAGCAGCGGGCCGCGCTGCAGGTCCAGTTCCGGCGCGGGCGCGAGCATAGGAACCGCGGCTGTACCTAGATTGCGATGGCCCTCCTGCGGAATCGGATAGCGGCGGCCGAGCAACAGGGACAGCAGCATTCCCGAAACCGCGACGCTGATGCTGGCCTGAACACTGAACACATCCGACAACCAGCCCCAGAGCGCGCTGCCCGCGGCGACGCTGCCGCCGTAGACCAGCATTACCAGCGCGAGCACACGGGCCATCACCCAGGGCGGAGCGGTGGCCTGGGAAGCGACCACAAGCGACGAAAACAGCATGATCCAGCAGATGCCGACCCCCAGTCCAAGCAGCGCCAGCAGTGCGTAGTCGCGAGTGAAGGCGATCGCCAGCAGCGCCAGCGCGAATACCATGGACGCGCCGCCGAACACTTGGTTCCGGGTCAGCCGCCGCAGCAGCAATGGCAGGAGGTTGGCGCCGAGCAGCGAGCCGATGCCGGTGGTTCCCACCAGCAGCCCGTAGGTTTGCGGTGAGCTGCCCATTTCGCGCAGGACGATGACCGGCAGCATGGACCAAAACACGCTGATGAACACGAAGCTGGCGGCGCAGCGCATCAGCACGGCGCGTAGCTCGGGATCGTGGCGCGTGTAGCGCAACCCGCCGCGCAGCGCCACGGAAAAAGTTTCCGGGGGCAGCCGGGTGTCGACGTGAAATGCCCGCGGGTGACGCCAGATCAGGGTGGCCAGCACGAACAGAAAGCTCAGGACGTTGAGCGCAAAGACCGCCACCGGTCCGGCCGAGGCGACCAGCAGGCCGCCGATCGCCGGCCCCGCAGCCTTGCTCAGGTTGGTGCTCAGCGAATTCAGGGTGATGGCATTGGAGAGCTCGCCGCGTGGTGCAAACGATGGGATGTTGGCGCTCCAGGACGGACGCATCATGGCGTTGCCCGCACCCAGGCAGAAAGTAAGCAGCAACAGCCACCACTCGGTGGTCATTTCCTGGTGCGCGAGGGCCGTGAGCGCCACCGCTGAAACCACCAGCCAGACGTGCAGCGCGATCAGCACCGTGCGCCGGTTGCAGATGTCGCCCATGACACCGGCGGGATACGACAGCAGAAAGAACGGCAAGGTGGTCGCGGTCTGGATCAGCGCCACCATCAGGTTGGAGGGCGCCATGCTCGCCATCAGCCAGGTCACCCCGACCTCGTTCATCCAGGTGCCGATGTTGGATACGGTCATGCCCAGCCACATCACCCGGAACAACGGGTATCTCAGCGGCGACCAGATCGAACGTGACACGGGAGGCGGTTGGCCCATCACTGGCATCGGTTGTGGAGGGGGTGACGCACATCGCCGCTACGCGCGGACCGCATGTCATCGAGCCGTCACAGTATATACGCGGGACTTTGCACGGCAGGGCATTGGGAGCCGGGCGTGGATCGGTTGCCAAAAAGCCCCCCGGCAAAGTGGTTGGCGGGGGGTGTCCGTGTGGCTCAGCCTGCGGCGGGGATGGGCACGGTCTCGGTATCGCGGCCGGAGCGCAGCACGGTGCCGGGCCGGGTGCCGGTGAGCTGGTTGTTGCTGACGATCACCTTGCCGTTGACCAGTACCCGGGAGATGCCTTCGGCTTCGCAGTAGAGGCGTCCCGCATCGCCGGGCAGGTCGAAGCGCATGTGAATGGGTCCCTTGCGGATGCGGTCGGCATCGAACACCACCAGATCGGCATGCCAGCCGACCGCAATGCGGCCCCGTTCCTTGAGCCCCATGAAACGGGCGGGTAGGTCGGTGATCTGATGCACCCCTTCTTCCAGAGTCATCAGATTGCGCTTGCGCACGCCCTCGCCGAGCACGGTGGTGCTGAAGGCAAAGGTATCGATCATGTCCAGATGGGCGCCGGCATCGGACGCACCCACCAGCGTGCGGGGATCCTTCCACACCGCGCCGCGCAGCGCCCAGCTCTCGTCATCGTCACCGCCGAGGCGCGGCAGGAAGCAGGTTTTCAGTTCGTCGGCCAGGGCGATGTCGAAGAAAGCATCCGCCGGGCTCTGGCCGCGCTCGGCGGCGACTTCCGCCAGCCCGCGTCCTTGGTAGGCCTTGGTGGCGGGCGAGAATGTTTGTTCGATGCTCATGGCGCTGAAATTGCCCATGGCCCGCAGCAGCACCGGGACATCCGGGTGCGCGGCGTTTTCGATGAGGCGCGCGCGGGTCGCGGGATCGGCCAGCGCCGCCATGCGTTCGGCCAGCGGCAGGCCGAGTACGGCGGCCCAGCCCGGCAAGGCGTCGAGCCCGAAACCGCTCAGCAGGTTGAGGCGCAGCGAGACCGGCTGTGCAAAGGTCAGCGCGCGGATGGTGGCGCCGCGCTCGGCGGCGTAGTCCGCGGCCTTGATCTGGCTCTCGTAAATGGCGCGCGCGCCGGTGTTGACGATCAGCACGTTCCAGTTCAGCGAACGCTGCGCCGCCAGCGACATGTCCGTCATCAACTGCATGTGCTTTTCTTCAAACGGCCCGACCGTCGGAATGAATTCGAGCAATGTGCCGGGGTGATCGCGCAGGCAGCGGCTCAGCTCGATCAACTCCTGGCTGGTCGCGGCGCGGGAGGGCACCGGGTGGCCGGCGCCGTCGTTGTGGGTCGGCGCCTGGGACGAGGAAAAGCCCATGCCGCCTTCGGCGAGCGACTGATGCAGCAGTTTTTGCATGGCTTCGAGCTGACTCGGGCTGGCGACCTGATCCACCGCTGCTTCGCCCATCACCGCGCGCCGCAGCGCCGAGTGACCGACGAGAAAGCCGACGTTCACCGCCGGTTGCTGCTCTTCGACCCGTTCGAGATAGCTCCCGAACGAGGTCCAGTTCCAGGGCACGCCATCGCGCAGGCTCGCGAGCGGCATGCCCTCGACGCGGGCCAACATTTTCATCAGATAGTCGCCGCCTTCGGCGGTGAGAGGCGCGACCGAGAAGCCGCAGTTGCCGGCAAACACGCTGGTGACGCCGTGGTAGCAGGACGGGCTCAGCGCCGGGTCCCAGAATATCTGGGCGTCGTAATGGGTGTGGATATCGACAAACCCCGGCGACACCACCAGACCGGTGGCATCGATGGTTTCTTTCGCAGGTTCATCGACCTGGCCGACCGCCACGATGCGTCCGTCCTTGACGCCGACATCGCCCTTATAGCGTGCGGCGCCAGTGCCGTCGACGATGGTTCCGCCTTTGATCAGATAGTCCAACATGATTCACCCCCGGTGGTTATTTTGGAAAAGCAAATTGGGAAGGAAAGCAAACGGCTTGCAACCCAGCATAGACCCGACGATCAGTGCTGGGAAGATCAATACGCCAGAGTCGCTCCCGAGAACGGCGAAACGCGGCGGTGGGATCAGGGTGTAACGCCGATACGCTCGAAGTACAGCCGGCCCCAGATCAGTGTCGGGGTGAGTAGTGCCCAGATGAAGGTCATCCCCGCCAGTGACGCGACGGGAGTGGGCATCGCCACCGCACCGAGCCGGCACCCGGCGTAGTAGGTGAGCGGTGCGCCGAGCGCGAACAGCGGCAGGCTGAACCAGGTGTGACGGCGGATCAGTGGCGCGTACTCGGCGATGGCGACGGCGAAGGCCGCCCAGATCACCAACAGCCAGGGTGGAGCCAGTGCGGCGGGCCACAGGGGCTGATCGAAAACAAAGTGACCGCTGACGGTCAGCACGGAATCGATGCCGCCGCCAAGCAGCACACAGGCGATGATCCACGGCAGTTCCCGTACGAACGGGCGTTTTTCCACGCAAATTTGGCTGGCCAGCAAAACCAGTCCGAGCGCCGCCGCGATCATGGGGTAGCCCCGGGCGGCGCCGAGCACGCAGACCAGCCAGATTGCCTGGTTGTAGAGGCCGGCCGTGAGTGCGCGAGACATTGTCGGTGTGCCAGCGGCTGGGTGCATCAAATTGCGAGCAAGGGCGCAGGCCGTGCCTGAGGTTTGGTGAGCAGAATTTGCGCGACGCCCAGGCAGCGTTCCTCGAAGCCGCCTTCGCAGTAGGAGAGGTAAAAATCCCACATGCGGATGAAGCTGTCGCTGTATCCCAGAGAGCGCACCTGGGGCAGCTGATCCATGAAGCGCTGCCGCCACAGCGCCAGGGTGCGAGCATAGTGAGGCCCGAAGTCCTCGACGTGGAACAGCTGCATGTCGGAGTGTTGTTTTACCGTCGCGGCAATTCCGGAAATGCTGGGCAGGGAGCCACCGGGAAAGATGTAGCGCTTGATGAAATCGACATTGTCGCGCGCCTGGTCATGGTCCTGCTCGGCGATGGTGATGGTCTGCAGCAGCATGATGCCGTCGGGTTTCAGCAGGTCGGTGCAACGCCGGAAGTACTCCGCGTGGTGGCGGTGACCCACGGCCTCGATCATCTCGATGGAAACCAGCTTGTCGTAGCTGCCGGTGAGATCCCGGTAATCTTGATCCAGCACCGTAATCAGATGATCGAGCCCCGCTTGCGCAATCCGCTGTCGGGCGTAGTCGTGCTGCTCCCGGGAAATGGTGGTGGTCGTCACGCGGCAGCCGTAATGGCGCGCGGCGTGGATCGCCATGCCGCCCCAGCCGGTACCGATTTCGAGTAGATGATCGTCGGCAGTCAGTGCCAGCTTGCGGCAGGCCCGGTCCAGCTTGGCCACCGCTGCTTCATCGAGGCCCATGTCGGGCCGCTCGAACACTGCGGAGGAGTACATCATTTCTGGATCCAGAAACAGCTCGAACAGTTTGTTGCCCAGGTCGTAATGGGCGGCGATGTTGCGCCGGCTGCCCCGTTTGCTGTTCTCGTGCAGACGATGAAACAGCTTCAGTGTCAGGTCGCGCAGCCGGGCGACGCCGCGACGGCTATTCGCCATCACGGCCGGATTGGTGGCAAAGATACGCACCACCCGGGTCAGGTCATCGGCGTTCCAGCCGCCGCGCATATAGGCTTCCCCCGCGCCGACCGCTCCGCCGAGCGCCATGGCGCTATAAAGATCACCGTCGTGGACGGTGATCGTGGCGGTGAAATCGCACAGATCCGTGCGCCGGCCGAAGCGGCGTTCCTCCCAGGGGTCGCGCACGACCAGCTCACCCTGCTCGACTAGTTCCAGGCGCGCGAGTACCGCGTTGCGACAAAGACGCTCGATCCAGGACCCTCGCTCGGCAACGGTAGCGTGGCTCATAGTGTCCGCCATGAGTTGGTTTCTCCCTTTGGCTTGGCGTGAAGGGGTACGCGCTTGAGCGCGAGTCTCAGAGCCTCGAAGTGAATCGCCGCGATCACCTTGAGGCTCATGAATGGGTGGCGCGCCAGCGCCGTCGCCAGCGAGCGGCTGGTGATGACTTCGCGCTGGAGTGCCAATCCGGCGTCGAGCAGGGTTGCGCCCTGCCGGATGCAGCTCAGTCGTGTGGTCAGGGTCTCCCCGGGTAGCGGTAGCAACCATTCGTAGTGCTGATCCATACCCATGAAGGGAGAGACGTGCATCTGCTTGGCAAACCGCGCCGTGAAGGGTTCACCGGGTTCCGCCTCGTTTTTGAGCACATAGGCGCGGCGTTCCTTCCATGGGGTGTTGGTGACTTCCGCCAGCACGGCTTCGACCTGCTGCGCGTCCGCTGACAGGCAGTAATAGATACTCACCGGGTTGAAGCTGTATCCCCAGTAGCGCAGATGTGTGAGCAGCCGGATCGGGCCGGTGGGCCGCACGCCGGTTTCGCTGGCAACGCGGTCGCGCACCGCCTGATCCAGAGGTTGCGCCAGGTCGCCGAAGAAATCGGCACGCCGGAACCAGGCCAGGCTGGCACGGCGCGCGGACCAGAGCCGGAAGCCGTCGAACAGCTCCGGCAACTCCTCGAGATCCAGGTAGAGCATGAACAGCCGGTAGTCGAAACGGTGCTGGCGTGGTTGGTGGCGGGCATGGGTCACAACGCCCCGGTAGATGGCGCTGTTCACAGCTCGATCCCGAAGGGTTCGGCCACTGCCAGGGCACTGTTGACGCCGTCCTCGTGAAAACCGTTACCCCAGTAGGCGCCGCAATAGGAGGTGCGGTTGCGGTGGTTGATGTCACCGTAGGCGGCTTTGGCGCGCTCCCCCTCCCTGGTGAACACCGGATGATCGTAAGTCATGTGCCGCAGCACCTTAGTCGGGTCGATGGCCTCGTCTCGGTTCAGGGTGACGCAGAAGGTGTGCGGCGATTCGATACTCTGCAACAGGTTCATGTTGTAGGTGAGCGCGGCGGACTGATTGCCGCCGGTGACGTGATAGTTCCACGCCGCCCAGGCGCTGCGCCGCTTGGGCAGCAACGCGGTGTCGGTGTGCAATACGGCGCTGTTAGCCTGGTAGGGAATGGCCCCCAGGATAGTGCGCTCTGCGTCGGTCGGACTCTCCAGCAGCGTCAGTGCCTGATCGGAGTGGCAAGCCAGCACAACATGATCGAAGCGCTGGCTGTGGCCGCCCGCGAAGCGCAGGACAATCTCATCGGTATCGCGTGCAATCGAGACGATGCGAGCGTTGCGGTGAATGTTGTCGCGATAGGGCGCGGTCAGGGGCGCAATGTAACTACTGGAACCGCCCTCGATGACGTACCACTGGGGGCGGTCGTTCAGATCCAGCAAGCCGTGATTGAGGAAGAACCGCGCGAAGAACTCCAGCGGGAAGTCCAGCACCCGCGCGTGGGTGGCCGACCAGATGGCTGCCGCCATGGGCACGATGTAGTGGTCGACAAAGCGGTGCGAGTAACCGTTGCGATCCAGATAGTCGCCGAGGCTCTCCCATGCCTCCAGCGCTCCAATCCGGCTGCGCAGGTGGCGGTTGAAGCGCAGGATTTCGCGCAACATGTTCAGATAGCCGATGCGCAACAGATTGCTGCGCTGGGCGAACAGGCTGTTGAGACTTGATCCGGCGTATTCCAGGCCGGTGCGCTCGCACTTGACGCTGAAACTCATGTGACTCTTGCGGCCCGATATACCGAGCTGGTCAAGCAGCCGCAAAAAGTTGGGGTAAGTGCGGTCGTTATAGACGATGAAACCGCTGTCAATGACGTAGGACTTGCCGTCCAGTTCGATATCGTGGGTGTGGGTATGACCGCCGAGGCGCCCTTGTACCTCGAACAGATGCACCTGATGGCGACGCGCAAGCAGGTGGGCGGCGGTCATGCCGGAGATGCCACCGCCGATCACGGCGATCTTCATGACGGTTTCCTCTTTAGCGTGTACTGCCCGAGTCGGGTATGCCAACTGCCCGGCAGGGCGCCGTAGAGTTTTACGAGCCAGCCGAAGTGGCGCGGGAATTGAATTTCCGGGCGGCGCCGCGAGAGTCCCCTGAGAATGGCAGCGGCCGCCTGTTCGGCGCTGATTTTGAAAGGCATGGGAAAATCGTTGCGTTCGGTGAGCGGTGTTTCGACAAAGCCGGGGAAGACGACGCTCACGTCGATATTCTCGGGTCGCAGATCGACACGCAGCGACTGCAGCATGTTGCGGATGGCGGCCTTGGTGGCGCCGTAAGCCTCTGCCCGGGACAGGCCGCTATAGGCCGACATGCTGCTGACACCGACCAGATAAGGGGCGTCCGATTCCCGCAGCAGTGTCAGCGCCGCCTCGATGCCGTACACCATGCCGAGCAAGTTGACCTGCACCTGCCGCTCGAATAGCGCGGCATCGAAGTGCTCGACGTCGACATATTCGCAGGTGCCGGCATTCAGGATCACCAGGTCGAGTCCCCCCAGCAGCCAGCGGATCTGCTCCACCGCCTGGTGGTTGGCTTCCCGGTCGGTGACATCCAGTGGTACCGCGAAAGCCCGTTTGCGGCCGAGCTGCTCGGCCTGTCTGTCGAGCGCCTCGCGCCCCCGGGCACTCATCACCACCTGCGCGCCGGCGGCCACCAGGGCGCGAGTCAGGGCCGCGCCGATCCCGGATGAGGCGCCGGTCACCCAGACCCGTTTGCCGCGCAGTTCATATCGAGGCACCGCGTTCAGGCCTCATCCTTGCGGAAAAACAAAATCACTTCGCCGACCCGGAAGCCGAATTTGCGCATGGTCGCCCGGTTGACCAGGGTGCGGTCGTCGAGCAGGTACATCCAGTCATCGAAGCTGATGTTCCAGGTGCGCCCCCGGACCTCCAAGGCCAACACATAGCGCCAGTTCAGGGCGTTGCCGGCACGCGTGCCGGTCGCGGTGCCAACCACATCGTCAGCACTACCGGTGTAGCGGGTATCGCTTTCCTTCTTCATCCGCCATAGGCGCAGCGACTCCTCGCCATCGTCATAGCGGAAGGTCTCGTGCAGCGTACCGGCATCGCCGTCCCACGCACCGACCATGTCGACCTCGAAGCGCCGCAGTACCCTGCCCTTGCGGTCCTGGACGATGCCCCAGGCGGTGACTTTGCCGTCGAAATATTCCTCCATACGCAGTTCCGGCTTGGTGCCCGCGTAGATGTTCGGATCGATGCTCATGCAGCCTCCCAGGGCGAACAGCGTAAACAGCAGGGCCGAGACTTGCCCGCTACGGGCTAGAACGAAAACACGGGACATGACGAGCCTCCTGCAAGGAGCTGCTCCCTCAACGTTGGCTCGGTGGTGTCGGGGCTCAGCCAGATGGCGATGAACGCGTTACCGAAGGCGGGGTCCGGGATGGTGCCCAGGTAGCCCTCGGTGCCAAAAAAGTGGGAGACGCCGTCTTGATCGACTTGCAGCAGCAGAACATCCCCCGGCTCGATGTCGGGCCAGATCGCACGGATCTGGCGGAGCCAGCCGCGCAGGCTGGGGTCGTCGTTCAGTCCGATTTCGCGCCACTGCTCCAGGGTCGCCTCGACGAGGCGGTCGGCGGGAATCCGGCGCGCGTAGGTGATGCGCAACATTCTGGGGGTGCAGGCGTCGGCGGTTTCGCGGTATTCGATTTCGTAGAGGCGCAGGCCATACCATCGGAAGGTGCCGCTACCAACCAGCGGTGGCTCCGGCAGCCGGGCTGCTGTCGAGAGTGCAGTCTGGTCGGCACTCGTGGCGGCGTGTGCAACTCCGGCGTAACTGGCTGCCATCAGTGCGCCGACGAGAAGAAATGTTCGAGCAGCCTTGTTCATGGCGTTGGTCCCGTTGATTTCCAACGTAGTGGAAACCCTGAACGCCATTATTCAGATCGGCTGTTAAGTCACCGCCAAGCAAACGTCAAGAAAATGCAAAATCGAACAAAAAAAGTCGAACAAAAACGAAAAATCCGTTGCTTCAAGACCTGTTTCAGGACGCGGATCAGGCGGCGATAGGCGCCGTCCAAGCGCGGTCGACACCAATTCATGGGCCAGCTCGATTCCGGGGCTTTGCGAATCCTTCAGAAGAAAAAGGTTACCGTGGCCCGCAGGCCGGTGCGGTCTTGCCGATTCTCAAGCTTCAGTTGCCAACCGTAGCGTTCACAGAAGCGCTGCGCCAAGGCCAACCCGATGCCGGTGCCGGTGCCGGCGTCATTGTCATGGTCGCTGGACCGCCGCCAGCCGCGTTGCTGTGCGCGTTCGAGATCCTCTTCGGGAATGCCGGGTCCGGTGTCCTGAACCTCGACCCGGTCGCCGGTAACGCGGATATTGATATCACCGCTCTCGGTGTAGCGACAGGCGTTGCGGATGAGGTTGCCGATGACGATGGTGAGTGGTTGGCCAGGTGCCCGCACCTGAAGCTGGTAGGGCGCCTCTATGGAAATACGCACTGGCTTTTCGGCCAGTAGCGGCGCGCAATTCTCGACACAGTCTGTAACTACTTCGTTGATCAGGGTTGGCGCGCCAGCGGCGGCCTCCTCCTCCCGGGCAAGGGTTAACAGGGTGTCGATCAGCTCGGACATGCTTTGGGCGTTGCGCTGGATCATGGCGACCCGATTGCGGCCTTTCTCCGAGAGCTGTGGTTCCGCCGCCAGCATTTCCCCGGCACCCTTGATGACGGTGACCGGCGTGCGCAGCTCGTGGCTGGCGTCAGCGGTGAATTGCCGTTCTCGGTCGACCAGAGTCCTGATCCGTTCAGTGAAGCGGTCCAGCGCCCGGGCCAGCGTGGCGGCCTCGCCCTGTTGGAAGTCGTCGCTCAAGGGCGTTCCGGGCGCGGTCGGGTCGAGGAGGGCAACCCGGCGAGCAAGGAAAATGACCGGCGAGATGGCGCGCTGGGAGAGGCGGAACACCAGCCAGCTGCTCAGATAAATCAGCAGCAGTGCAGCGGCCAGCGGTATGACGCCAAAGTAGCGCACCAGTCGATCGACGTTGGCGGCGCGGAACACCAGGTAGAGCCTGCGGCCGTCAGGCAGGCGCGAGACATGCACCGGGTGGGTCAGGGCCGGGTCGACTTCGTTGATCAGTACCTGGAAATGCAGCCCCTCGGCCAGGTTCACCAGGACATCCGGAGGCGGCGGCTCCCCGCCGTCGAGATAGCCGAGCAGGTTGCGCGTCACCGGTAGCGGTGCGGCGGCGTTTTTGGCCAAACGCTCGGCAAAGAACGTCGCTTCCAGTTCCAGCGCGCGCCTGACCAGCACCTCTTCGAGGACGATCCTGACGATGAACACGCTCAGAATCACCGCCAGGGTGATGAACAGCGCCTGGAAGCCGAAAATCCGGCCTATCCGACTGAGCAGACCAGGACCTTCGGTCATTCCGGTTTCCGGAGTCGGAAACCAACGCCGTGCACGGTTTGCAGCAGCGGCTGAGCGAAGGGTTTGTCGATGGCGCCGCGTAGCGCGACGATGTGGGTGCGCAGAGCGTCGCTGTCCGGCGGCTCGTCTCCCCAGACGGCCTGCTTCAGCTCGGCCCGGGTGACCACATTGGGCGCCGCCCGCAGCAAGACATCGAGGATCGCGAAGGGGATCGGCTTAAGCTCGATGGGCGTGCCGTCCCGGCTAACCTCGCGGGTCCTGGTGCGTAAAGACAGCCCGGCATAGTGATGCTCGTCCTGTTGGCCGCCGGGCCGGGCGCGGCGGTGCAGCGCCGCGACGCGGGCGGCGACTTCCGCCAGCTCGAAGGGCTTCACCAGATAGTCGTCGGCCCCCCGCTCAAACCCTTGCAACTTGTCGGCGAGGGCGTCGCGGGCGGTCAGCATCAGGACGGGCACGTCACTGCGTGCCTGCTGGCGCAGTTGTCGGCACAGCTCCAGGCCGTCCATGCCGGGCAGGCCCAGGTCCAGCACGATGACGTCGCAGGGGATGGTCACCGCCAGATGGAGCCCGGAGACGCCGTCGGCGGCGTAATCGACCACCATGCCCTGGCCTTCCAGATAATCGGTCAGCAGTTCGGCGATATCCCGGTGATCCTCGATCAGCAAGACTCGCAGTGCCGTCACATTAGCCCCATCATGTTTGAGTCAGGGAGCGTGCCCCTATTTCGCCACCATCGCAGATAAGCGGGTTTGCCAACCCGATTGCAGCCGACGGATTTTGCCTCGCACAGCGCCTGATCGACCGCACCCATCAGCTTTTAGGGATTGACGGCTGTGCGACCGATCATTGTGACCGTACCTGAGTTCACCGTTACCCGGCGAGAGATGTTTGTCAAGGGATGACGTGCGGCCTAGTCGTTGGCATCTAGAACCGTCCGGCTTTTATGGCAAAGGGATTGCCAGGCTCATCAAACCGTTGTTTTCGGCCCGGTGCGGCCGCGAAGCGGGTTGCGCGGCAGATTTTTTGACCTCCTCTAAGCGCGTCTTCGGTAAGCGATGCAGGTTAGTCGCCGGTGACCTCGAAGTTGATCGGCCCGGACCAGATCGCCAGCACCACGCAGCCGGCCTCGCTGGTCACGGCGTGTTGGCTGCCGGGCGGGCTGACCAGCAGCGTACCGGCGGAATAGTGCCCGTTGCCGTCGCGCTGCGAGCCGTGCAGCACCAGAATATGCTCGTAGTCGGTGTGCCGATGTTCCGGTACCGTGGCGCCGGGTGCGTAGCGCAGCAGCGCGGCCGACGGGCCCTGGCCGGGTCGACCGTAGAGCGCGTGAAACTCGACCCCGGGGCGGAGTTCCTCCCAACGCAGTTGGTCGGGGTCCGCGGCGCGTTGCAGCAGCTCGGCAAACGCCGTCGAATGCGCCGTCATCCGCGCAGACCGGCCAGCAGCGCCGCCGAATCGGCCACCGTCCCGAACACCCCGCCTTGCATCTTGATCATGTTCAGTGCCGCCAGGTGATTGCCGTGATCGGTCGCCCCGCAGCAGTCTGCCACCAGCAGGCACTCGAAGCCGCGGTCATTCGCCTCGCGCATCGTGGTGTGTACGCACACGTCGGTGGTGATGCCGCTCAGCACCAGGTTGCGGATACCCCGCGTGTGCAACAGAAGTTCCAGATCCGTGGCGCAGAACGAACCCTTGCCCGGCTTGTCGATGATCGGCTCGCCGGCCAGCGGCGCCAGTTCGGGGATGATCTCCCAACCCGGCTCGCCGCGCACCAGAATCCTGCCGCAGGGACCGGGGTCGCCGATGCCGGCGCCGATGCGCTGCGAACGCCAACGTTTATTGGCCGGCAGATCGGCCAGATCCGGCCGGTGCCCCTCGCGGGTATGGATGACATGAAAGCCGCCGGCCCGGAAAGCCGCCAGTACTTTGCGGAGGGGTTCGATGGGTGCGCGGGTGAGCGAGATGTCGTAGCCTATGGCGTCGACATAGCCGCCCGGACCGCAGAAATCCGTCTGCATGTCGATGATGATCAGCGCCGTGTTGGCCGGGCGCAGGTCGCCATCGAAGGGCCAGGGATAGGGATCGGCATCCAGGTAGCGTGCGGACATCGTATCGACTCTCAAGGGGGATTAAATGCCGTTTCATGGCGCGTTGCCGATGGTCAAGCAAGTTTCGTGCAACAAATTCAGGTGCTCGCCAGCCAGGCCCGCCAGCCGCCTAGCGCGGTGATGTCTTGAGCGCCGGCGATCGCGTGGCCTTCGCACAGAAAACCTTTCACCCGACTGCCGTCGGCCAGCTCCACGCTGCCGATGACGAGTGGGGCCGGCACGCCCGCGAGGAAGGCACCCACGTTGGCCAGCGGCAGCGTCCAGACCTCGACCTCGATGCTCGCCCCAGGCGAATTGTGCACCAGACCAGGACGCGGCGGGCTGAAGCCGGCCAGCGCATAGAGCCGGTAGGCCGGTGCGGTGTGGGTGCGTGCGACCAGGCGGGCGCCGCGGTCGGTCAGCTCGTGATTCAGCGGCAGGCCCTGCATGTGACCGCCGCAGACCGCTATCGACAGGACATCCGCATTCGCGACGGTCTCGGCCATGGGCGCGGTGTCGGCGAGTGGCAGGCCGGCGGCACCGAGCGTAGCGTTGATGGCCCGGTGCAGCCGATCAGCCCGTACCAGCAGTGCGCGGTCGTTTCCGGCCGGCGCCTGCAGGGTGACGCCGAACGGCAGGCCGTTGGGCAGGAAGCCGGCGGGTACCGCCACCGCGCACAGATCGAGCAGGTTCACATGGTTGGTGTAGTAGCCGAGCCGGTCGTTCAGGGTCAGCGGGTCGGCCAGCACCGCCGCGCGCGTGTAAGGGGTCGGGATGGTGGGCGTGACCAGCAGATCGATGTCCTGCCACTGTGCCCGCAGCCCCTGGCTCAGGGAGAGCAGCCGGTACTGCGCGGCAAAAGTATCGGTGGCGCGGAACTGACTGCCGCCTTCTATGATTTGGCGCACCACCGGCAGCAGTGCTTCGGGTTGGCGGTCGAGGAACTCGCGGATCGCGAGGTAGCGCTCGGCCAGCCACGGGCCTTCGTAGAGCAGGTGGGCGGCTTCCTGAAAGGGGGTGTAGTCGACCTCCACGGGATCGCCGCCGAGCATGATCAGAGCATCGATGGTGCGCTCGAAGGCGGCAGGACTCTCGCTGTCGCCAAAGAACTCGCGCTGCGCCGGGCGGGGAATACCGAAGCGGAACCGCGGTCCGGTCGGCGCCGCGACGACCGGTAAAGCCCGTGAAAACGGGTCTCCGGCATCGACACCGGCGATCACTTCCAACACTGCGTGCGCATCGGCGCAGGTCAGCGCAAACACCGACACGCAGTCCAGCGAGCGGCACGCCGGCAGCACGCCGCGCGTGCTGACCAGACCGCGGCTGGGTTTGAGGCCGACCAGATTGCCGAGCGCCGCCGGCACCCGGCCGGAGCCGGCGGTGTCGGTGCCGAGTGCGAAGCACACCAGACCCTGGGTCACCGCCAGCGCGGAGCCGGAGCTGGAGCCGCCGCTGATGTAGTCCGCATCGAAGGCGTTGGCGGGAATGCCGTACGGTGAGCGGGTGCCAGTCAGGCCGGTGGCGAACTGGTCCATGTTGGTCTTGCCGACCAGCACCGCGCCGGCGTCCAGCAGCCGCTGCACCGCCGGGGCCGTTAAGTCCGGCGTATAGGCAAAGGCCGGGCAGGCGGCAGTGGTCGGCAGGCCGGCCACGTCGATGTTGTCCTTGACCGCGAACGGAACGCCGAACAGCGGACCACGTCCGGCGAGCGGTAGCGCATCCAGTGCCGCAGCCCGTTCCCGCAGTCCCGCGTCGGGCACCGGCGTTATCCAGATGCCATCGGCGGCCACCGCCCGGCGCCGGGCGATGACCTGCTCGATGATCGCCTGCGCCGTCAGGCCGTCGGCCAGCGCCCGGCGCAGTCTGTGCAGGTCGGGCAGGGGCCCCGCGCTGGTGGTCTGACTCATCGTCACCAGATCCACTTCACCATCGCCTGGGCCACGTCCTCGTCCATGTCGTCGATGCCGAACTTGTTGCGCCAGATCTGGTATTCGACGCCGGCTTGCAGCTTGCCGGCACCGACCCCCATAAGATCACCCACATCCACCAGCAGGCGCGGCGCGGTGATGATGTTGTCCTGCAGCGGGTCCTCGCCCCAGGCGTAGTCGAAGAAGCCCTCGAACACCAGCGGCACCGGGCCGAGCTTGAACGGCAGCGCCCAGGCCAGAGTTACCTGCTGGCCGGTGTCGATGCCCGAGGCCTGGTTGTCGCGGATGTACCAGTTGACCTGGAAGAACTGGAACTTGGGCAGGTTCAGGTCCACCGCCAGGCCGTACAGCCAGGTCTGCTCGACCGGCGACTCGGGGATTTCGAGCGTGGAAGTGAACAGCACGTCCTTGACGATGCCCTACGACAGCTCCTTGTCGAAGAACGTCTTGCCGATCGACAGCCGCGGCGAGATTTCCGCATAGAAGCTCCCGTCGGCCTCGCTGGTGGTGCCGAAGGCGTCGCCCTCGCGGTCCGGGTTGGTGATGTCGACGAAGATGAAGTTGTCGCCGTACTTCCAGGCGTTGAAGTGCTCGATGGTGATGATGCTGGCCTCGTCGGTGTGGCTGAAGCCGCCGCTCGGGTCGAAGTCGGCGTAGCTGGTGCCATGCAGGTACTGGATGTTGGTGGTGGCGAACAGCGCCGAGCCAGCCTGCGCGGCCGGCGCGGCCAGCCCGGCCGTCAGCGCGAGGGCGGGCAGGGCACGCAACGGGGCGAAGTTGCGGGTGCTTTTCATGATACGACTCCTGCGAGGTTGTTGAATGCGACGATGTATGCAATAAGCATCGGAAAATAGGGCGGGATCGGCAGCGCCGGGCCCGCCCTACTCCGGGTCAGTCGGCCGCTTCGAGGGCCACGGCCCCCATGCCGGCCGGTTGGGCAGCCGCCTGGCGTGCCAGGCCAAACAGACCGCCGGCCACCATCAGGTAGCCGAAGGCCACGGTCGGACTCTGCGCCAGGCCGATCGCCTCGCTGTGCATGAACCCGAAGAAGGTCATTACGGAGCCGGCCAGCGCGAAGCCCGCCGCCCGGCCATAGGTGCGGTCGATGATGCAGGCTGTGACGCCCGCCAGGATCAGGCTGGTCAGGATGGCGCCGCTGCCGAGCAGTTCCAGGCCGTGGTAGAGCACCCCGGTGCCGGCCAGCTTGTCGATGCCGACCGCGGCGGCGTTGGTGCCGGCGGCGCCGAGTGCGTTGTCGATCATCAGCTTGCCCCAGCCGGCCACCTGTGGGATCAGCGCCAGGATGATGGCCGGGGCATGGCTCTTGGGCGTTTCCTGGAAGGCCTGGGCGCCGATCAGCATGCCGATGTAGAGCAGGATCGGCGAGATGGCCACCACCGGAATCAGCGCCATCATCACCGCCAGAATGCCGAACCAGGACAGGATCAGCACCATCACGCCGGTGGCCGCCGAATAACCGATGCGCCCGCCGATGGCCTTCCAGCCGGGGTGGCCGATGTACACGGCGTTGATGAAGGGGTTGCCCAGCAGGCAGCCGATCAGGCTGACCACGCCGTCGGCGGTGATGACGCGGGTAGTGGGGAAGTGGTCGCCGCCGGCCTCGGCGCTTTCCACGTTGTCCATGGCCTCGACCAGATCATAGATGCCGAATGGAATGGCGGTGACCAGGATCACCGCCAGGTACTCGAAGCCGCCGAACACATGGCCGATAGCCGGCAGCGGCACCGAGAAGCCGAAGCTCGCAAACGACGCGCCGAGCTTGTCCAGACTCATGCCACCGAAGTTGAAGCCAAACGCCAGTCCGCCCCAGGCAATCAGCGAACCGACGCCGATCGCCACCAGGCCGGCCGGGATCCCCTTCCAGTAGCGCACGCCGCCGAACCAGCTCGCCAGCAGGATGGCGAAGCAGGCCAGGCCGATCACCGGGTCCATGTACATGTCGAGCGCCGGCTTCATCGAGATGAAGGCAATCGACACCCCGGCGAGTGCCCCCAGCAGCGCCGCGCGCGGGGTGATCTTCTTGATCCACGGCGCGACAAAGCCGCCCGCCATGAGCACGAAGCTCTGCACGAACACCCAGGTCAGCCCCGCCTCCCAGCCCTTGATCGGGTCACCGCTCGCCGCTCCGATCGGCAGCATGATCACGAACACCACCACGAACATGTGCGGCACGCTGATGCCCGATGGCAGCGCGCAGACCGTGTCGCGGCCCTCTTTCTTCGCCAATTTGTAGGCCAGCCAGGCGTAGTAGACCGTGGACAGGAACAGCATCAGCCCGGTGGCCGGCAGGATGCGTCCGAACACGATGTCGTCCGGCAGCTTGATGACGTAGCGCAGCAGCGCCGTCAGCGTGAGCAGGTTGACCAGGATGTTGGTGCCAAAGCCGAAGAAGGCGTTCCAGTCGCCGGGCGACCAGAGTTTTGGAGCGGTGCTGTTCATGGCGGGGCCTCGCGGGTGGATGGAACGGTTCAGGCAGCGATACGAGTCAGGGCGGCACACACGGCGGTCGAGTCGGCGACCCAGCCGAAAATGCCGCCTTGGGCGCTGATCATGTCCAGCGCCACGCGGTGAAATTCCGGGAAGTACGAGGCCACCGCGTCGCTGACCACCAGGCATTCGAAGCCGCGGTCGTTGGCCTCGCGCACGGTGGTGTGCACGCATACCTCGGTGGTGACGCCGGCCACCAGCAGGCTGCGGATGCCGCGGTTGGCCAGGATCAGCGCCAGATCGGTCTGGCAGAACGAACCCTTGCCGGGTTTGTCCAGCACGACCTCGCACGGCAGCGGATACAGCTCCGGGATGAAGTCGTGGCCGGGCTCGCCGCGGATCAGGATGCGGCCCATCGGGCCGAGGTCTCCGATGCGGGTCGGACCCTTGCCGCGGGCGAGCTTGGCCGGCGGCGCATCGCTCAAATCCGGCCGGTGCCCCTCGCGGGTGTGGATGACCAGCATTCCGGCCTTGCGGGCCACCTCGAGCAGACGCTGGCACGGCACGATGGCGCTGCGCAGCAGGGACACGTCGTTGCCCAGCATGGCGCCGAAGCCGCCCGGTTCCAGGAAATCGCGCTGCATGTCGATGACGATCAGCGCGCTGCTGGCCGGGTCCAGACGCAGCGGGTAGGGTTTGGCGGTGATTTCGATCATGGCGGTTGCTCCCTGGGCACGAGACCGGTATCGGTTGCCGGCATCTTGCATACATCGTGATATTCAAAAGGCGTGCCAACCGCCGTGCGGCGGGGCAACGTAACGGAATTGCTGTGTCAGCGGTCACTGGCCGCACGGGCCAATAGCGATTGGGGCACCTGGATGCACCACCGCGGCGCTTCGCTTGCATACAATGGTGCGTACCCAAGGCCCCATCGGAGGCGCACATGCCGTCCCGTCCCGCTGCCAGCCCGCGCGACATCTACCGTCAGCTCAAGGACATGATCCTGGGCTTCAGCCTGTATCCGGGCGCCCGGGTGACCGAGAACGAGCTCGCGGTCCGTTTCGGTGTCAGTCGTACGCCGGTGCGCGAGGCCCTGCAGCGTCTGTCGGCAGAGGGGTACCTGACGATTCGCCCCAAGCAGGGCTGTTTCGTGCGCGACATCGACATCGAAACCATCAACCACTACTACGACGTGCGCATCGCACTCGAAATGCGCGCCCTGGAGCTGGCCTGCGTGTCCATGTCGGACAATCAGATCAAGAAACTGGCCACCGTCTGGGACCCGAAGCAGGCGCCCGAGCAGCCGCCGCCGATGGAAACCATGGTGGCGCGCGACGAGGGCTTCCACATGGCGCTGGCCGGTGGCGCCGGCAACAGCGTCCTGGCGGGCTATCTGAAGGACGTGAACGAGCACATCCACATCGTGCGGCGGCTGGACTTCACCGAGGCCACGCGCGTGGACCACACCTACGCCGAGCATCACGAAATCCTGCAGCGGCTGCTGGAGCGCGACGCGGATGCGGCCAAGATTCTGATGCTGCGCCACATCCGCAAGAGCGCGGACGTGGCCAAGGCCATCACCCTGACCCAGCTGGCCCAGCAGCGCATCCGGGCCCGGGCCAAATAGGCCGGGCAGGCCGCCGGCCGGGCTATGCTGGGCGCGGGCACCACGCCCGAGCGGAGGGGAAGATGGAATACCGGCACATCAGCGTGGCCCCGGTGGCGGGCGCTCTGGGCGCGGAAGTCGGCGCTGTGAACCTCAACGGGGAATTGCCTGACCCGGTCCTGGCCGAGATACGCCGCGCCTGGTTGCGGCACCTGGTGCTGTTCTTTCGTGACCAGCATCTGACTGCCGATCAGTACCTGGCGTTTGCCCGGCGCATCGCCGAGCCGGTCGAGTACCCCATGCTGCGCGGCCTGGATGGTTACCCGCTGATCGTGCCGGTCATCAAACAGCCGCACGAGCGGGTCAATTTCGGTGGCCTCTGGCATTCGGACACGGCCTATCTGGAAACGCCGCCCATCGGCGCCATGCTGCTGGCGCGCGAAGTGCCGCCGGTCGGTGGCGACACGCTGTTCGCCAACATGTACCTGGCCTACGAGACGCTGTCGGACGGTCTGCGCCGGGTGCTGGACGGTCTGCGCGCCGTCAACAGCTCGGCCAAGGCCGATGTCACCAAGACGCGCGAGGATCGCCTGGCCGAAAGCGGCGCCAAGCTCGCCCCCGGCGCCGCGCTCAGCGCCGTGCATCCTGTGGTGCGCACGCACCCTGAAACCGGCCGCAAGCTGCTGTACGTCAACGGTGGCCACACGGTGCGTTTCGAAGGCATGACCGAGGAGGAAAGCGCGCCGCTGCTGAACTACCTGTTCGCCCACCTGTGCCGGCCGGAGTTCACCTGCCGCCTGCGCTGGCAGGTTGGCACGCTGGCGCTGTAGGACAACCGCTGCACCCAGCACAACCCGATCAACGACTACCACGGCCAGCGGCGCGTCATGCACCGCATCTCGCTGGGCGCCCAGCGGCCGGTCTAGGCGCGGGTGGTATCTTTGCCGTCCCCCACAGCTGCATTTGAACAGTCATGCACCGCGCGCTGCGTCTGGCCCATTGCTCGGACATTCACCTCGATAGCGACTACTACGGCGGCGACTGGAACCGCGCCCGCCACGACCGCGACCGTGCCCTGTTCGATGGCCTGCTGGAGGCCATCTGCGCCGGGCGGCCGGACCTGCTGTTGCTGGCGGGCGACCTGTTCGACCACAACCGCGCCACGGTCGACACCGTCGAGTGGGCCTGCGAGCGCCTGGCGAACCTGCCGTTTCCGGTGGTGATGATTCCCGGCAACCACGACTGCCTGGCCGAGAACGCCGTCTATCACCGCCACGACTTCGCCGCCGCCGGCCTGCACCTGCTGCTGGACCCGGCCGGGCAGACGCTGACCCTGCCCGAGCTGGGCGTGGCCGTGTGGGGACGGGGGCTGGTCGATCACCATCCAGGGCACCGGCCGCTGGCCGATCCGCCGGCCCGGCCCGATCCGGACCTGTGGTACCTCGGCCTGGCGCATGGCGTGCATGTGCCGCCATCGGGCGAGTCGCGCAATTCGTCACCCATTCATGCGCACGAAATCGAAAACGCCGATTTCGACTACCTGGCGCTGGGCCACATCCACTGCGCACGGGACGTATCAGCCGGCGCGACCACTGCCTGGTACAGCGGCGCCCCGCACCCGGTGCTGGGCGAGCCGGGCAGCTTTCTGAGCGTGCAGCTGAGTCCCGGCGCACCGGCGGATGTAAGGATTTGCCAGGTGATGCCGGTGCGTTGACCGGGCGGTGTTCGCGCGGACTTTTTCAGGACGCTGATGGACTGGCTCCCGTCGTCATCGGGACCCGGGCCAGCCTCACTTGCCGTTCTCGTCGACGGGCGTCGCCACCTTGAGCGCATCGGCCGTCTCGCTGAGCAGCACCGCCCGGTCGTGCGCCATTTTCGGGTCGTGTTCGGCCAGCTCCCGGCACACGGCCAGCGCCTCGCCGAAGGCGGCGAAGGTATTGTCTGCGCCGAT
>JBKHWK010000004.1:0-50313 GCA_046566625.1 Gammaproteobacteria bacterium
TGCGGGAATCCGGCAAAAACGAAAAGCACTGGATGCCCGCCGCTGCGGGCATGACGGACTTTTAGAGGCGCCCTGCAGCGATCAGGAGTTCTGCCGCGCCGCCACAACACCCGCCTGCACCAACTCATAATCCGACAGGGTATCGACGTCCACGGCGGCGTGGGCATAGGGCAGAATCACCGCGCGAATACGAATGTCGAGACGCCGCGACAGCCGCGCCAGCGCCTCGTCCAGGGGCAGCCATCCCAGCCGGTAGCGGATCACCGCGCGCCAGCCCAGCAGGCCGATCAGGCGCAGGGGTTTTTTGCGCTGGTTTTCGATCTGGCGCCAGAACGCCGCGATCTCGCGGCCCCGGGGAGTCAGAAAGGTGAACAGATTACAGCCGCAGAAATCGCCATCGCGAAACCGCAGCACGGTTTTTTTCATGTCGGGAAATGCTTCGCGCACCAGCTCGTAGCGCGCCAGACCCAGGGTAACGTCGGCATCCCGCTCCAGGCTGGCGCTGCAGAAGGTATCGACGATCTCGCCGGTGAGCAGCGGGTGATCGGCGGTGGTCAACAGCACCGGGGAATCCGCCGGCAGCATCGCCATGGCGGTACAGGCGCTGGTGCTGGGGGTTGCTTCCGGCGAACACCAGCCGAGGCTGCCCTGATCGACCGCATCGGCGAGCGCCTTGTTGCTACGCAGATCAGCCGCGGACGGACCGGCCAGCGTGACCCCGGACACCCGCCGGGCACTGGCCAATGCCGCCAGCACGCGCTGGACCATGGGCACGCCGTCAATCTCGATCAGCGCCTTGCAGTTGACGCCGGAATGATCGCGCAGGGCGTCCCGCTCGCTGCGGTCACCAGCGAGCACGATGGCGGCAAAGACCGCGTCGGAAGCGTTTTTCAGCATGGGGAGGACTACAGCCACTTGCGGTAGACCCGGTAGCGTTTATAGGCGGTTCCGCCGATGGCTTCAGTGATATTGCGCATGCCGGCATTGCCCTCGAGAATCCAGCTCAGTTCAACGTCGTCGATGCCCCGACGCACCAGTCCGCCGCGCACCGCATTGATCACCATGAACGCCAGTGTCGGCCCCATGCGGCTGTGATGATATTCGCGCCGGACACCCAGCAGGGGTACGCGGCCGCTGCGTACGCCACTCACCTTGAGACGCCACAGCAGCTTCGCCCAGCCCAAGGGCAGCAGGCGCCCGCGCAGATCCCGCGCTGCCTCGTTGATATTGGGCAACGCGACGACAAAGGCGACCGGGCGCCCGTCGATTTCGGCGATCTGCACATGGTCCTCGGGAAGCAGCGCCGCCATCACCTTGCCGAGTTCCGTGAATTCGGCCCGGGTGAAGGGCACGAAACCCCAGTTCTCCGCCCAGGCGTCGTTGAAAATATCGCGCAGGATTTCCAGCTCGGCCGCCAGATCACGGCGGCGCAGCGCGCGCAGTTGCACTTCCCGCTGCGCGCGCTCGGCCAGTTTCAGCATCACCGGGGGTGGCACGAAATCGGATTTCAGGGTGTAGGCGAACAAATCCTGGGCCTTCTCATAGCCCTGTTCTTCCACCCGCGCGGGGTAATGGGGCCGGCCGTGGCCCATCATCACCGAGGGCGGCGTTGTGAAACCCTCGACCAGCAGACCGGCTTCCTCGTTGATCGACAGATTGAACGGACCCCGGACTTCCGTGCAGCCCCGCTCGCACAGCCAGCCTTCTGCGGCGGCAAACAGCGCAGCGAACACCTCGGGATCGTCGTCGGCTTCGAGCATCCCAAAGGAGCCCGCCCGATTGTCCTGGATTTCCTGCTGCAGACGGTCGATCTGCGCGGTGATGCGCCCCACCGGGTGGTCACCCCGGCGCGCCACCCAAGCCCTGGCTTCGGCGTGTTCGAACAGGGGGTTTTTGCCAAATACCCGCCGCCGCTCTTCAAGGCGCAAGGGCGCGATCCAGTGCGGATCATCCCGGTACAGTGCTGCGACCAGCCCGAGAAAATCGCGCTGGTCGCCACGCCCGGTCACCGGCGCGATGCTGAGGATCGTCGCATCGTTTTTGGTCATGGCTGGGGCCGTTGGCCGTGGGGTTGGACAGGGTGCAGCAGAGACTGGGCGCACTCCCAAAGCTCTACCGGCAACACTGCGCCAGCACTATACCAGAGGCGCGGCGAGCCTCCGGCGGCCGGCGCGGACCGCGCCATGCGAGGTCCAACCGGGGTCGTAACGCGGGTTGCGGAACACGGGTTTTTCGAAACCATCAGTTTCCCGAGAACAGCGGTTTTCGGGACAACAATTTTTCAGGGAAAAGCAAGAAAATGGAGGCTGGAGTCGGAATCGAACCGGCGTACGCGGAGTTGCAGTCCGCTACATGACCACTCTGCCATCCAGCCAGAGCGGGCGCCATTCTAACCGAGACCTGCGCCCGATGTCATGTCTACCCAGTGGCAATGCAAAGGGGCAGTACGGCAGTGCTAAAGTGACAGGCGTTCGCAATAAAAACCGGTGTCCCGCACAGCCAGCGGTCGTCGAGAGCTACCTGCGCCGCAGCGGCCGATCTATGGCCTGACCGCCAGGCAGCGATCCCGACCACATAGCTCATTTGCCATTCGCGCCACAGTTTTTTGTGGGTGGGAGCGGCTATACTTCAGAAGGCACGAATCAAGGAGCCATGCGTCATGGTACTAGCGATCAAAGTTCGGCTCGGCGTCGCACTGCTGTTGGCGTTCGTCACGCCACTGGTGGGCGCGGAAACCGTTTACAAATGGGTGGATAAAAACGGCGTCACCCAGTTCTCGGCGTTGCCTCCGGCCGACCAGAGCGCTGAAAAGCTCAAGGTCGAAACCCCGGAAACTGGCGCCGGCGCGACTGCAAAAACCGAAGCCCCTGCCGGTGACGACGGGCGCCCAAAAGACATCACCGAGGGCGTCGCAAATCCGAGCGCGGCGGATCTCGCCCGCGAGGAAGCCAAGCGTACCGAAAATTGCGCCACCGCCAAACGCAATCTGGAATCCCTCAATACCCGGGCCCACGTTCGCATCAAGGACGAGAAATCCGGCGAGGACCGCTACCTGACTCCTGACGAACACACACAGTGGAAGAAAGACTCGGCGCTGCGCATTGACGAATACTGCAAACCCGCGCCCCGCTGACCGATCTCCCCCGCCCCTCGCACGGACAGCCCAGCCTGTCCGTGCGGAGGCAATCAGCCCGTAGTCGATCAACCCGTAGTCGATCAACCCGTAAGTCAATCAAGCCGTAAGTCAATCAGCCCGCAGTCAATCAACCCGTAAGTCAATCAGCCCGCAGTCAATCAACCCGTAGTGAAGTCGACCACCCCGTTCTGTCGTCGGGCGCGGATCGTTTCGCCGGGAGCGAACTTCCCGGCGAGCACGGCCTGTGCCAGCGGATTCTCGAGTAACTGCTGAATCTGCCGCTTCAGGGGTCGCGCGCCATAGACCGGATCGAAGCCCGCCTCGCACAGCAGATCCATTACCTCGTCGCTGACTTCAAAGCCGAATTCGCGATCCGTCAGGCGGCGGCGCAGATAGCCGAGCTGAATCTCCGCGATGCCGCGAATCTGCTCCCGTGCAAGGGGATGAAACACCACCACCTCGTCGATGCGGTTGATGAATTCGGGGCGAAAGTGCGCGCCGACTTCCGCCATCACCGCCGTCTTCATCCGCTCGTAGTTGGCCTCGCCCGCCAGCCGCTGAATGATGTCCGAGCCCAGATTCGAAGTCATCACGATCACGGTGTTGCGGAAATCCACGGTGCGGCCCTGGCCATCGGTGAGACGGCCGTCGTCCAGAACCTGGAGCAGGACATTGAACACATCGGGATGGGCTTTCTCGACCTCGTCAAGCAGCAACACCGAATAGGGCCGGCGCCGTACCGCTTCGGTCAGATAGCCACCTTCCTCATAGCCCACATAGCCGGGAGGCGCTCCGATCAGGCGCGCCACCGAATGCTTCTCCATGAACTCCGACATATCGATGCGCACCATGGCGCCCTCGGTATCGAACAGGAATTCGGCGAGCGCCTTGCACAATTCGGTCTTGCCTACGCCGGTGGGCCCCAGAAACAGAAACGATCCGTTGGGCCGGTTGGGGTCCGACAGGCCGGCCCGCGAACGCCGCACGGCGTTCGCGACCGCAACCACGGCTTCTTCCTGCCCCAGCACCCGCCGGTGCAGGGCTTCTTCCATACGCAGCAGCTTCTCACGGTCGCCTTCGAGCATCTTGGCGACCGGGATGCCGGTCCAGCGCGATACCACTTCGGCGATTTCCTCGTCGGTCACCTTGTTGCGGAAGAGCTGCCTTTCCCGGGTTTCAGCCTCGGTAGCCACCACCAGCTTGCGCTCGAGCTCGGGAATCACGCCATACTGCAACTCGGACATCCGCGACAGATCGCCGGCGCGACGGGCGCTGTCAAATTCGACCCGGCGCTGATCGAGTTCGTCGCGAATTTGACCGGCTTCCTGCAACGAGGCCTTTTCAGCCTTCCAGATTTCTTCGAGATTGGCATATTCGCGCTCGATCGCGCCGATCTCGGTCTCCAGATCCGCCAGGCGCTGCTGCGATTCCCTGTCTTTTTCTTTCTTCACCACCTCGCGCTCCATCTGGAGCTGGGTCAGACGACCGGAAAGACGATCCATCTCCTCGGGCTTGGAGTCCATCTCCATACGGATACGGCTGGCGGCCTCGTCGATCAGGTCGATGGCCTTGTCCGGCAACTGGCGATCGGTGATGTAGCGCTGCGAAAGCTTGGCGGCGGCGACGATGGCGGAATCCGTGATAGTGACGTTGTGATGTTTTTCGTAACGCTCCTTGAGACCGCGCAGAATCGCGATGGTGTCTTCTTCCGAGGGTTCGTCCACCAGCACTTTCTGAAAGCGCCGCTCCAGAGCCGCATCCTTCTCGATGTACTGGCGATACTCGTCGAGCGTGGTGGCGCCAACGCAGTGCAGTTCGCCGCGCGCGAGCGCCGGCTTCAGCATGTTGCCGGCATCCATGGAGCCCTCGGCCTTGCCGGCGCCGACCATGGTGTGCAGTTCGTCGATGAACAGGATCACCTGGCCTTCGGCCTTGCCGAGCTCGTTCAGCACGGCTTTCAGGCGCTCCTCGAACTCACCGCGGAACTTGGCGCCAGCGATCAGTGTGCCCATGTCGAGCGACAAAACCCGCTTGTTTTTCAGCCCTTCAGGCACCTCGCCATTGACGATGCGCTGGGCCAGCCCTTCCACGATCGCAGTCTTGCCCACCCCGGGTTCGCCGATCAGCACCGGGTTGTTCTTGGTGCGGCGCTGCAACACCTGGATGGTGCGGCGAATTTCGTCGTCGCGACCGATCACGGGATCGAGCTTGCCGGCGCGGGCGCGCTCGGTGAGATCGACCGTGTACTTGTCCAGCGCCTGGCGCTGGCTTTCGGCATCGGCACTTTGCACAGTTTCTCCTCCACGGATCCGGTCAATGACGGTCTTGAGCTGCGATTTGCCGCCGAATTTGTTGAGCGCGGCACCGACCGCGCCACTCTGTTCGAACGCGGCAAGCAATACGGTTTCCGCCGCGATGAATTGGTCACCCTGCTGCTGCGCTTGCTTGTCGGCCAGGTTCAGCAGCCGCATCAGATCGGGCGAGATATTGACGTCGCCCGTCGGGTTCTTGATCACGGGCAGACGTTCCAGCTGCGCTTCCAGTTCGCCTTCCAGACCCGCAAGATCGAATCCCGCCTGGGACAGCATGGGGCGCGTCGAACCGCCGGACTGCCGCAGCAGAGCGATCAGCAGATGAACCGGCTCGACCGCGGTATGATCGCGACCGATGGCCAACGACTGGGCGTCGGCCAACGCTTCCTGCAAGGCGTTGGTGAGGCGATCCTGTCTCATGGTGTCTCCACTGGCTTCGAATGACAGCTTATGTTGGGCGCCATGACGACAATTTCAATCACTCCATCCCGTTGGCCTTGCGCAAGATCAACTGCCGCACCGAACCTGCACGCGCTGGCACCCTTCCCCTCGAAGGCCCGCACTGTGCCGGAGTCCGGGACGGATCGGGATCTGGTACCGTAGCGCCGCACTGGATGAAGAAACGCCAACAACAAGGCAATCGATATGGGTGATGTCCTCAAATTCAAACCGCGCAAACCGCACAAGCTCGGTCTCTGTCAGCACGGCTTCCACGCCTGGGAGCTCCGCAAGGAGAAACGATTCGATGTCAAAGCCGGGAAGCTGGTAACCGCATTTCAATGCTCCCGCTGTGGCGCGGAAAAGGTGAAAGCTACCTGAACACGATGTATTGCGCCGTGGCAGGCAATTTTTTTCGCGATAGCGGCGGCGAGGAAGCGAGCACCGCGCAACGAAGCAGATGGCTGTTTCAATAAGCTGCTAGAGCGCTGCTGCGGAGAGACCGGTATGCATACCTTACCCTACCGCCGCGAAGGCAATGACCTGCTGATCGAGGTGCGCTTGAACACGGTGCGACAGCTGTTCAATACCCTCGATCCATCCCCATTCCACGAAAAGGATCTGGATAGCGCCGCCGAGCACTATCTGGTGAGTGCAGTGGAGGAACTGCCTGCGGATGCGGTTTTCAAAGTGGTGGTTCACTTGCCGGCCGCGGAACTGGCCACCGCGCAGGCCCGACTGCTCCCCGAAGCCATCCACAACTATTTCGCCTGGCAGACGAGCGAAGCCCATCGGCGTCTGCGCGGCCACTTGCGCGAGGCCCGGGACGCACTGGTGCTGGGTACGCTTTTTCTCGCCCTCTGCGTAACGATGAGCGCCTTTGTCGGCACCCACCTGACAGGATTGTTGGCCGAGTTCCTGAGCGAAGGCACCCTGATCATCGGCTGGGTGGCGCTATGGCGGCCGGTGGATCTGTTTCTGTACGCGTGGCGTCCGCTGCGGCGCCAGTGGCGCAATCTGGAGCGTATCGCCGGCGCGTCCGTGGAACTGCGGTCGGACGACCGGCTGAGCGTGGCCGGCGCAGCGCGCTAAGGCCCCGGGGCGGGGGCGGCATCCGGGGTCGGCAGCCTCATACGCCAGTCGCCGCGCTTACCCCGATAGACCCAGCCCCGTACTTCCATGGACTGCCCGCGCCAGGCGGCCAGCGTCGAACGCTGCCAGTACCGCTGATGCTCGGGATAGATCACGGCGCGAAAGCCGCCAGCGAACTCGATCCACCAGGTATCACCGAACAGAACCCGCTCGACCCGCCCGCGGACCCGCTGAAAGCCGCCGCGCGCAATCGCCGTACTCGCGGTCGGACCTGCGGCGGACGGACTCCACAAGCCGATGCGTGCCGTGCGCGCTGTGCGCTCGGCAGCGCGCAGGCAGTCCGCCAACGCGACATTGGGCGGTATGACCACCTGGTACGCGAGACCCTGACTCAGCAATGCCCGCTCAAGATTGCGCCCGCCGCTGCTGACATGGGCGAGCAGACGGTCGTATTGGTCGAAACGCTCGCGATCGACGTGCAGCATAACGGTGGCTGCCGTCTTACCGGTGCGATGATCAGCGCCGAGCAACTGTTCGAGCGCCGCCTTGGCGGCTCGCGCCAGAGGTTCATCGGCGGCACCCCGACGACCGAGCTCCGGCGCATTGATGCCCAGCATCCGTACTTGGCGCCCGTCGGCGAGCGCCAGGGTGTCACCGTCGATCACCCGTGCGGCCCGCGCGGTCTCGCCGGGGCCGGGCAGTTCACAGTCCGCTGCGCTGACGCTACCGGCGGTCAACGCGATCGCCACCACCATGAAAAACGCGCCTCGGGAGCAGCTCCCGGGCGCGTTGCGAACGCTCATCAGGTTCAGTGGGGCTATTTGGCCGCCATGGCACCGAAACGCTTGTTGAAGCGGTCGATGCGGCCGCCGGCGTCGGCATTCTTCTGTTTGCCGGTATAGAACGGGTGACACGCCGAACATACGTCGAGGTGGATATTCTCGGCCAACGTGGACCCGACCACGATCACATTGCCGCAACCGCAGGTCGCGGTCAGCTTGCCGTAAGGGGGATGGATTTCTGCTTTCATGGGATTGTCTCTCGGACGTGACTTGCGTACCGCCACCCGGTCAATTACCTTGCCGCACCGGGTACCGCACGCTCCGTGCCTGTGGGAGCGCGCATACTACCAGAAAGCGACTTTCGTTCAAGGCGCACGCTGGCGTTCAAGGCGCAAGCTCGTCACGTACCAGGCACAGTCTGCGCATGGCCCCACCCTTCTGCTACCGGATCGCGGTTCCCTCGCCGTTACGGCGATTGTTCGACTACCTGCCTCCGGCTGGCCCTAGCGACGCGGCACTCAAGCCCGGCACCCGCGTAAGGGTGCCATTCGGTAAACGCGAACTGACCGGACTGGTCATCGCCGCGGCAGACGCCAGCGAGCTCGCGGTGGCGCAGTTGCGGCCCGTCGCTGCGGTGCTGGATTGCGAACCCCTGCTCCCCGACGAACTGCTGACTCTCGCGCTCTGGGCCGCCGACTATTACCAGTACCCCATCGGGGAAGCGCTCGCCGCGATTCTGCCGGGACCGCTGCGCCACGGCAATGCGCTGCCAGAGACCGGCGCCTGGCACTGGCAACTCAGCCACCGCGCGCTGGGACTGCCGGACACCGCGCTGGCGCGCGCACCACGCCGGCAGCAGCTCTTGGCCCTGTTGCGCGACGGCCCACGTTCGGCGACACACATCAAAGACGCAGGAATTCCGGCCACGGCGATCCGCGCCCTGGCCGACGACGGCCTGATCGAGCGCCGACGCACCCACCCGGCGGCCGCCGTGGTAACGGATGCACTGCTCGCCGAAACGCCGCCACCCTTGCACCCCGATCAGGCAGACGCGCTCGCGACCATCGAACTCCATGGCTATCACGCCTATCTGCTACACGGCGATACCGGGACCGGCAAGACCGAGGTTTATCTGCGCGCCATAGCGCAGGTGCTGCGTCAGGGACGCCAGGCGCTGGTGCTGGTGCCCGAGATTGGCCTCACACCCCAGGCGCTGGCGCGCTTTGAACAGCGGTTCCATTGCACGATTGCGGTGCTGCACTCCGGACTCAGCGGTGGCGAGCGCACCCGCGCCTGGGCACAGGCGCGCGACGGCAGCGCCGGCATTGTGATCGGCACCCGCTCCGCCGTGTTCGTACCCCTGCGCGCGCCCGGCATCCTCATCGTCGATGAGGAACACGATCTCTCGTTCAAACAACAGGACGGTTTTCGCTATTCCGCGCGGGATGTCGCGGTGATGCGCGCGCGCAGCGCCGACATTCCCCTCGTGCTCGGTTCGGCGACACCCTCGCTGGAAAGCTTCCATAACGCCCGCTCGGGTCGCTACCACCTGCTGCGTCTGATCGGTCGGCCGGGCGAACGGGTGGCACCGGATTGGCAATTGCTGGATCTGCGTCGCGGACGCCTGAACGAGGGCATTTCCGCCCCTGCCGTTCAGGCGATCGACAAGGCCCTCGCCGGCGGCCATCAGGTGCTGGTATTCCTCAACCGCCGCGGCTACGCCTCCGCGCTGCTGTGCCACGACTGCGCCTGGATCGCGCGCTGCCCCCACTGCGAAACCCGGCTCACGGTTCATATGGCATCGCGGCGGCTGATCTGCCACCACTGCGAATTCCGCCAGCCGCTGCCGGCGCTGTGCCCGGGGTGCGCCAGCGCCAATCTCCAGCCGCTCGGCCAGGGCACGGAAAAAACCGAGCTGATTCTGGAAAACCTGTTTCCCGGCGTACCGGTCATGCGCGTCGACCGGGATTCAACCCGGCGTAAAAATGCCTTGAATGAACTGTTCGCCCGGCTCCACGAGGGCGCTCCCTGCATCCTCGTGGGCACCCAGATGCTGGCCAAGGGGCACCATTTCCCCGGGGTGACGCTGGCAGTAATTCTCAGCGCCGACGACGGCCTGATGAGCACGGATTTTCGCGGTGGCGAACGCATGGGACAGTTGCTGACCCAGGTGGCGGGACGCGCCGGTCGCGGCGCGCATCCCGGCACAGTGCTCGTGCAGAGCCACTACTGCGACCATCCACTGATCACGACCCTCATGCGCGAGGGCTACACCGCGCTGGCCGAACAACTGCTGGAGGAACGCGCGGCCACGGGCATGCCGCCCTGGCGGGCGCTCGCCCTGCTGCGTGCCGAAGCGCGCGATCCGCGCCGTGCCGAAGCCTTGTTGACGGCAGCGCGCCGCGCCGGAGAAGAACTGGGTCAGCCGGTATGTTTTCTGGGTCCACTGCCGGCGCCGCTGGAAAAACGCGGCGGTCGCTACCGCTTTCAACTCAGTCTCAATGCCGGCAATCGGGCCGCGCTCCAGCGGCTGCTGACCCCTCTGGCGCTGTTGCTGGAGACCTTGCCCGAAGCGCGCGGGGTACGCTGGAGCATCGACGTGGATCCGCAGGAAATGGTCTGACGAAAAACCGCGCCAAATAGCCCGGAAGTGCCAGTTTATTTGCCTTTGTGAAAACTGAACGCGCGCCGCTTTTTGGCGATCTGGCGCGGGGTCAATTCGTTCTTGCGGCCGGCGAAGGGATTCACCGTGGATTTCAGTTCGATCCGTACCGGCGTGCCGTGCAGATCCAGCTCGCGCCGATAGGTTTTTTCGAGATAGCGGACATAGTGATCGGGCAGGCCTTCGACCTGATTGCCGTGAATCACGATCAGCGGCGGATTGCGTCCACCGGGATGGGCAAAGCGCGGCTTGGCGCGGCGTCCGCGCACCATCGGCGGCGGGTGGGTCGCCACTGCATCCTTGAGAATGCGCGTCAGGCGATTGGTGCTGTACTTGTCGGTCGCGGCTGCATGGGCTTTCTGGATAGAAGGATACAGATTGCCCACGGCACTGCCATGCAGCGCGGAAATGAAATGAATATCGACAAAATCGGCAAAGCGCAGGCGGCGTTCCAGCTCGCGCTTCACCCAGTCGCGCTGATCCACTTCCAGCCCGTCCCACTTGTTGATCGCGATGACGAGGGCGCGGCCCGCCTCGATGCAATAGCCCAACAGATGCAGGTCCTGATCGACCAGTCCCTCGCTGGCATCGACCATCAGGATAGTGACATGGGCATCGTCGATGGCTTTCAGGGTTTTCACGATGGAAAACTTTTCCACCGCCTCATCTATATTTTTGCGCCGCCGGACACCGGCGGTATCGATCAGGGTATAGGCCCGACCGCCGCGCTCGTAGTCGATATAGATGCTGTCGCGCGTGGTGCCAGGCTGGTCGAACACCACGACCCGCTCTTCGCCGAGCAGGCGGTTGACCAGGGTCGACTTGCCGACATTCGGCCGCCCCACCACCGCTACCCGGATGCTGGAGGCCACCGCCGCCGGGACCGCTTCCGGCGGCGGCGTCTCCGGCAACGCGGCCATTACCTCCGTCAACAATGCATTGACGCCCCGCCCCTGGGTGGCGGTGATCGCAAACACCTGCGCGAAACCGAGGCGGTGAAACTCCGCCAGCACCACATCGGGATTGGTGCCGTCGATTTTGTTCGCGGCAAGAAACACGGTGGCCGACCGCTGCCGCAGGCGGCGCGCGACATCCTCATCGATGCCGGTCAGTCCGTCGTGGCTGTCCACCATGAAGATGATGACATCGGCTTCGTCCACGGCGCGAAACGACTGCTCCGCCATGAAGCTGTCGATGCCTTCCTCGCGGCCGGTTATGCCGCCGGTATCGATCACCACGAAGCGGCGACCAGCGAAATGCGCCTCTCCGTATTGGCGATCACGGGTCAACCCGGGAAAATCGGCGACCAGCGCCTCGCGCGAACGTGTCAGGCGATTGAAGAGAGTGGATTTGCCGACATTGGGACGGCCGACCAGAGCGACGACGGGGAGCATGATTCAGGACAGGATGCGGCGCCCAGGGCGCGGACGCCGCATTCTACTCCCTGGCAAGCCGCCGCGCCCGCTTGCCGATCGCTCAGTGCGAGCGCAACCGGTAGGCATTCAGGTCGCCGCTGTTGTCGAGCACATAGAGCCGTTCGCCATCGCTCGCCAGCGACGTACTCACGCCGTCACTATCGACCTTGACGCGACCGACGATACGGCCGTCGACCTGTGACAGCAGATGCAGGTAGCCCTCGACATCCGCCACCGCCACCACATCGCCGATCGCCTGGGGCGCGCTCAGATTGCGCAGCCGAAGGTCGCGGTTGACCCACAGCTCCTGGCCACCGGTAGCGCGCAGTGCGATCACCTGATCCTCGGCACCCACGATATAGACCTGGTTGGCGCCGAGCGATGGAGCACGATGACTCGACGCATCCCGCGCCCAGAGTTCGCGTCCGGTACCGCGGCTGTAGGCCGCGGCCCGGCCCTGGTAACTGACGGCGTACAGGATGTCACCACCCAGCACCGGGGTATTCACGTCCACCATGCGTTCGAGCTCCGTGCGTCCGCTCGGCAGGGCGACCCGGGCTTCCCACGCGACCGTACCGTTGGCGGCTTCAAAGGCCACCAACTTGCCGTTGGCGAAGCCAACGACCGCCAGACTCTCCGCCATTACCGGTGCCGCCGTGGCGCGCAGCGTGAGCAGCGGGCGATCGCCTTCGAACGACCACAACTGCTTGCCGGTCTGCGCCGCAAATCCGAATACCTTGGCGTCTTGCGTCACCACTACCACCACATCGGCGTTGGCCGCCGCCGGCGCGAGCATCTCGCTGGACAACGCCACGCGCCACGCCTCTTCACCACTGCCCGCATGCAGGGCAATCAGATCGCCGTCGACACCGCCCACCAGCACCAGGCCGCCGCCCACCCCGACACCCCCGGTCAGCGTCATGTCGAGATCGGTACGCCAACGGCGCTCGCCCTCGGCGGCATCGGCTGCGATCACCCGACCATCCCGGCTCGCGGCATAGACCACGCCATCGTCAACCACCGGCACCAGAGTCGCGTCCTGAGGCTCCTGTTCCTTGCCGACCCCAAGGCTCCAGAGGCGCTTGAGATCGACGCTGGCCTCGATTTTTTTCAGATCATTCGGTTCGCCTGCCTTCTTGTCCTTTTTTTTCTGCTCTTTCTTCTCTGCGTCGGTGAGCTCCTGGGGGTCGCCGCTCGCGGCCGCATCCGCCGCGGTTACCACGGGCTCCGCCACATCTTTTTTGCCCCAGAATTTCAGACTGCCGCAGCCGGACAGGAGGAGTGCCAGCGCCAAAGCTACGAATATCGGCTTCACTGCGTCGCCTCCTGGGCTGCATCCGGCACGGGTTGCACCTGATTGAGTTTGATTTCCAGCAGCGATTTCAACAGTCCATCACGGCTGTCGAGGCGCGTCAGCGCCGTCTGGTAGTCGGCCCGCGCGGCGTCGGTTTCACCGCGCAGAAAACGGATATCGCCCCGCGCTTCCGCAAAGGCCCCCGCCATCGCATCGGGCACCTGGGCATTCGCCAGGGACAGGGCTTCGTCGTATTTTTCCTGCGCGGTCAGCACCCGTACCAGGCGCAGTTGCGCGACCAGGGCGAGCTCCTTGTCATGGCTGTTCTCCATGACCGCCCGCAATTCCGTCGCGGCGGTATCCAGATCGTTCCGGGCGACTGCGAGTCGCGCGAGCAGCAATCCCGCGAGCCTGGCGTACTGAGTACTACCGTAATCCGACTTGAGCTTCTGCGCCGTTGCCGCCAGCGCGTCGAGACGCTCGGCATCCATATCCTGGAGGGGCGTACTGGCGATCCCGGCCATCATCTCCTCGTACACCAGAGAAGCAGCTTCCGCCGTGCGCGCCTGCGCCCCCTGCCACTGTTGCCAGCCGAACCAGCCGCCGACGACCAGCGTCACCGCGAGCGCTATCGGGGCCCCGTATTGCTTCCACCAGCGCCGCAGCGCATCCAGTTGTTCCTGATCGGCGTGAGATTCGGCCATAGTCTGCTCTTGGTTCGTTGGATGGTCAGGTAAACATCAGGCAGCTGAGCGCTGGCATTCCCGCTGCAACAGCGCGATCAACGCCTCCAGGGACAACGATTCCTGGGGCAGATCCCGACGCAGATACTTGAGGGTAATGCGCTCGCTCGCCACTTCGTCTTCACCCAGGATCAGCGCGAACGCCGCGCCGCTGCGATCGGCTCGTTTCATCTGGCTTTTCAGGCTACCGCCGCCGCAATGGCTCTGCAGGCGCAGTTGCGGCACGGCGTCCCGCAACTGCTCGGCGATCTGGAGCGCTTTAACACCGACGGCGCCCGCGACCACGAAATATGCATCCAGTGGGTCGGTACCCGGCGCAACGCCGGCGGCTTCCAGCAGTAAAACCAGACGCTCGAGGCCGATGCCAAAGCCGATGGCGGGGGTGGGTTCGCCGCCCAGCTGCTCGACCAGGCCGTCGTAGCGGCCGCCGGCACAGGCCGTGGCCTGGGCGCCGAGCCGGTCGCTGACCCATTCGAACACGGTTTTGCCGTAGTAATCGAGGCCACGTACCAGACGGTTGTTGACGCTGTAGCGCATACCCGCCGCTTCGAGCAACTGGCACAGGCCGGCAAAATGGTCGCGCGACTCGGCATCCAGGTAATCCGCCAACACCGGCGCATCAATCAGAATCTCCCGGGTGCGCTCTGCCTTGCTGTCGAGAATGCGCAGTGGATTGGTATCCAGCCGGCGCTGACTATCAGCATCCAGTTCGCTCCGATAGCGTTCCAGATAGGCGACCAGCGCGGCGCGATAGGCCGCGCGGGAAGCGCCGCTACCCAGCGAATTGATCTGCAATTCCAGATGTTCGCGAATCCCCAGGCGCCGCCACAGGCGCTCGGTCATCGCAAGTATTTCCGCGTCGATATCCGGTCCCGGCAGTCCGAACACTTCGGCGCCGACCTGGTGGAACTGGCGCAAGCGGCCTTTCTGCGGCCGCTCGTGGCGGAACATGGGACCGCGATACCAGAGGCGCTGCACCTGGTTGCGCAGCAAACCGTGCTGAGCGCAGGCGCGCGCGCAACCGGCGGTGCCCTCCGGCCGCAGTGTCACACTGTCGCCGTTGCGGTCGATGAAGCTGTACATTTCTTTTTCGACGATATCGGTGACTTCGCCGATGGAGCGCTGGAACAGCTCGGTGCTCTCCAGCAGCGGAAAGCGGATTTCCTGATAGCCATAACCGGCCAGAAGCTCGGCCAGGGTCGCTTCGAGGTGCTGCCAGACGGGCGTCTCGCCGGGCAAAATGTCGTTCATCCCGCGCAGGGACTGCATCGCGTTCAAAAGAAGGGTACCTGGGTTCAACCGCGGGCGATGATGGATGCATCCCGCTCGGCGCGCGCGCGGATTGTAGCGCGAATGTGCTGTTCGAGCTGATCGACGAGGTCGATCTTGTCGAGTTTTTGCAGGACTTTGCCGTGGGCGTACAGCAGATGCTTGGGCGTACCCCCGGTCAGGCCTATATCGGCCACGCGCGCCTCCCCCGGACCATTGACGATACAGCCGATGACGGCGACATCCAGGGGTTCGGTGATATCTTCAAGCCGCTGCTCCAGCGCATTCACGGTGCTGATGACATCGAAATTCTGCCGCGAGCAGCTCGGACAGGCGATCAGGTTGATGCCCTTGGTACGCAGCCGCAGGCTCTTCAGCAGATCCCAGCCGACTTTCACCTCTTCCACCGGATCGGCGGCGAGTGAAATGCGCAGGGTATCGCCGATGCCGTCGAGCAACAGCGCGCCGAGCCCGACCGCCGACTTCACGGTCCCCGAGCGGAGTCCACCGGCCTCGGTGATCCCCAGGTGCAAGGGGTTGTCGATCTGGCTGGCGATCTCGCGGTAGGCGGCCACCGCCATGAACAGGTCGGAGGCCTTGAGGCTCACCTTGAAGTCGTGAAAATCGAGACGATCCAGAATATCGATATGGCGCAGCGCGGATTCCACCAACGCCGCCGGCGTGGGTTCGCCGTATTTGACCTGCAGATCCTTTTCAAGCGAGCCCGCATTGACCCCGATACGAATGGGAATGCCGAGATCGCGCGCCTTGCGTACCAGCTCCCGGACCCGCTCTTCACGGCCGATATTGCCGGGGTTGATGCGCAGGCAGTCGACACCCAGATCCAGTACGCGCATGGCGATCCGGTAATCGAAGTGGATGTCCGCGACCAGCGGAACATCCACCTGGCGGCGGATGGCGCCGAAGGCCTCGGCCGCCTCCAGCGACGGCACCGACACCCGCACGATATCGGCCCCGGCGCGCTGAATGGCGTTGACCTGTGCCACCGTGGCGGCCACGTCCGTGGTTTCGGTGTTGGTCATGCTCTGCACGGAGATGGGCGCATCGCCCCCGACTGGGACTTTCCCCACCAGAATCTGCCGGGTGCGCCGACGCTTTATCGGACTTTCCCGGTCTATCGCGCTCACCGGAACACCAGCAGGAGCACCGCGCCCAGAATCAGGACCAGCCCCGCCGCTACGCCGCCGCCCAGCAGCCAGAGGCGCGGCAGCCGCCCCAACACCCGTCCCTTGCGACCGGAAAAGCTGGCGCTTTCATCGCGACGCGCGCCGTAAAGCGCATCGAAATCATCGACCAGCGGCTGCGCGGCAATGCCCAATAACCGCGCATAGCGCCGCACATAGCCCCGCACATAAACCGCTTCCGGCAGCCGCGCGTAGTCGTCGGCTTCGAGCGCCGCAAGGGCGCGCAGGGATATGCCGCTTCCTTGCGCGATCTGTTCCAGGGTCATGCCGCGCTCGGTTCGTGCCATCCGCAGCCGGAACCCGGGCAGCGACAATCCAGCATCGGTGTCACTGGGACTGGCCACGGTCCTGAACCCATTTTTGGTACTCGACGGTTTCGCGGGAATAGGGGAACAGCTTGCGCAGCGCCATTCCCTTGCTCGCGACACCATCGGCGTTGCCAAAGGCGTCCTCCAGCCGCACCGCCAGCCACAGACTGCGGGCGGACGGTTGCGCCAGCTGCGCGTGGCGATCCAGGTATCGTTTCGCTTCGGGCATGTCGCCCCGCTCGAAATACAGGTTGGCGAGTTCCAGATAAGGTCCGGGCAGTTGTCTATCCAATGCCCGGGCACGTTCCCAGGCTTCCTTGGCTTCGCTGGTCTTACCGAGTTTCGAAGCAATCGCTCCCAGACTCAGGAATACCTGCGGCCGAAGCTGATAATTCACGTCTCGGGAGGCCAGATCGAACTGCTCGTAGGCTTCTTCGAACCGCTTCTGGGTAGCGAGAAAAACGCCGTAATTGTTGCGTGCCTGGGTAAAGTCGCGGTCGTAGGCGAGGGTTTTCTTGAAATACTCTTCGGCGCGCGCGTTATCGCGTTCGCGTTGATAGAGCAACGCCATGGCGTTATTGGCACCCGGCGATCGGCTGTCGATTTCGAGGGCGCGCAGCAGATTGAGGCGTGCCTGGTCCCGGTTATTCTGGCCGATATAGCCCAGACCCAGCTCGATATAACTATTGAGTGCGTCCCGTTGCTTCTCCGCCTCGGTTTTCTGACCGGAAGAGGAAGATGTCAGGGTCTCGCTGCTCGTGGTAGTCGTAGTGGAACACCCGCACGCCAGCAGCGCGGTGGCGATTGCGGCGACCAGACCCGCGCGCCGGGCATTACCCATTGACGATTCTCACGATCTGTTCGTCTCCCATGTCGCGCTGGCGGTAACGTTCGCTACGCCGGGTGCGATCATTGACATCACCGGCAAGCTGACCGCAGGCGGCTGCGATGTCGTCGCCGCGCGTGGCGCGCACCGTCACAGTGTAACCCTGGGCGCTGAGTATGTCCTGAAACCGGGCAACGGCCGCGGGCGTGACGCGCCGATATCGGGTGCCGGGAAACGGATTGAAGGGAATCAAATTGATCTTGCAGGGCGTATCGCGCAGCAGGTCACCCAACTCGCGCGCCAGCTCGACGCTGTCGTTGACACCATCCATCAGCGTGTATTCCACGGTGATGCGGCGGCGGGTATCCGGCAACTTGCGCAGATAACCCCGCGCGGACTCAAGCAGGCTGGCGATGGGATACTTGCGATTGATCGGCACCAGCTCGTTACGCAAAGCATCGTTGGGCGCGTGCAGCGAGATGGCCAGGGAGACATCGGTGACATCGCCCAGACGGTCGAGCATCGGCACCACGCCGGCGGTGCTCAGGGTCACACGGCGCTTGGACAGTCCGTAGGCATTGTCGTCCATCATGAGGTTCATGGCGGCGACGACGTTGTCGAAGTTGAGCAGAGGCTCGCCCATGCCCATCATCACGGTGTTGGTGACGCGGCGCTCGGACTGCCCGCTAAAATTCCCGAACGCCTGGTTGGCAATCCACAGCTGGCCGATGATTTCGGCGGCGGTAAGATCGCGGTTGAAGCCCTGCTTGCCGGTGGCGCAGAAACTACAGTCCAGCGCGCAGCCGATCTGGGAGGAAATACAGAGCGTGCCGCGACCGCGCTCGGGGATATAGACGGTCTCGATACAATCGCCGCCATCGGTGCGCACCAGCCATTTGCAGGTGCCGTCGGCGGCATCTTCCTGCCGCACCACCTCGGGGGGGCGCACTTCGGCGATCTGGGCGAGTTTTTCCCGCAATGGCCGTGCGAGATCCGTCATCGCCGCGAAATCGGTCGCGCCACGCTGATGGATCCATTTCAGAACCTGGACGCTGCGAAAGCGACGTTCGCCGACCGCTTCGAAAAAATCCCCCAGCGCACCGGCGGTCAGCCCGAGCAAATTGGTCCGACTCACCCCGCCTCCCGGAGTCACTCCGCGCTCAGCGCGCGCAGATCTCCCCACCAGTGAAAAAATAGGCAATTTCGCGCTCGGCTGAGGTCGGCGAGTCCGAACCATGCACGGCGTTGGCATCGATGGATTCGGCGAAATCGGCACGAATGGTGCCCGCAGCCGCCTCGCGTGGATTGGTGGCGCCCATCAGCTCACGATTCTGCGCAATGGCATCGCGCCCTTCCAGCACCTGCACCACCACCGGACCCGAAGTCATGAAGGCTACCAGGTCGCCGAAAAAGGGGCGCTCGCGATGTTCCGCATAAAACCCTTCGGCCTGCTCTCGGGACAGCCGCAGCATCTTGGCGGCTACAACACGCAGCCCGGCACGCTCAAAACGCCCCACGATTTCACCGATCACGTTTTTGGCCACTGCGTCGGGCTTGATGATGGAGAGAGTGCGCTCGGTCGACATCAACATGAACTCCGGTAGGTAGGAATCGCGCCCCATGGCGCAACCCCGGTGGAAGGGGCCGGAATTTTACTCTCCTGCCACCTGCCGGCACAAGGAATTACCGGCTCAGGCGGCTGTACCCAGCAGTTGTCGAAACCGCTCCACGGGCACCGGCATGCTGTAGAGCGCGCCTTGGTAGGAATCGCAGCCGATCTGGCGCAACAGATCAAGCGCTGCGGAATCCTCGACGCCCTCGGCAATGACCCGCAGGCCGTACTGCCGAGACACCGCGAGCATCGCCTCGACTATGCCGCGCGCGTCGGGATCGCGGTGCAGATTGCGGATGAATTCACGGTCGATCTTCAGCCAATCGAAGGGCAGGCGGCGCAGGGCGATCATGGACGAATAACCGACGCCGAAATCGTCCACGGCGAAATGGGCGCCGAGGGACTTGATCGCCATCATCTTGGCAATGGCGCCTTCCACATCCTCCATCGCCAGGGTTTCGGTAATCTCGAAGTTGATCAGGGACGGACTGATGTCGTAACTGCGCAGGCTGTGCTCAATGACTTCCAGCAGCCGGGGATCGCGAAACTGGCGCCGGCTGATATTGATACCGAGATGCATGTCTTCACGCCAGATACCGGCTTCGATAAAGCCGCGCAGACTTTCACAGGCGGTGCGAATCACCCAGTGTCCGACGTCCACGATCAACCCCGACGCTTCCAGCAGCGGGATGAATTCGGCGGGCATGCTGGTGACCCGGTCGCTGTTTACCCAGCGGAGCAGCACTTCGCCACCCATCATGCGACCGTCGCTGACATCGATCAGCGGCTGCACGAAGAGCGCAAATTCCTGATTATCGACGGCCTTGCGCAGGCGCGTGTTGAGCGACACCTGGCGCTGTGCCTTGGCGGCAATACCCCGATCAAAGAACGCGCAGCTATTGCGTCCCTTGCGTTTGGCCTCGTACATGGCGGTGTCGGCGTACTGCAGCGCCCGCTCGGGATCCAGCGCACCGTCGGCGATGAGCGAAATACCGACACTGGCGGTCAGGACGAATTCATTGCCTTCGTGAAAATTCGGCATCGAGATGCGCTCCCGCACGGCGTCGGCCAGCAACCGGACACGGGCAGCAGCCTCGGCAACGATATCCCCGATATCGGGTATAAACAGGACGAACTCGTCGCCGGCCTGGCGCGCCAGAAACACGCCCGGCGTGGCGGTCAGCGAATCCGCGAATTGCGCGAGCAGACGTGCCACCTTGACCAGAACCTGGTCGCCCACATCGTGGCCCCAGGAATCATTGATGTCCTTGAAATGGTCCAGATCGATCAGCATCAGGGCGGCACAGCCGGTGGACCCGGACCGCAACGCGCGCAAGTGCTCGACCATCGCGAGGCGGGTGGGCAGGCCTGTCAACTCGTCGCGATAGGCCGCACTGCCCGACCAGTCGGTGCCACCGAGCTTGCGCAGCACATCGTCGCGGGAGGGCAACTGCCGAGGTAACACCACCACGCCAGCCCGCGCGCACAGGGGTTCGGCACTGGCGGGAGCATCAATCTGGATCGGAGTCTGGACAGACAGGGTCACCACCAGCTCATGCAGGCAATCCGGTAGAGGCGCACCCAAGTCGATCCGCAAATGCTGCACCTCGCCCCCGGCACGCAGCACCCAGGGGATGCAGTTCAGCCCGCCGGCCGTGGCAGTGGCGAGCCTCTCCTTGAACGTCGCCAAGGCGACCGGCTCGGCCGGCTCACTGCTATCGAGGGCGGTCCCAACCAGTCGCCACTGCTCGCAGCCAAGCAGCCTGCGCGCCATGGGATTGGCATCGACACATACACCGTGGACGAAGAACAGCACCCCGAACGGGACGTTGTCGACAATCCTTCGGTACAGATCGGTTCTCATATCGCTCACGGGTGCGGCTTCGAACGGGGCGGCGCTGACACCACGACGCTGCGCTCTGGAAACCCGTCATCACACCCCCGCAGCCAAGCGAGAACGGCGGCGGCCCTCATGTTCGCTCCTTCGCAGAGTCCATAGCGAGTGCGTCGCCCCCAGAGTATTGCACTGAGAGAAACTCCCCGGCCAGTGGCGCTGAGTATAACGCCATCCGCGCAACCCCCGCTGCTGCGCGTGTGCAGCCCCGGGTGCGCGCGGGACCGCACCAGTTTCGGCTCAGCGCCCGGAAGGCAAAGTACCGGGGGCGCGCAGTCGCGCCAGAGCGTCGCGAATGGTCGCTGCGGCATGATCGATTTCCTGCGCAGTGGTGAACCGGCCAATGCTGAAGCGCAGCGCGCTGTAGGCGAGTTCGTCCCCGATACCCAGCGCGCGCAGGACATGGGATGGTTCGAGGCTGGCCGAGGTACAGGCCGACCCCGTCGATATTGCGAGATCCTTGAGCGCCAGCAGCAGGGTCTCGCCTTCCACGTCAGCGAAACTCAGATTGAGAATGCCGGGCACAGATCGCGTCGGGCAACCGTTCAGGTACAGACCCCCAAGCTCCCCGACGGCGTTCCAGAACCGCTCGCGCAAGGCGGCGATATGGAGATTGTCGGCAGCCATTTCCGCACCCGCAATCCGGAATGCCTCCCCCATCCCGGCGATCTGGTGGGTGGCCAGGGTGCCGGACCTCAGGCCCCGCTCGTGCCCGCCGCCGTGCATCTGCGCGCGCAGCTGGACCCGGGGCTTGCGTCGGACGTAGAGCGCGCCGGCCCCCTTGGGGCCATAGATCTTGTGGGCCGAAAACGACATCAGATCGACCGCGAGGCGGGACAAATCGATGGCGACTTTGCCGGCACTCTGCGCCGCATCCACATGATAGAGAACGCCGCGCGCACGACAGATTGCGCCGATTGCCGCGATGTCGTTGATGGTGCCGATCTCGTTGTTGACGTGCATCACCGACACCAGAATGGTGTCATCGCGCAGTGCCGCCGCCACTGCCTGGGGCTGAATCAGGCCCTGTGCATCGGGGTCTAGGTAGGTCACCTCGAAACCCTCGGTCTCCAGGTGCGCACAGGTGTCGAGGATCGCCTTGTGCTCGATTTTTGAGGTGACCAGGTGCCGGCCTCGGTCGCGATACGCCTGGGCGCAGCCCTTGAGTGCCAGGTTGTCCGCTTCGGTGGCCCCCGACGTCCAGACGATTTCGCGGGGATCCGCACCCACCAGCTCCGCTACCTGCGCGCGTGCTTCCTCCACGCCGGATTCGGCCTGCCAGCCATAGCTGTGGGAGCGCGACGCCGGGTTGCCGAACACTCCGTCGGCGGTGAGAAAGCCGGCCATGTGGGCCGCGACGCGGGGATCCACCGGCGTGGTGGCAGCGTAATCGAGGTAGATGGGCAATTTCATCGGAATCACTTTCATGAAAGTCGTTGACAGGAGAACACCGGACAAGCTCTTCTCATGCCGCGCGGACTCGCAAACCCTGCCACTCACGCGGAGCGCCGGGTGCGTCATCGCGGAGTCGGACGTCGGTCGCACCCGGTGCTCTTGGGAGCATCGGGTATTACCCGGCGTGCCGGTCCTCGATCCGCGGTACCGCCGGCGTATCTTCGACGGTCTCCGCGGCGACTGTCTCAGTGGCGACTGTCTCCGCGGTCTTGCTACCTTGTGTAACACCCGCAGAGCGCAACCGCCAGGCGAGATTCTGCACGCCGGTGAGCACCCCGCGCAGGATCGAGAGCTCCATGCGATCAGGCCGGATGCGCGCCAACAGTCGTCGCAAGCGGACCATGGTCTGGCGCGGATTGGCGGGATCGTGAAAGCCGATCTCCACCAGAACGCGTTCGAGATGCTGAAAATACAGATCGAGGTCCGCCGCTGGCGCCGGTGGCACGTCCCAATCGGGAGACCGCGCCGCACCGGTCGCCGCCAACGCGGCCATCCGCAGTTCATAGGTCAGCACCTGCACCGCGGCGGCCAGATTGAGGGAGCTGTAGTCCGGATTGGCCGGAATGTGCACATGATAGTTGCACTGGGCCAGCTCATCGTTCGTCAGCCCGCGATCCTCGCGCCCGAACACCAACGCCACGTCGTGGTGCGCTGACTCCTGCCACACCCGCTGCCCGCATTCGCGCGGATCGAGCAACGGCCAGGGAATCCGCCGCTCGCGGGCGCTGGTACCGACCACGAGGCCGCAGTCGGCCACCGCTTCCGCCAGGCTCCGGACGACCACGGCTCGCTCCAGCACATCAACGGCCCCCGCCGCGCGCCATTGCGCGCGCGGTGCCGGAAACTCCTGCGGTTCCACCAGATAAAGGCGCTCCAACCCCATGTTTTTCATGGCTCGCGCGGCAGCGCCGATATTGCCGGGATGGCTGGTGTTGACCAGCACCACGCGTACGCTCGCGAACAAACCCGTCATTAGTGCAACCCCGTTGGCGAAAGGGCAGTTTAGCAGAGCACCGCCGCAGGCCGACCCCGGCGCGATAGGGCTCTGCTAAACTGCGCGCCCGCTTCGACCCATCCGGAACAGCAATGCAACCGATGCTGACCATTGCCCTGCGCGCGGCCCGCGCCGCCGGCGACCTGATCCAGCGTGCCAGCAGCCGCATCGACCGGGTGCGCATCGACGCCAAGGGCCAGCACGATTTCGTCACCGAAATAGATCACTCCTCGGAAAAACTCATCATCGAGCAGCTGCGCCGCGCCTACCCGGACCATACCTTTATCGGCGAAGAATGCGGCATTCAGACCGGGCGCGATGCCGACAGCGAGTGGATCATAGATCCCCTAGATGGCACCACCAACTTCATCCACGGCATTCCCCACTACGCGGTTTCGATCGCGTTTCGCCACTGCGGTCGCCTGCAGCACGGCGTCGTCTACGATCCGGCCAAAGGCGAGGAATTCACCGCCAGCCGCGGGCATGGCGCCTTCCTCAACGGCAAGCGCATTCGCGTATCGGGGCGGATCAATGCCGCCGGCGCGCTGTTCGCCACCGGCATCCCCTTCAGCGGAGCGCCCTTCGCCGAGATGGACGCCTATCTCGAGTGCCTTCGGGAACTCGCCGCCGACTCCTCAGGCATCCGCCGCATGGGAGTCGCCTCGCTGGATCTCGCCTACGTCGCCGCCGGGCGCTGCGACGCGTACTGGGAGATGTTCTTACAACCCTGGGACATCGCCGCCGGCGTACTGCTGGTGCGCGAAGCCGGCGGGATGGTGAGCGACTTCCAGGGCGGCGACGCCTATCTCGACTCCGGCCATGTGGTCGCTACCACGCCGCGTATCTTCAAGCCCACGTTGCAGGTTGTGAGCCGCCATCTGGGACACCTCAGCTGAGGCTGGCGACAGCTGCAACCGTTCGCCCCTGTCACCATTCCGTCAAAGCACTGCTATATGGTTTCCTCGTTACCCTGCATCCAGGGATCGATCGGAGACCGCCATGCTCGATGTGGAAAGCTTTGTTCAGGAGCGTTATCCGCGCTTTTTTGTCGACCGCCCGCTGCTGGCCAAGCCCCTGATCACGGCGCTGCGGCTCCTGTTTCACGAAAAGGAGATCCGGCAGTTCGAGACCAGCTATCCGCATCTGAAGGGCTTTGATTTCGTCGAGCAGGTGCTCGACTACTTCGATTTTTCCTGCCGCCTGCGCGACCGCGAACGCCAGTACATCCCACCACGCGGCCGGGTCGTCATCGCCGCCAACCATCCCATCGGCTCGCTGGACGGACTCGCGCTCCTCAAGCTGGTGCATGAAATCCGCCCCGACGTGAAAGTGGTCGCCAATGACGTCCTGACCACCATCAAGCCGTTGGGCAATCTGTTGCTCCCGGTGGACAACATGGGCGGCAACACGCCACGGGAGAATCTGCGCGCGATCCGGGAGTTTATCGAGCGGGAAGGCGCCCTGATCATCTTTCCGGCCGGCGAGGTGTCCCGCTTCGGCGCCAAGGGCGTGCGCGACGGCAAGTGGCACACCGGCTTCCTGCGCATCGCCAGCACCACCCGGGCACCCATCCTTCCTGTATATGTGGATGGCCGCAATTCGACGTTTTTCTACGCCATCTCCTTCCTGGCGCGACCGCTCTCGACGCTGTGGCTGGTGCGGGAGATGTTCAAGCAGGCCAAACGCTGCGTCGATGTGCGCATCGGCCAGCCGATCAGTTTTCGCAATTACCAGCGCCTGGATATTCCGCCCCGGCAAAAAGCCAAGCTCTTCCGGCGCCATCTGTACCGCGTCGGCAGTGACCGTCCCGGGCTGTTCTCCACTGAAGTCGCCATCGCACAGCCCGAGAACCGCCATCAGTTGCGCACCGAAGTGCAGGCCTGCGAGCAACTCGGCGCGACCGCCGACGACAAACAGATCTATCTGTACCGCCACCAGGGTGACTCCACTGTGATGCGCGAAATCGGCCGCCTGCGGGAACTGGCCTTTCGCGCGGTGGAAGAAGGTTCCGGCCTGCGGCGGGACATTGATGGCTTCGATCCGCATTATCAGCATCTGGTGCTGTGGGACGAACGGGAGTGGGAGATTGCCGGCGCCTACCGGTTTTGCCGAACCAATGAGGGGCTGCCGCTCTACACCCGCACGCTGTTCGACTTCACGATCGGCATGAATCCCTACCTGGCGCAGGGCCTCGAACTCGGGCGCAGCTTCGTGCAGCCGGGCTACTGGGGCAAACGCAGCCTGGATTATCTCTGGTACGGCATCGGCGCCTTTCTGCGCAAGCACCCGCAGCACCGCTATCTGTTCGGCCCGGTGAGTCTGAGCGGCGCCTACCCGCGCCCCGCGCTGGAGTTGCTGGTGCATTTTTACCAATGCCATTTTCCGGCACTGCAAACCCTGGCGGTGGCCAGGAATCCCTTTGTCATCCCGCCGGAACGACGCGCCGAACTGAATACCCAATACCCGGGCACCTGCTATCGCGAAGAGTTTCAGCGACTCAAGCGCGAGCTGGGGCAGATGAATCTCAGCATTCCCACCCTCTACAAGCAGTACGCGGAACTCTGCGAACCGGGCGGCGTGCAATTTGCGGGATTCAATGTCGATTCCGGTTTCGGCAACTGCGTCGACGGCCTGGTGATCGTCGATCTCGCGCGCCTCAAGGCTTCGCGCCGGGAACGCTACCTCAACTGAGCGCTGCAGAACCCTGCGGGCGGGCGCCCCCGACGCGCGGCCGTGTACAATAGTGGCCGCACGCTGGCGGCCCACGATGAACGATCAGGACACTACCCACTTCGGATTTGAACGCGTCGCCCGTCCCGAAAAGGCCGCGCGCGTGGCGCAAGTGTTCGACTCGGTGGCGTCCCGTTATGACCTGATGAACGATCTGATGTCGGGCGGCCTGCACCGGCTCTGGAAGAGCGCCGCACTGACCATGGCCGCGCTGCGGCCCGGCCAGAGCGTGCTTGATCTCGCGGGCGGCACCGGGGATCTCGCCGCCGAACTGGCAGCCCAGGTCGGACCCACCGGCCGGGTGGTGCTGGCCGACATCAATGCCGCCATGCTCGGGGTCGGCCGCGATCGCCTGCTGAACAAGGGCATCGCGGACAACGTCGTTTACGTCCAGGCCGATGCCGAGCAGTTGCCCTTCCCCACCGACAGCTTCGACTGCATCACCATCGCGTTCGGTCTGCGCAACGTCACCGACAAGGAGCGCGCCATGCGCGCCATGCTCGCCGTGCTGAAACCGGGCGGTCGCCTGCTGGTGCTGGAGTTCTCCCATCCCGCCAATCCGCTGGTCGCCGAACTCTATGACCAGTATTCGTTCCGGATCCTGCCTCGCATGGGCAGGCTGATTGCGGGCGACGCCGACAGCTACCGCTACCTCGCTGAATCCATCCGCATGCACCCGAACCAGGAAGGCCTGCGCGCGATGATGGTGGAAGCAGGCTTTGCGGATACCCGTTACCACAACATGACCGGCGGTATTGTGGCGCTGCACACCGGGCTCAAACCCCACCCACGATGATCGCAGCACTGGCCCAGCAACAGGCCGCGCGGCTGGTGAATCTTGCGCTCGATCGCAACCCTGCCGCCCGCAAACGACTGGCCGCCTTGGGCGCCATCCGCATAACGATCCACGTCACCCGGCCCAGCGTGACGCTGACGCTGCGGATTCACGCGGGCGTGGTTGCCGTCGAGCCCGCCGCCGACGCACCCGCCGATCTCGAACTCGCAGGCAGTGCGCTGGCGTTGCTGCAGCTTGCCGTTAATCCAGACACGCCCTTTCCCGGCTCAGTAACCGTCACCGGCGACCCGGAGTTGTTCGCCCACCTGCGGGCCATCCAGGCGGAACTCGAACTCGACTGGGAAGGCATGCTCGCCACCCATGTCGGCGACACCTCCGCTCACCTGTTGGGCAACGGCGTGCGCAGCGCCCTGCGCGGAGGTAACGAGGCGCTGACCCGGAGCCGGGAGCTGCTCGTCAACTACCTCGCAGAAGAATCCCCTGCAATGCCAGCGGGCCCGCTGCACGGCGTCGCGCGCGCCGGGGCTGAAGCCGCGCTCGCGTTCAGCGACTGGCTGGGCGCGGGCGTGACCGCTGCCGCGCCAACATCCGCCACACCACCACCAGCCGACGATTCGCGCTGAGATGCGCCCTGCCCTGCGCGCCCTGACCATCGCCCGGGTGATGCTCCAGCATCGTCTGGACACGCTCGGCGCCAAGCTGAGCCTGCCCCTCGCGCTGCGTTGGCCGCTGCGCCTGCTGGCGCTCCTGCCGGCACCGCGACGGACACGGGGCGAACGTCTGCGGCTGGCACTGGAGGCTCTGGGACCGGTATTCGTGAAATTCGGTCAGATGCTCTCGACCCGCCCGGACCTGATCCCGAGCGATATCTGCGCGGAATTACAAAAACTTCAGGACACCGTCCCGCCGTTTCCCGGGGAAGAGTTCACCGCGCTGATCGAAGCCGCGCTGGGCGCGCCTGTCGACCAGTTGTTCGCAGAGTTCGAGCGCATGCCACTGGCGTCCGCCTCGGTGGCGCAGGTTCACGCCGCGCTCCTGGCTGACGGCCGCGAGGTGGTGGTGAAGGCCATTCGCCCCGGCGTGCAGGCCGTCATCGAACTCGACTGCGCTCTGCTGCTGGCGCTCGCGCGCGGACTCGAACGCTTCAGCGCCGAGGCGCGCCGGCTGCGCCCGGTCGAGGTTGCCCGCGACTACCGCGCCACCATAATCGACGAACTCGATCTGCAACGGGAGGCCGCCAACGCCGCCATCCTGCGCCGCAACTTTGCCGACTCGCCGCTGCTGTATGTGCCTGCGGTCCACTGGCCGCTGTCCAACCAGCGAGTCATGGTCATGGAGCGCATTCGAGCCATCCCGGTCACCGATGTCACGGCACTGCGGGCCGCGGGCGTCGACTTCCGCGTACTGGCGGAACGCGGCGTCGAGATTTTCTTCACCCAGGTATTCACCCACAATTTTTTTCACGCCGACATGCATCCCGGCAATATCTTCGTGGATGTCCGGGAGCCGCGCCGGCCAAGCTATGTCGCGGTGGACTGCGCCGTTATCGGCATCCTGTCCGACAGCGATCAGTACTATCTGGCGCGCAACATGCTGGCCATCTTCCGCCGCGACTACCGCCAGGTGGCGGAACTGCATTTACAGTCCGGCTGGGTACCCGAAGGCACTCCGGTGGTCGAACTCGAGAGCGCAGTGCGAACCGTGTGCGAGCCACGCTTCCAGCGGCCGCTGAAGGACATCTCCCTCGCCTATCTGTTGATCGATCTGTTTCGCGTCGCGCGACGCTTCGATGCTGAAATCCAGCCCTCGCTGGTGCTGCTGCAAAAAACCCTGCTCAACATCGAAGGCCTGGGGCGCCAACTCTATCCGGACCTCGACCTGTGGCAGACCGCGCATCCGTTTCTGGAGCGCTGGCTGCGCGAGCGTTTCAAGCCGACGCGGCTGCTCGAACGGCTGAAACGCCACGGCCCGGAATCGCTGGAACAGTTCCCGCAGGTGCCGCAACTGATGTTCGATGCCCTCAAACGCGTGGAGGGGATCGAGCGTGTGCTGCGCGAGCGCGCGCACACGGAGGCTCCCTCCGGCAGGCGCAATGCCACCCTGGGCGCACTCTGCGTCGGAACGGCCGCGGGCATGCTGTTTGCGGCCAGCCCGGTGGCCGCAGACACCCTGAAGGCCGCCAGCCTGGCGCTGGCCGGCTTTGGCGTGCTCCTGTTGCTGGCGCGGCGAAGCTGGGATAATCGCCGCCCGCCCCGGTGATGCCATGACCAGCGACACGTCCCCTACCCGGTTTCTCGATGGCGTCGCCTGGAATGCCGACGGCCTGGTGCCGGCCATCGCCCAGGACGCCACCACGGGCGCGGTGCTGATGCTCGCCTGGATGAACCGGGAGTCGCTCGCCCTGACCCTGAAGGAACAGCGCGCCGTGTACTGGTCGCGCTCCCGTGCGCGACTGTGGCGCAAGGGCGAAGAATCGGGTCATGTGCAACGGCTGATCGACATCCGCCTCGACTGCGATAGCGATGCGCTACTGCTGAAGGTCGAACAAGTGGGCGGCATCGCCTGCCACACCGGTCGCCCGTCCTGCTTTTACAACGAATTCAGCGCCGGGCAATGGCACCCGGACAGCCCTGATCCGCAATCCGCAGGCAAGACACCATGAGCGATATCCTGATCCGATTGGCCGCGATACTCGCGACGCGCCGCGAGGCCGATCCGGAAACTTCCTATGTGGCACGCCTGCATCGCGAAGGGCTCAACAAAATTCTCGAGAAACTCGGCGAGGAATGCACCGAAACCCTGCTCGCCGCCAAGGATGCCGAGCGCAGCGGCGACACCCAGGCCCTGGTCGCGGAAACCGCCGACCTGTGGTTTCACTCGCTGGTAATGCTCGCCCACCTCGGAGAAAATGCCGACGCCGTATTGGCGGAGTTGGCGCGCCGCTTCGGCATTTCCGGTCTGGACGAAAAAGCCAGCCGCAACCGATAACCGGAGACGATCATGGGACTGGGCGGAATCAGCATTTGGCAATTGCTCATCATTCTGGTCATCGTGGTGATGATCTTCGGCACCAAACGGCTCAAGAATCTGGGCGGGGATCTCGGTGGCGCCATCAAGGGCTTCCGCAACGCCATGGGCGACAGCAAAGAGGATAAAAGCAAAGTCCACGAGCCGCTGGAAAACGCCCATTCAAACAATACCCAGGAGCGGGAAACCGTCGACGCGGATACCGACACCCACAAGAAATCCTGACCCCTGACCCCTCGGACGGGCCTTCACTCGCGGCCCGGAGCGCGCCCTTGTCCGATATCGGTTTTTCCGAACTCCTTCTGGTCGTCGCGATTGCACTGATCGTGATCGGTCCCAAGCGCCTGCCGGAAGCGGCGCGCTTTCTCGGTTACTGGACCGGCAAACTCCGCCGCACGCTGCACACGGCGCGCCAGGATATGGAGCGCGAACTGGGCATCGACGACATCAAGCGCGAAGTTCACAACCAGTTACGGCTGGAAGAGCTGGATGCGGAGCGCAAGCAGGTCGAGGAAACCTTCAGAAGAACCCAAAACCAACCGCCCCAACCGCTTGTAGCCCCGCCACTCCCGGATCCGGACACCCTGGATTTCATTGACGATGAGCCGTCCGAACCCAAAACGGAAGCCGAGACCCCGCCCTCATCAGAAACCGCTGCCAGCGCTGGCGCCAAGTCCCCACGACCATGAGTGACGCCCCGGAAACCGATCGGGAAGCGACGCTGGTGGAACACCTGATCGAACTGCGAAACCGGCTACTGCGCTGCCTGTTGGCGATCGGACTGTTGTTCGCCGGCATGTTCCCCTTCGCCGACCAAATCTACGATTATGCATCGGCGCCCCTGCGCGTCTATCTTCCGGAAGGCTCTTCGATGATCGCCACCGACGTGGCCGCGCCGTTCTTCGCTCCCATGAAGCTGACCTTTGTTACGGCGGTCCTGGCCGCCATGCCGGTGATCCTCTACCAAGCCTGGGCTTTCATAGCACCGGGACTGTACAAACGGGAGAGGCACATCGTGTTGCCGCTGTTCGCATCGAGCGTAGTCTTGTTTTACGGCGGCATGGCGTTCGCGTACTACCTGGTCTTTCCGCTGATATTCGGGTTCTTCACCAGTGTCGGGCCGGAACACGTCACGGTGATGACCGACATCAGCCGCTATCTGGATTTCGTCCTGAAGCTGTTTTTCGCCTTCGGATTCGCTTTCGAGATTCCGGTCGCGGTGGCGATCCTGAGCTGGACCGGCTTGGTCAATCCGCAAACCCTGGCGGAAAAGCGCCCCTACGTGGTCGTCGGTTGTTTTATGGTGGGAATGCTACTGACGCCGCCCGACGTGTTCTCACAGACCTTGCTCGCGGTACCCATGTGGTTGCTGTTCGAGCTGGGAATCGTGTGCGGGCGCTGGATCTACCGCACCAAGATTCCCGACGAAGAAACCACCGCCTTGGTCGACGAGGGCAACTGATCGAGCGCCCGGTCAGCGGCCGTTGGCCGCGGACAGACAGGCGATCGGCTCAGCCGATCGCACCCGCCGCCCGCAGCGCCGCGATATCGGCTTCGGAACAACCCACAGATTTCAGCACCTCGTCGGTATGTTCGCCCAGTGCCGGCGCGGGCCGGCGCACGGTGCAGGGCTCACCCGCGAAAATCGCCGCCGGCCGTGTCTGGCGCAGGCGTCCGCCGCGCGGATCGTCGTACTCGATCAATGCGCCGGCATGGCGGACACGCGGATCCTCGATCACCTCGTCGAGGGTATTCACCTTGCCGCAGGGAACCCCTTCGCGATCCATGCGCGCCACCACCTCGGCGGTGGTCAGGGTGCGCGCCTTGCCCTCAAAGGCCACCAATAGATCGGCGTAGTTGCTGAAGCGCTCGAAAATCGATGCAAACCGGCTTTCGTCGACCAGATGCGGCAATTCCAGCGCCCGACAGGCGCCCTTGAACTCCTCGTCACCCACCACGATGGTAGTGACAAAGCCGTCGGCGGTCTCCAGAACCCGATAGAACTCCGCCAGCAGCGGTTTCGGTTGGAACCCCTCGGTACCCACGAAACCGTGGTTCCAGAAGGCATCCGGCCACAGGAATTGCAGGCTCGCCTCCAGCATCGACACTTCGATATGGTGGCCGCGAATGCGGCCCGACGCGCGCGCAAACAGCGCCGAAGAAATGGCCTGGGCCGTGGTCAGCGCCGCGATCTTGTCACTCGCAATGGTCTTCACGAGTTGGGGTTTGCCGCCATGGCCCTGAGCCGCCGCGAAGCCCGCCGTCACCTGGATTACCGGATCGTAGACGCGCTGATGTGACGCCGGGCCGTCCGGACCGAAGCCAGAAATCGACACGTAGATGAGATCGGGATTGATGTCGTGCAGATCTTCGTACCCGTAGCCACTGCGATCGAGGGCGCCCGGGCGCGAGTTCTGCACGAACACATCGGCCGTCTTGATCAGCTCAAGCAATGCTGGCCGCAATTGGGGATTCTTGAGGTCGACGGCCAGCGAGCGCTTGTTGCGGTTCATGGCGGCGTTATAGCCGGTCACGCCGCCGCGCACGCCACCCACATAACGCGAAGGGTCGCCGCGGCCGACGGTTTCCAGCCGGATTACATCGGCACCCTGATCCGCCAAGATCCCGGTCGCGAACGGCCCTGAAGCATTGCTGGTCACTTCAACGATGCGAACGCCTTTGAGTGGTTCCACGATTATTCCTCCGCTGTTTATTGTTGTTGCGGTTTATCTATTCCCTGCCGCGCGCATCCCGTTTCAGCGGCCAGGGTTCATCGGACGTACACCCGGCCTCGCGACCGGGTCAATCTTATTCAGAGCGCTCCCATCATCCAGGCGAACAGCAGCGCGAAACCACTGATCACACTGACGACGATCCACAATACCAGCAGCAATCGCAGCGGACGGAATGGCTGACGCTCGACCTGATGAATCGGGGAATTGAGATATTCCCGCACCCGCGCGAGATCCTCTTCCGATAATTTGGGCTTCTCGATCATCGTACAACTCCGCCGCTGGGCTCCCGGGAGCCGGGAATATCATTCGAGCAAAAAGGCTTGCTCGCTCATCGCCATCAGTGATCCGGAACCACTGGCCATGGTGGCAACCAAAGTGCGGGTACGCGGCAAGATCTTCTGGTAGTAAAACGTCGCCGTTTGCAGTTTCGCCTGGTAAAAATCGGTCTCCGCAGTGCCCGCGGCGAGCGCGACGCTGGCAACGCGCACGGCCCGCGCCCACAGGTACGCAAGCGTGACGTAGCCCGCGTACATCAGATAGTCGAATGCGGCGGCGCCCATCTCTTCCGGATCTTTCAGGGTGCGGGCGCCAATGTCCCGGGTGATCTGTTCCCACTCCGCCAGCAGTTCCGCCAGCGGTTGCACGAAGGGTTGCAGCGCGGGGTCTTGCGCGCTCTCGCGGCAAAAGGCGCCGATGCGCTGGAGATGGGGCACGAGCACCGCGCCCTGGGTGGCCAAGACCTTGCGCCCGAGGAGATCGATGGCCTGAATGCCGTTGGTGCCCTCGTAGATCATGGCGATGCGGGAATCGCGCAGATTCTGCTCCATGCCCCACTCGCGGATATAGCCATGACCGCCCAACACCTGGATACCGAGGCTCGCGGCTTCGAATCCGAGTTCGGTGCAAAACGCCTTGGCGATGGGCGTCAGCAACGCCAGCATGTCCTCGCCCTCTTGGCGTTCCGCGGGATCCTCGGCCAGGTAGGCAATATCGACTTCCCGGGCCAGATACTGAATCAGGAGCCGGGTGCCTTCCGCGAAGGCCTTGATGGTGAGCAGCATGCGCCGCACATCGGGATGCACGATGATGGGATCGGCGGCACCAGCGGGATTCTTCGGCCCGCTCAGCGAGCGCATCTGCAAGCGGTCGCGGGCGTAACGTACCGCGCCCTGCAGGGCACGTTCGGAGTGAGCCACACCCTGCACGGCAGTGCCGATGCGCGCGATATTCATGAAGGTGAACATGGCGTTCAGGCCGCGGTTGGGTTCGCCGAGCAGAAAACCGCGCGCATTGTCGAAGTTGATGACTGCGGTGGCGTTGCCGTGAATGCCCATCTTGTGTTCGAGCGAACCGCAGGAAACGCCGTTGGCGGCGCCCGCGTTGCCGGCTGCATCCGGCAGCCGCTTGGGCACCGCGAACAGCGAAATACCCTTGGTGCCGGGCGGCGCATCGGGGAGTCGCGCCAATACGATATGCACGATATTTTCCGCCATATCGTGCTCGCCGGAAGAGATAAAGATCTTGGTGCCGTTGACGCTGTAGCTACCGTCTGCCTGGGGATCGGCGCGGGTGCGCAGCAAACCCAGGTCGGTGCCGGCGTGGGATTCGGTCAGACACATGGTCGCCGTCCACTCGCCCGAAATGGTCTTCGGAAGATAGATTTTTTTCAGTTCCTCAGTGGCGTGGGCGGTGATGGTGAGCCGTCCGCCCTTGGCCAGAAACGGGTACATGCTCCAACCCCAGTTGGCGGCACCGACGAACTCGTTGAGCACGCTCTCCAGGGAGGGCGGCAAACCCTGACCGCCGTATTCCACCGGGCCGGTGAGCGCAGGCCAGCCGCCCTCCACGTACTTGGCATAGGCCTCCCTGAAGCCCGCCGGGGTGCGCACACCCTCCGGACTCCAGGCACAGCCCTCTTCGTCGCCACTGCGCCACAGCGGGGCGATTTCCTCTTCACAAAGCTTGGCAACCGCCTCGTAGATGGCTGTCACCAATTCAGCATTCATCTCTTCGCAGCCGGGCAGACGCTGCCACAGCGCTGGGAAATCCAGCACCTCCTCGCGAACGAACTGCATGTCCCGAACCGGTACCTTGTAATCCGACATCATTGATCTCCAGGTTCATTGGCGCGCCCAGTTTAGGCAAGCTTGGCGGCAGGGAACAGCACTCGCCGACAGTTTCCGGCGACCCCCCGGACTAGCAGCTTGTTGAAAAACTGCTAGGGTTTACCGCGCTCAGCGGGCAAGGCACGCCAGGCGGCGGCGAGCGCGTCCACCAAGGCATCCACCTGCGTCACGCTGTGTGACGCGCTCAGCGCGATGCGCAGCCGGGCCGTACCACGCGGCACCGTCGGCGGGCGGATCGCCCCTACCCAATGACCCGCCTCGCGCAACCGTTCAGCCATGGCCAGTACACGGCCATCGTCGCCGACCGGTACCGGCTGGATGGGCGTCATCGATGGCAACAGCGGAATGCCCAGCGCTGCCGCCCGGGTGCGAAACCGTGCGATCAGCGCGCGCAGATGCTCGCGGCGCCACCCTTCGTCCCGCAGCAGACGCAGGCTGGCGCGGGTAGCAGCGGCCACCGCAGGCGGCAACGCGGTAGTGTAGATATAAGTGCGGCCAAACTGGATCAGCGTCTCGATCAGTGTCTCGCTGCCGGCGACAAAGGCGCCGAAGGTGCCGAAGGCCTTGCCGAGCGTGCCGATCAGGATCGGCACTTCATCAAGGCTGAGACCCAACTCCTCGACAACGCCGCCACCACTGCGACCCAGCACGCCGAAACCGTGGGCGTCATCGACCATCAGCCAGGCACCGCGCGCGTCGGCGCGGGCCGCCAGCGCGCGCAGCGGCGCCAGGTCACCATCCATGCTGAACACGCCATCGGTGGCAATCAGGGTACGGCGCGGCCCGGCGGTCTCGAGCAGGCAATCCAGAGCATCCAGATCGCCGTGGGGATAGCGTTCGAAGCGCGCGCGACAGAGAAAGCCGCCGTCCAGCAGCGAGGCATGGTTGAGGCGGTCTTGCAGCAGCAGATCGCCCGGCCCCATGAGCGCGTTGATGACGCCCATATTGGCCATATAGCCGGTCGAGAACAGCAGCGCCCGCGGCCGTCCGGTAAAGGCCGCAAGTTCTTCTTCCAGAGCCTGGTGCTCGCGGCTGTGGCCGCTGATGAGGTGGGAGGCGCCGCTGCCTACCCCGAAGACTTGTGCGGCGCGGACAAAGGCGGAGATGACTTCGGGGTGATTGGCGAGTCCCAGGTAGTCGTTGCTCGCGAAATTGACACAGGCGCGACCGCCGACCCCGACCAGGGCGCCCTGCGGAGTCTCCAGGGTCAGGCGGCGCCGATATAGTTGCTCGACCTGGCGTGCTTCCAGGGCAACGCGCAACTCCCGGTCGGGCGAGGTCACCCGGTACGGGCCGCCGCGTCGTACCAGAGCCCGCTGGGAGCCTGGTTTTGATACCCTTGGTTTTGATACAGGAGAACATCCGCCTGCTGCGCGACCGGGCCGGCTTCAGGCTGGATGCCCAGCCGGGCAAACAGCGTGCGGTCCGCGTCGGCGTCCGGATTGGGCGTGGTGAGGAGCCTCTCACCATAGAAAATCGAGTTGGCCCCGGCGAAAAACGCCAGCGCCTGGGTCTGCTCGTTCATGGCCTCGCGACCGGCGGACAGACGCACATGGGACGCCGGCATCAGAATGCGCGCGACCGCGATGGTGCGGACGAAGTCGAACGGATCCAACGCCTGTGCATCCGCGAGCGGCGTTCCGGCGACCGGCACCAGCTGATTGATGGGTACGGATTCGGGATGGACCGGCAGGTTGGCGAGCTGCACCAGCAGCCCGGCGCGATCCGCGAGGGCCTCGCCCATGCCGAGAATACCGCCGGCGCACACCTTCATGCCGGCGCGGCGCACCCGGTCAAGCGTCTCCAGCCGATCCTGGTAGGTGCGGGTGGTGATGATCTCGCCATAGTATTCCGGCGAGGTATCCAGATTGTGGTTGTAGTAGTCGAGGCCCGCGTCGGCCAGTGCCTGCGACTGGGTTTCGGACAGCATGCCGAGCGTCATGCAGGTCTCCAGACCCAGGCCTTTTACCGCGCGGACCATGCCCAGGACAGCGGGCAGATCGCGGTCGTGGGGGGAACGCCAGGCGGCACCCATGCAAAACCGGGTGGAGCCCTGGGCGCGTGCGGCCCGGGCGCGCTCGATCACGGCTTCCAGTTCGAGCAGTTTTTCCCGCTCGAGACCCGTGTCGTAACGGGCGCTTTGGGGACAGTATTTGCAATCTTCCGGACAGGCGCCGGTCTTGATCGACAACAGCGTGCTCACCTGGACGGTATTGGGATCAAAGTGCTGCCGGTGAACGGTTTGCGCGCGAAACAGCAGGTCGCTGAAAGGCAGCGCAAACAGCGCCAAGGCTTCATCTCGGGTCCAGTCGTGGCGGATCGCGGTCATCTGGGAGTCTCGGGTTGCGCGGCGGGAAGGATCGGGGAATCATATCCGCCGACACCCTGCTGTCAACCGCAACCAGGGGTTGAGGTTAACAACACTCAGGGCCGCAAGGATGCACCCCGTCTCGTTCACTCTGTTCCCCGGCCGCTGCCTGCTGTGCGGCAACCCGAGCCGCCGCGCGCTCGATCTGTGCGCACCTTGCGAGACCAGTCTGCCCTATCTCGACAGCGCCTGCGGGCAATGCGCCCTGCCGCTGCCCGCGCCGGCCACTTGTGCCCAGTGTCAGCAGCACCCGCCCCCGTTTGCGATCAGCGTGGTGCCCTGCCGCCACGCCTTTCCGGTCGATCACATGATCCAGCGATTGAAATACGGCGGCGAGCTGGCGCAGGCTGCGCCTCTGGCGCGTCTGTTGGCGACGGCGCTGCAACGCCGCCCGCAAGCTCTGCCCCGGGCGCTGGTGCCCGTCCCGCTGCACTGGCGACGGCAGGCAACCCGGGGGTTCAATCAGGCGCTGGAGCTGGCACACCAACTCAGTAAAACCCTGGCCATTCCCGTGCGCACCGACCTGGTCCACCGCACCCGCGCCACGCCACCTCAGGTCGGCATGGCGCGGATCGAGCGTCGCCGCAACCTCGCGGGCGCCTTCGCCACCAGCGCGGTGCCGATGCCGGAGCACATCGCGCTGATCGATGATGTCATCACCACGGGCAGCACCATGGAAGCTCTCGCGCGCTGCCTGGGACAGGCCGGCGCGGCGCGGATCGAGGTCTGGGCGATCAGCCGTGCCCTGTTGGCAAATTAGCGCGGCGGGTCGGATAATGCGGCGATGACGCGCACCCATCGGCAATGCAGCTCCGCCAGTCCGCAGGAAAGCCCCTGCAACGAATCCCTGTGGCAGACGGTGGTCGCCGAAGTCCGCGAACAGGTCGACGCGGAACCCCTGCTGGCCAGCTTTCTGCACAGCACCATACTCAACCACCGGGATCTGTCCGCCGCGCTCAGCTTCCACCTTGCCAACAAGCTGCACAGCGACATCACCCCAGCGCTCATGCTGCGGGAGATTTTCGACGACGCCTTTGCCGGCCGGCCCGACATCATCGACAGCGCGCGCTGCGACATCATCGCCACCTACGAACGCGATTCCGCCTGCCGGGATTTCTCGACCCCGCTGCTCTATTTCAAGGGTTTTCATGCGCTGACCGCGCACCGGGTATCGCACTGGCTGTGGCAAAACCAGCACCGCAATCTGGCGCTGGTGCTGCAAAACCGCATCTCCGTAACCTTCGGCGTCGATATCCACCCGGCAGCCCGCATCGGCAAGGGTATTTTGCTGGATCACGCCACCGGCCTCGTGATCGGCGAAACCGCGGTGGTCGAGGACGGCGTCTCCCTCATGCAGTCGGTCACCCTGGGCGGCACCGGTAAGGAGACCGGCGACCGACATCCCAAGATCCGCCGTGGCGTGCTGATAGGGCCGGGCGCGAAGATCCTCGGCAATATCGAAGTCGGTGAAGGCGCCAAGATCATCGCCGCCAGCGTGGTGCTGCAATCAGTGCCGGCGCACGCTATCGCGGCCGGAGTACCTGCCCGGGTAATCGGAACCATCACCGACGAACCGGCGCGCAAGATGGATCACGGCCTTGAGGGTTGCAGCGGCATCTAGCAGCTTGTTGAAAAACGTCGCGAGGCGGCCAGCTGCGAGGCGCACGGCGCGCAGCGACCGAGACATATCAACTAGATAGGCGAGGGAGCGAGCACCGCGCAACGAAGCAGATGGCTGCCGCAGCAGTTTTTCAACAAGCTGCTAGCCCTCCGCGAAAGCCAGCACCTCGCGGATGTGCGACGCACCCAGTAGCTGCATGAGCAACCGGTCAACACCCAGGGCGACGCCGGCGCAGGCTGGCAAGCCCGCATCCAGCGCTGCCAACAGCCGTTCATCGGCAGGCCGAACCGGCTTGTCCAACACCCTGCGGAGTTCTGCATCCACCGCGAATCGGCGGCGCTGCTCTTCGGCATCGGTGAGCTCCCAATAACCGTTGGCGAGTTCGACCCTGTTGAGGAACACCTCGAAACGCCGCGCTACGGGCACCCCATCCGCAGTATCCACCACCCGCGCGAGTGCCGCCTGGCAGACCGGATAATCGGTGACGAACACGATGCCCGCCGGCAACCGGGGCTCCACCCTCAGGCTGAACAGCAGGTCCAGGCAGATGGCGCGGGGCTCGTCTCGCCAGCTGAGCTCGGGCTGCCCCGCCGCTTCCGCGGCCAGCGTGCGGAGACGGATATCGTCCGCACTGTGAGGATCGACCCCCAGGGCATCGCGAAAGCAGGTTCCATAATCCAGCCGCGGACAGGGCGCCGCACTCGCCGCACCCAGGTCGCGCAGCAGGGCTTCCACTTCGTCCATCAAGGTGTGGTCGTCCCAGCCGGGCCGATACCATTCCAGCAGCGTAAATTCCGGATTATGTAAACGACCCCGCTCGCCGGCGCGAAACGCCTTGCCGAGGTAATAGATCGACTCTGGGTGGACGGCAAGCAACCGTTTCAGAAAATACTCGGGCGAACTCTGAAGGTACGCGGGCGGCTCGCCAGCCACCACCAGGTTGTCGATATGCACATCGGTGACACCGGCGCGACCGAGCGCAGGAACATCGATTTCCAGCACGTCGCGGGCCGCAAAGAACGCGCGGATCCCGGCCTGCAGCCGTGCCCGTCGCAGCAGGGCTCCGAATGGCGCCGAAGGTCGCCAATCCGTCATCGCGCGCGCCCCATGAAAAAGGGCGGCTGCAGCCGCCCTTTTTCTGAATCATCCAAACCTGCCACCCTCACTCCCGGGCCCGGCTCAGGTACTCCCCGGTGCGCGTATCAACTCGCACCACGTCCCCGACGTTGAGAAACAACGGCACTTTGACGACCGCACCGGTCGCCAGCTTCGCGGGCTTGGTGCCGCCAGTCGCGGTGTCGCCCCGCATACCGGGATCAGTCTCGGCGATTTCCAGCTCGACGTGGTTGGGCGGCGTCACGGCCAGCGGCAACCCGTTGTAGAGCGTCACCGCGCAGTTGTCCTGCTCCCGCAGCCAGCGCGCCGCATCGCCAACAATCATTTCGTCAGCCTGACACTGCTCAAACGTCTCGGGTGTCATGAAGTGCCAGTATTCGCCATCGTTATAGAGGTACTGCATCGTCACGTCGATGACGTCCGCGCCGTCGAGGCTGTCGCCCGACTTGAAGGTACGCTCCCAGACCCGTCCGGTCTTGAGGTTGCGCATGCGCACGCGGTTAAACGCCTGTCCTTTGCCCGGCTTGACGAATTCGTTTTCGAGGATGGAGCAGGGATCACCGTCCAGCATCACTTTCAGGCCGGAGCGGAATTCACTGGTAGAATAGACCGCCATTCAGGGTTCCTTATTTCTTTGCCGGATCGATTCGAACCGGGTCAATTCGAGGGCCGTCATGATACAGCAGCGCGTCGCGGCGTGGCAGTCGCTCGACTGGCACGAGGAACTCGCGGCTGCTGTCAAGGATCCGCATGAACTGGCTGCCCTACTGGAGCTGCCGGTGGCCGCCCTTGGCCTTACGGACTCCGCCAATGCCCAATTTCCGCTGCGTGTCCCACGCCCCTACATTGCGCGCATGGCGCGCGGCGATGCCCGCGACCCGCTGCTTCTACAGGTGCTGCCGGCACACGCCGAGATGATCGCAGCGCCCGGCTACGACGAGGATCCGCTGGAAGAGCGAGCGGCCAACCCGATCCCGGGGCTGATCCACAAATATTTTGGCCGTGTGCTGTTGATCCTGAGTCCGGCATGCGCCATTCACTGCCGCTACTGTTTCCGCCGTCATTTCGACTACGCCGGCAACACACCGGGGCGCGCCCGCTGGCAGGCGGCGCTCGACTACATCCGTCGCGACACATCGATCAGCGAGGTCATTTACAGCGGGGGCGATCCCCTGGCCGCCGGCGATCCCCTACTCGCCTGGTTGACAGAACAACTTGCCGCCATCCCGCATCTGATGCGCTTGCGTGTGCATACCCGCTTGCCCGTGGTCATTCCCGCCCGCATCAATGCCGAATGCCTGACCTGGCTGACCGGCACCCGCCTTCAGACCAGCATGGTATTGCATGTCAACCATGCCAACGAGCTGGATTCAGCCGTCGCCACCGCAGTCAGTTTGTTGCGTGGGGCCGGGGTGACGGTACTGAACCAGTCCGTGCTGCTGGCCGGCGTCAACGATTGCGCCGACCGCCTGACCCAGCTCAGCGAAAGGCTGTTTGCAGCGGGAATACTTCCGTATTATCTTCACCTGCTGGACCGGGTTCAGGGCGCCGCCCATTTCGCCGTCGATCAGGCGCGGGCTATAGCCCTCCATCGCGCGATGCTCGCGCGGCTGCCGGGTTATCTGGTACCGCGTCTGGTCGAGGAACTGCCCGCTCTCCCTTACAAAAGGCCCGTAAACTGAGTCCCGCGAAAAATCGATACATCGACGTACAGGCGCTCTTAACCGAAGGGATCTACCCAGGAAGTTGGCGAAACAAATGGAACAGTCCTCAGCACAGGATCGTCAGCTTGACGATATCCTCTTCCGTCTCTCCCACGCAGACGATGCCGTTGCAGCACTGGACGAACCGCTCGCTCCCATGGGTTTGCCGGGCGGTATTGACGGCATTGAGCGACTGCCCCCGGATATTCGCGCCGCCGTGCTGTATCGCCACCTCCGCGAAATCCGCGCCACCGGCGTGGGGCCAAGGCTCCGGCTGGAGCGCGCGATCTCTCTCAGTCCCATGGTCATAGAAACCGTCAATGCGCTGATGGCGCAACCGGTGGCGACTGCAGACCGGCGGCTGGCGATCTCCATGCCCATTGCCCTGCTGAAGTGTCGCTACGACATCAAACGGCAAGCCGTGGTGCAGAGTGTGCGCCAACCCCGAGCGGACGCAGCGCTGGTGGCCGACTCGATACTCGCAACCTTCACTGCCCTGTTCGATCTCCTGGTGTGTTACTGGATCCAGCACTTGCCGCCGCTGGAGCGGTTTTGGGCCGAACTGCACGCGCTCTACCAACTAACCGGCCATGCTGGCCCGGACAACCGGGGCAAAGCCGTGTCGATGGCGGCGCGCAAGGCCGTACGCAATGCCTATCTGAAGCCACTGTTACTGGGCAGCCTGGCGCCCGCCCGCTTCAACGTTGGCGAAATCAGGCAACTGGTCGGCTTTGTCGAACAGCATGTGTCGCTGGCCCGACTCGGCGCAGCCAACGGCCTGTTCAGCATCGACCCCGGGGCTGGGCGACCACCGACCTACGCGGTGCGGGATAAAGCCAAAGACCGCAGCCTATCCCTGTGTACGCGCAGACTGGTCGGCGTTCTCGACAACCCCACAATCAACCTGAGCCCCTCCCTCAGGGAGGATCTGCGCCGCTACTGGAGCGACGAACAAGTACGTTCCGAACATCATCAACGTACCGACGAGCGCGCAGAGATCGTATTTGGTCTTGAAGCCGCGCACCAACTGTTGACCGGCTGCGTCGACGACGATGATTTTCTCGGTCATCTGGGCGCCCAGGAAGCCGGACAGCGGGTGATCGCACAAGCGCCGATCGAGCTGCATTCGGCGACCTGCGTTGATCGCAGTCTTTCCGGCGCGCGACTCCAGATGGCGGGAGCCCCGGAGGCGCTGCGTCCCGGGGAGCTGGTGGCCCTGTTGCTGACCAGCGCACCCCAGTGCCGGCTCGGTATCATTCGCTGGACGCAGCTCACGCCCAAGCTGGACTCGGTTGCAGGAATCCAGTGGCTGCCCGATGCAAGCCGTCCCTGCGGTACTGCGGCAACGGCCGGAAAACGTGCCTCGACGCCGTATTTCAGGAGCTTTCTGATCCCGCCCGCTACGGCGTGCGGCCCCAGGGAACTGCTCGCGCCCACCGGAATTCTCAAAACCGGCGATCGCGTCCATCTCATCACCCACGAAGGCGAAATGGATCTGTCGATCACCGACGTCGCCGACATGACTTTTCATGTCTCCCGCTTCCGTACCGAGGAGTGAGGCGGGTTCCGGGCGAGCCTGGCCGCGACGCCCTGCCGAGTCGGAACCTCGATGCCAGGGTCACACTGCCACTGACCGAGCCACTGCCATCGCCAAGTTCTAGCCTGGGAACAAGCACTTCGCTGCTGTATTTCGTGTAGCCTGGGTTAACCTTTACAATGCGTCAGGACAGGACTTCGACTGCGGGGAACCAGCGAACCCGATGCCCGGTCGGCGCACAGGACCACAAAATACGTGCGCGGCCATTCGGCGGTCCGATAACATCCAGCCGAAAGTGGCGACTCAACCCGGAAATGGTGCATTGAAGGTACTAACTACCCTTTCAGAGCAGGTCGACAAGCTCGCGAGCCTGCTCCGGAGCAACGCCGAGGAAGTCGATCTCCGGGTAATCGAAACCGCGGACCTGGATGCCACCGCCCACGACGCCGAACTACTGCTGGCCGGCTACACCAGCGACGCAGAGCGTGCGCTGGCACGCGCCCTGCTCAGCCATTTCAAAAATCTCGCGCTCGATATTCCCATCGTTTTACTGGTTGCCCTTCCGGACCGTGAGCACGTTGTCGAGGGGCTCCGTATCGGCGCCGAGGATGTCATCCTGCTCGACGACGACCAGCATCTTCTGCGGGTCATCAAGCGCGCCCTGTCGGCGCGTTCCGAGCGCCAGGAACGCAACTTCTGGCAACGTCAGTTCACGGCATCCGAGCGACGCTGCGAGCGCCTGATGGACAGTTCCCGCGACGCCATCGCTCTGATCAGTGATGGTGTATATACCTATGTCAACGATGCGTACGCCCTCATGCTCGGCCATCACGGCACCGAGGATCTGATCCTGTCACCGGTAATCGACAGCGTCCACCCGGACAACCACCGGGAATTGAAGCCGCTGATGAAGCCGTTGGCGGCCGCCACGCCGATCCCGTCCGAGCGCAAGACCTTCCGCATGCTCAGCAGCAACGGCACGGACTTCCTCATCGAAATGCAGGTAGGCCAGATCCACTACCAGGACGAGCCGACGGTACAGTTGATCGCCTATCAGAAAGATCTCGTGGTACAGCCCGGATTTTCCGGCGCGGGACCCGCAACGGATGGCACCGAAGCGGACCCAGCGCTGATCGAGTGCCGGCAAGTCAACCTCAAACGCATGACCGACTATATTCACAAGGCCATGCACGAGGCGGTGGGCACGCAACGCCCCTGGCTCCTGCATTATGTGCGGATTGACGAATTCGATGGCCTGCAGGGCGACTCCGGCGTCCACGTGGCGGAAGCGGCAATCTTTGCTGCGTGGCAATTTCTGCGCACCCAGCTGGATGCGTCCGTCCCGCTGGGGCGGGTCAGGGACAATGCGTTCCTGTTTCTGACCTCGGATCGCACCCCTGCGGATGCGCGCCAGGGCGCTGAAACCCTGTGTCAGAATCTGGATCGCAAAGTCTTTGATCTCGGCGATCTCAGTGTGAATCTGCACTTCAGCCTGGGCATCACCGCGATCGACGATGATGCGGAACAGCCGACCAGCTGGATGGACCGCTGCCTGAAGGCCGTGCGCGCGCTGGATACCGAGGGGAGCGCTGGCACCAGCACCAGAGTGCGGCTGTTCGAGGATCTTTATCCCACCAGCCTCGGCAGCCTGAATGAAGAGCACAACCTCAAACAGTTTGTACGCCAGATGCTGGAGCAAAAAATGCTCGGCCTGGTGTATCAGCCCATCGTCGCTCTACAGCATCAGGCACACGAGGATTTCGAGGTCTTCACCCGGCAGACCATCGCCGAACTCCCGCCCGGCATTCCCCAAGACCTGTTCCGGCGTGCGTTTCGTACCAATGTTGCCGGCGATCTGGACCGCTGGGCCATCCTCGAGTCCTTCAAGGCACTGAAAAACCGGCTCGCCAGTCACCCAAACACGCGGTTGTTCCTGAAAGTCAGTGCCGTGTCGCTGCGCGACACGAGCTTCATTCCCTGGCTCAGAATTTCCTTTCAGGCCGCAGGACTGACCTCGAAAAATCTGGCGTTCCAGATCGAGGAAAAGGATGTCAGCCTGGCTGTCGTAAGCACCCACAACCTGTCGGCACAACTCCGCAGCCTGGATATTCCGCTGGGACTGACCCACTACGGACTGTCCAGCTCACCCGGCCGGATTTTTGCCGACCTGCAGTTCGATTTCGTCAAGCCCGATCAGTCCCTGGTGCTCCGCGCAGGCACCAGCATCGAGGGTGTCGAACAGTTGAGCGCCTGCATCACCGCCGCCAAAGCGGCGGGAGTCAGTGTCATCGTGCCCTTCGTCGAGGACGCCTCGATCATCCCGTTGTTGTGGAAGCTCGGCGTCGAGCATATCCAGGGCTACTACATCCAGAGTCCCGGCCCGGCCATGGATTACGATTTCAGCGGTCAGGAATGAGGCGCGCGCGCATCCTGATCGCTGATGCCCATCAGATAAAGAATGCTGTCGAGCCCCAGCTGCGAGATCGACTGCTTGGCACTGGCCCGCACGATCGGTTTGGCCCGGAACGCAATGCCCAGCCCGGCGACCCCCAGCATCAGTAAATCATTGGCGCCATCGCCGACCGCGATCGTCTGCTCCAGGCTGATTCCCTCACGCGCCGCCAGTTGCCGCAGCAGTTCGGCCTTGCGCGTTGCATCGACGATTTCACCACGAACCTCGCCGGTGACCACGCCGTCGCGAATTTGCAGCTCGTTGGCGAACAGATAATCAATGCCCAGCCGCGTCTGGATGCGCTCGCCGATGCAGCTGAAGCCGCCGGACAGAATAGCTGTCTTGTACCCGAGTTTTTTCAGGGTGGTGATCAGATGCTCAGCTCCCTCGGTGAGCGTCAGACCGGCGTAGACATCATCCAGCACCGCTTCCGGCAAGCCTTTCAACAGCGCAAGCCGCGCGCGAAAACTCGCGCGAAAATCGAGCTCCCCGCGCATCGCGCGTTCGGTGATCGCGGCCACCTGGGGTCCGACGCCGGCGCGCAACGCCAGTTCATCGATCACCTCGTTTTCGATCAGTGTCGAATCCATGTCGAACGCCACCAGCCGGCGATGACGGCGAAAAATGCTGTCCTCCTGATACGCGATGTCGATATCGAGGGCTGTCGAAAGCTCCAGCAGCGATGAGCGGAATTGCGCCAGATCAGGGGTCTCGCCGCGCACCGAAAACTCAACGCAGGCCTTGCTGTCGCCCGCAGCGGACGCCAGCGCCACCCGCCCGGAAAGGCGCACAATCTTGTCGATATTGAGTCCGTGCGCCGAGATCACCGCCGTCACCCGCGCGATGTGCTCGGCGAGAATGGCGCGCGCCAGCAACGTGACGATATGGCGCGGCTTGCCCTGTTGGCCAACCCAGTGGCGATAGGCGGCGTCGGAAACGGGCTCGAAGCGAACTTCGAGTCCCAGCGCGCGCAGCGTGTCGCGCAACTCCTCCATGGCCGCACCGACTTCGCTCTGCTGCGGCACCCAGGCCAGCAGGCCAAGATTCAGGGTGTCGTGAATCACCGCCTGCCCGATATCCAGCACCGTGGCGCCGTGCTGCGCCAACACCGCCGACACCGCACTGGTGACCCCGGGACGGTCGGGGCCGGACACATTGACCAGCAGAATCTCAGTCATTGGCGACCCGCAATTTTGTCCTGACCTGGGCTCCCGTCTTCACTCAGCGCGGCTGCATGCGAATGGCGCCATCGATGCGGATGGTCTCGCCGTTGATGTAGCCGTTTTCAGCGATATGCACGGCCAACCGGCCGTATTCACTCGGCTGCCCCAGGCGCGCCGGGTTGGGAACGCTGGCGGCTAGTGACGCCCGCACATTGTCCGGCATCGACATCAGCAGCGGTGTCGCCATGATTCCAGGCGCGATGGTGTTCACGCGAATGCCGAGCGATGCCAGATCCCGCGCCATCGGCAGGGTCATGCCGACCACGCCGCCCTTGCTGGCGGAATAGGCGCACTGGCCAACCTGCCCCTCATAGGCAGCGACCGACGCGGTATGGATGATCACTCCGCGCTCGCCGTTTTCCAGCTCATTCTTCGCCATCGCGGCCGCCGCGCAGCGCGCCACATTGAAGCTGCCGGTGAGATTGATGCCGATGATTTTGGTGAAGTCCTCAAGCGGCATGGGCGCACTGTCGCGGTCAAGAATCTTTTTGGCCGGGCCAATTCCGGCACAGTTGACCAGCACATGGATGGCGCCGAACTGCGCCACCACCTGCGCGATGGCCGCTTCCACCGCGGTCGCCGACGCGACATCGACGGAATGGAACACGGCCCGGTCCGCGCCCAGTTGCGCCACCGCCTCGGCGCCCGCCGCCGCGTTGAGATCGAAAATCGCTATCCGCGCGCCCCGGCGTGCCAGCTCATCGACCGTCGCGCGGCCCAAACCCGACGCGCCGCCGGTCACCACAGCTACCTTGTTTTGCAGATCCACGGCTGTCTCCTCGCTACTTGGTTACGTTACCCGGGTAACGTTAGTTGGATGAATTGTGCGGTCCCGTTACGCGCTGCCGACGCCGGCCTGCCAAAGGCTCGCCGGTTACGCGCGCACCGCGGCCGGCCATTGTCGGGAAAACCCCGTAGCCCGGCAACCGCGCCGACGGGCTACACTCGTGTGCCATTCCTGTACCGATCGGATTGCCGAACCAATGCACAAGGTGTTCATCAGCGCCGAGGCGCTGCTCGCCGCCAGCTTCCGCCTAGCCATCCAGGTCCATGCCAGTGGCTATCTTCCCGATCTCATCCTCGGCATCTGGCGCGGCGGCAGCCCGATCGCGATTGCGGTTCACGAATACTTCGTCTTTCGCGGCCACACTTGCGAGCACTTCCCGGTACGGGTCAGCTCGTACACCGGCATCGGCGCGCAGGCCGACCGGATCGCCATCCACGGCTTGTCCTGGCTGCTGCCGCAACTGGTTGACACGCAGCGTCTGCTGGTGGTCGACGATGTGCTGGATACGGGACGCGGCCTGGAAGCGCTGCTCAACACGCTGGGCTCGGTACCGGGAACGCGGGAAATCCGCAGCGCCTGCCCCTGGTACAAGCCGGCACACAATCGCACCCGCATCGTTCCGGATTATTACCTGTACGAGACGGCGGACTGGCTGGTGTTCCCCCACGAACTGGCGGGGCTCAGCCCCGCAGAAATCCGGGCCGGCAAGGGCGCACTCGGCGCCCTGCTGCTGGATCGGGAGTCCTGACCGCGGGACGTCCTGTCCTGCGCCGGTCGCCGCCTCAGGCGCTCGCCACGGTCGTGACCCCCGCGGGCAGCGGCTCGGACACCAGAACGCCCTCCGCTTCCAGCGCGGCCACCTCGGCGACCGTCATGCCCGCAAGTTGGGAGAATACTTCGCGGTTGTGCTCGCCCAGATAGGGCGCCTGCAGATCCAGCGGCTCGGGAAAGTCGGAGAAGCGCAGGGGAATACCCGGAATCTGCAGATCGCCGTAACCGCGGTCGTGGATGGTGCGCACCACCTCGCGTTCGATCAGGTGAGGATGCTCCATGGCTTCGGGCACACTCAGTACCGGCGCCACCGGCACATGCATGGCCTCCAGCAAACGCAGGGCATCGTCGCGATCGAAGTCCCTGAGCCAGTCCTCGATGATGGCGACGATCTCGAGGCGATTCTGGACGCGCTTGGCGTTGGTGTCGTAATTGGGGTTATCGACCAGATCATCGCGGCCCATGGCCTTGCACAGCGGCACCCACTGCCGGGCCATGACCACCATGAACAGGTAGCCATCGCGACACTTGAACAGCCCGAGCGGCGCGGCCGCGTAATGATGGTGGCCGGAACGCTTGGGCACGATCTTGCCGTTGCTGCCCGAGTAGGCCTGCACATTGATCTCGTGGCTATGGAAATAGGAATCCAGCAGCGAGATGTCGATGTACTGTCCGCGCCCGGTCTTGTAGCGGTACAGCAGCGCAGCATTGATCGCGGCGAGCGCATGCACTCCCGCGCTCACATCGCCGACACCCAACATCGGAAAATACGGCGGCTGATCGGGATCGCCGATCATGTCCATGACACCCGACACCGCCATGGCGATGTAATCGAAGCCCGGCAACTCGGACAGCGGACCGGTCTGACCAAACGCCGAGATCGAGCACATGATCAATTCCGGATTGATCTGACGCGCCACGTCCCAACCGAGCCCCAGACGGGAAATCGCGCCCGGCGAAAAATTCTCGAGCAATACATCGCAGGACTTGATCAGCTCCTTGATGAGCGCCAGTCCCTTGGGATTGCGAATATCCACGCAGACGCTTTTCTTGCCGCGATTCTGCTGGATGTAGTAACCGCTGCGGCCGGCGCGGCGGTGCGGGAGTTGGTGGGTGGGATCACCGGCGGGCGCGAGCTCCACCTTGATCACCTCGGCGCCCATTTCCGCCAGCAGGCGGGTGGTGGTGGGGCCGGCCAGAAACTGGGTGAAATCCAGTATCCGGTAACCCTCCATCATGTGCTTGGGTTGCATCGTCATTCACCTCTGGCAGCTTGGGAAACCTGGGTTACCGGACTCACACCGGTTTTGAAAACAGCACCTTGCGATTTTCGAGATCCCGCACCTGTTCGGGCGGATACTTCAGAAAGCGCTGGAGAATTTCCGCATTGTGTTCGCCCAACAGCGGCGCCTGAATATTTTCGTCCACTTCGTATTTGGAAAACCGCAGTGGCATGCCGGGAATCTTGAATTTCCCCAGCAGGCGGTCGTCGATCTCGCGGACGGTGCGGCGTTCGATCATGTGGGGATGCGCCATGGCCTCCGGAACCGAGAGAATGGGCGCGCAGGGTATGCGGGCGCCTTCGAGTATTTCCAGCGCCGCGGCATCCGACGGCAGCGTCTGCAACCAGCCCTCGATGATCACAATCATCTCTTCGCGATTGATCATGCGCGCATCGTTGTCGACGAATTTCGGATCCGCGATCAGATCTTCCCGACCCATGGCGCGGCACAGCGGCGACCACTGGTGCAGCAGCGCGAGGATCATCAGGTGGCCTTCCTTCGCTTTGAAAATGCCGCTCGGCCCCACCGCGTAGTGATGCGAGCCGCTGCGGTGCGGTTTCACTTTTCCGCCGCTGGCGGAATACGCCTGCACACTCACTTC
>JBKHWK010000005.1:0-44032 GCA_046566625.1 Gammaproteobacteria bacterium
GCGATCGCAGAGAAACCCGACTTGCCGTCGGGCCTGATGTCCCAGTTACCCTTCCTGTTTGCGTTTGCCCTGTCGGGTTGGCGGCGAGCTGTTTTGCGCGGCGCCGAACTGATCGTCTATCGACAGAGGAAATGATTCAGTGGAATTGCTCTCCGGTGGCGAAGCCACCATCCGCGCATTGCGCGACTCCGGCGTCAAGTACCTCTGGGGTTATCCAGGTGGCGCGGCGCTCCATATCTATGACGCGCTGTTTCGACAGGACGACGTCAAGCATATCCTGATGCGCCACGAGCAGGGCGCGACCCATGCCGCCGATGGCTACGCCCGGGCGACGGGTGAAGTCGGCGCAGTGTTGGTGACCTCCGGTCCCGGCGCCACCAATGCCATCACCGGCATCGCGACTGCCTACATGGATTCGATACCCCTGGTGGTCATCTCCGGCCAGGTGCCCCAGGAAAAAATCGGCGGCGACGCGTTCCAGGAAACCGACATGATCGGTATCTCGCGACCCATCGTGAAACACAGCTTCATGGTGCGGCGCGCCGAAGACGTGGCGGAAACCATTGCCAAGGCGTTCTACATCGCGCGCAGTGGACGGCCCGGCCCGGTGGTGGTCGACATTCCCAAGGATGTCACCGATCCCAATTACAAAGTGCCCTACCTGTACCCGGACAAGGTTCGTATTCGTTCGTATCAGCCCTCCACCAAGGGACATTCCGGGCAGATCCGCCGCGCGGTGAAGGTGCTGCTCGAAGCCAGGCGGCCGGTCATCTATGCGGGTGGCGGGGTGATTTTGGGCAATGCCGCAGACCAGCTCACGCGGATCGCGCGACTGCTCGATTTTCCGGTCACCAACACATTGATGGGGCTTGGCGGTTACCCGGGCAGCGACCGACAGTTTGTCGGCATGCTCGGTATGCACGGTACCTTCGAAGCCAATACGGCGATGCATCACGCGGACGTGATTCTGGCGGTCGGCGTGCGTTTCGACGACCGGGTCACCAATACGCCGGACCGCTTCTGTCCGGGGGCGCAGATCATTCATATCGACGTCGATCCCTCGTCGATTTCGAAAAACGTGCCAGTGGATATCCCCATCGTCGGTGCCTGCGACTCTGTGCTGGACGAGATGATCGAGCAGATCGAGGCGGCCGGCGCGCGTCCGGACGCTGCGGCGCTTGCGGAGTGGTGGCAGCAGATCGACGAGTGGCGTCGACGCCACGGGCTCTACACCGCGCCGCGCCACGAACCCAGCGTCGGCTCACTGATCAAGCCGCAGGATGCGGTCAAGGCGCTCTACAAGGTGACTCAAGGCCAGGCCTACATCACGTCCGATGTCGGGCAGCACCAGATGTTTGCGGCGCAGTATTATCTCTTCGACAAGCCCCGACGGTGGTTCAATTCCGGCGGGCTTGGCACCATGGGTTACGGCCTGCCGGCAGCCATGGGCGTGCAGATGGCCTTCCCGGGGGCGGATGTCGCCTGCGTAACCGGCGAGGGAAGTATCCAGATGTGCATTCAGGAGCTGTCCGCCTGCACCCAGCACCAGTTGCCGGTCAAGATCATCAATCTCAACAATCAGGCGCTGGGGATGGTGAAACAGTGGCAGGACATGCAGTACGGCAGCCGTTACTCACAGATTCTCTACGAGGATTCGCTGCCGGATTTCGTCAAGCTGGCGGAGGCGTACGGCCATGTCGGGTTGCGCGTCGAACACATCGACGAACTCGAAGACAAGCTCCGGGAATGCTTCAGTTACAAGGACCGGGTGGTGTTCGTCGATATTCAGGTGGACCCCCATGAGCACGTCTACCCGATGCATGTGTCTCCCGGTTCCATGCGCGATCTGTGGCTCAGCAAAACGGAGCGTACCTGATGAGACGCATTCTTTCGGTGCTGTTGGAAAACGAACCCGGAGCCCTCTCGCGCGTGGTCGGCCTGTTTTCCCAGCGCGGCTACAACATCGATTCTCTGACCGTGGCTCCCACTGAGGACGCGACCCTGTCGCGCATGACGCTGACCACGCAGAGCGACGATCTCACCATCGAAAAAATCACCAAGCAGCTCCACAAGCTGGTTGATGTAGTGAAGGTTACCGACCTCACCGACGGCCCTCACATCGAGCGCGAGCTGATGCTCGTCAAGGTCAAGGCGAGCGGGGAAGCCCGCGCCGAAGTGAAACGCGTCGTCGATATCTTCCGGGGTCAGATCATCGACGTCGGCGCCACGAGCTATGTCATTCAGCTCGCGGGGGTCAGCACCAAGCTGGATGCCTTCATCGAGGCACTCGGCGAGACGGCGGTGCTGGAAGTGGTGCGCTCCGGCGTATCCGGTATCATGCGCGGCGAACGTGCGCTGCGGGCTTGACAGTCACGGGACAACCAACAAACTCAGTATCGGGTGGACGACCATGCAAGTGTATTACGAGAAAGATTGTGATCTCGCCGTCATCCGCGGCAAAAAAGTGGCCGTGGTGGGCTATGGCTCTCAGGGTCACGCGCACGCGCTGAATCTGCGCGATTCCGGTGTGGCCGATGTCGTGGTAGCCCTGCGCAAGGGTTCGGCGTCCCGCGCCAAGGCCGAAGGCGCTGGTCTCAAGGTGGCCGAGGTTGCCGAGGCGGTGAAAGGTGCCGATCTGGTGATGGTGCTGGCGCCCGACGAACAGCAAAAGGCCATTTATTACAGTGAAATCGAACCCAACCTGAAGCAGGGTGCGGCGCTTGCGTTCGCCCACGGCTTCAATATCCACTTCCAGTTGATCGAGCCGCGCGCGGACCTGGATGTGATCATGATCGCCCCCAAAGGCCCCGGTCACACGGTGCGCAGCACCTATCAGGAAGGCGGCGGGGTGCCTTCGCTGATTGCCCTGTACCGGGATGCCAGCGGTCGGGCGCGCGACATCGCCCTGTCCTATGCGGCGGCGATCGGTGCGGGCCGCTCCGGCATCATCGAAACCAATTTCCGGGAAGAGACCGAGACCGACCTGTTCGGCGAGCAGGCCGTGCTCTGCGGCGGCGCCACGGCGCTGGTTCAGGCGGGTTTCGAAACCCTGGTCGAGGCCGGCTATGCGCCCGAAATGGCTTATTTCGAGTGTCTGCACGAGCTCAAGTTGATCGTCGATCTGATGTATCAGGGCGGCATCGCCGACATGCGTTACTCGATCTCCAATACGGCGGAGTACGGGGATTATGTGAGCGGTCCGCGCATCATCACCGATGAAACCAAGAAAGAGATGAAGCGCATTCTGGACGATATTCAAACCGGCAAGTTTGCGCGCGAATTCGTGCTCGACAACCAGGCCGGGAACCCGGTACTGAAAGCGCGCCGGCGCCGCGCCCAGGAGCATCCCATCGAAGCCGTGGGCGCCAAACTGCGCGGCATGATGCCCTGGATCGGCAAGAACAAGCTGATCGACAAATCGAAGAACTGACCGGCAACGGTTGCACGTCGCGCGGTCTCAGGCGCGGCGCGGGGGCGGTCCGCATTTGCTGTGGCCCGCCCCTTTTTCATGGGGCCTGGCTCATGCTGGTGGGGGCTTTCCTGCTACAGTGCAGCAGTCCGCGCACCACGGCGCGGCACCCGATGACAGTGTAGGAGACCTGGTGTGACCGACCCCTTAGCGGATGATGATGAGGCCGGCGTGAAAGCGACGGTGCCGCCGTTTGCCCCGTTCTCGGCCGAGGACGCCGTCGAGGGTGAGGTCGTCCGTCGCCGTGGCATCTATCTGCTGCCCAACCTGCTCACCACCGGCGCCCTGTTCGCGGGCTTCTACGCGATTCTTTCCGCCATGAACGGGAAATTCTCTGCGGCGGCGTTCGCCATTTTTGTCGCCATGGTGTTTGACGGGCTCGACGGTCGCGTCGCCCGCCTCACCAATACCCAGAGCGCGTTTGGCGTTCAGTACGATTCCCTGTCGGACATGGTGTCGTTCGGCGTGGCGCCGGCGGTGGTGGCCTATGCCTGGATGCTGAACGCACTGGGCAAGCTGGGCTGGGCGGCGGCATTCATTTACGCATCCTGCGCGGCGCTGCGCCTGGCGCGCTTCAACGTACAGGTGGGCTCCACCGACAAGCGCTTCTTCGTCGGACTCGCGAGCCCGGCCGCAGCCGGAGTGGTTGCCGGTATTGTGTGGAGCGGTCAGGACCTGGAGGCTTCCGGTGGCATTGCGCTGACGGTTTGCTTGATGACGGCGGCGGCGGGGCTGCTGATGGTCACCAATTTTCGCTACCACAGCATGAAGGGCGTCGACTTTCGCGGGCGGGTGCCTTTTATCGTCATAGTCGCGGCGGTGATTGGTGCCGCTCTGGTGGTGATCGATCCGCCCAGAGTGTTGTTGGTCGTCTTCTTCGTGTATGCGCTGTCCGGCCCCAGTCTGTGGCTGTGGCGGCGCTATCGCCGGGGCTTGGCAGCACGGGGCGAATCTGCTTGAATGGTTCCACTTACTGTGCAACGTCCCTCGCAATGGCATTTGACGCGGTTTCATCGCTCTCCGGTTCCGGACATTCCTGTCCGGCGGCGGCGTTGTGTGCGTTCCGACTGCTCCTGCTGCTGCCCTGAGGGGCAGCCAACGTACTCTCTCCTGCTGTTTTCGTTTTTATCACCCGCTGATGCGGGCCGATTCATCCTGTAGCGATCGCCGCGCTGGCGCGCGATCTGGGAGCCCAACGCCATGGCCGACAACAAAGAACACTTGATCATCTTCGACACCACCTTGCGCGACGGCGAGCAAAGCCCCGGCGCAGCCATGACGCGCGAAGAGAAATTGCGCGTCGCCAAGGCGCTGGAAAAACTGCGGGTGGATGTGATCGAAGCGGGTTTCGCCACGTCGAGCCCCGGCGATTTTGCCGCCGTCAAAAGCATCGCCGAGACCATCCGCGACTGCCAGGTGTGCAGCCTCGCGCGCACTCTGCCGGCGGATATCGAACGCGCTGCGGAGGCGCTCAAGGACGCGGTGGCACCGCGCATTCACACCTTCATCGCGACCTCGCCGATTCACATGGAATACAAGCTCCAGATGACGCCGGCGCAGGTGCTTGAGCAGGCCATCGGGGCCGTCAAGATCGCCCGCAATCTGGTCGACGATGTGGAGTTTTCGCTTGAGGACGGCAGCCGCACCGAGTTCGAGTTCATGTGCCGGGTGATCGAGGCGGTGATCGCCGCCGGTGCCCGCACCATCAATATTCCCGACACCGTGGGTTACGGCGAGCCGGGTCAGTACGGCGCCATGATCGGCCGCGTCATCAAGAATGTGCCCAATTCCGACAAGGCGATATTCTCGGTACATTGCCACAACGATCTCGGCCTCGCGGTGGCGAATTCGCTGTCGGCGGTGCTGCACGGGGCGCGCCAGGTCGAGTGCACCATCAATGGTCTCGGAGAGCGCGCGGGCAATGCATCGCTCGAAGAAATCGTGATGGCGGTGCGCACCCGGCCCGACGTGTTTCCGGTGTCCACCCGCATCGATACCACCCAGATCGTTCCCACCTCGCGTCTGGTATCGACCGTGACAGGGTTCCCGGTGCAGCCCAACAAGGCGGTGGTGGGCGCCAATGCCTTTGCCCACGAGTCCGGTATTCACCAGGACGGCGTGCTCAAGTACCGCGAAACCTACGAGATCATGCGCGCCCAGGACGTGGGCTGGAACACCAACCGCATCGTGTTGGGCAAACTTTCGGGTCGTGCGGCCTTCAGTGCACGCCTCGAAACCCTGGGCATCACCTTCGACAACAAGGCCGATCTCAATCGCGCTTTCGTGCGCTTCAAGGAGCTCGCCGACAAGAAGCGGGAAATCTACGACGAAGACTTGCAGGCGCTGGTGTCGGATATCCAGTTCGGCGAGACCGCCGAGCATTTCAGCCTGATCGCCATGGACGTGGCGTCGCGGACCGGACGCGCTCCCCATGCCGAGCTCACGCTGCGCGCGCAGGGCAATGACCATCAGGTTGTCGCGGAAGGCGACGGGCCCGTGGATGCGGTGTTCAAGGCGATCGAGAAGCTCGCCCACAGCGGCGCCAGCCTGCAACTCTATTCGGTCAACGCCATCACTACCGGCAGCGACTCCCAGGGGGAGGTGACGGTGCGGTTGGAGAAGGGTGGGCGCATCGTCAATGGCCAGGGCGCCGATACCGATATCCTGGTTGCGAGCGCCAAGGCCTACCTCAACGCCATCAACCTGCTGGAAACGCCCGACCGCGTCCATCCCCAGCGCGGCGTGTAGTTGCCGATGGACGCGGCGCGGCGGGACGCGTATCTGACGGCACTGGGCGTGGTCAGATACCGGCCGCGCCCGGCGTCCGGCGAAGCCGCCACGGCACTTGCCGAAGCGGCTGTGGCACAGGCCGAAGCGGCGGAGCAACCGGTGCCCAGCGCGTTTGCGCCGAGAGCACCGGGCTTGCCGGCTGCCGATTCCGCCGCGCCGGCCCACGTGGAGCACAGCGCGTCGCCGCTGGCGGCACTCCGGGAACAGGTCCGGGCGCCGGTGGCCGTTGCCCGCGCGGGATTGGAGGTTCTGTCGCAACCCGAAGCTGCGGCGGTCGAAACGGCCACCGCGCTGGCATTTCGCCTCGCCTGTTGGCAGCCGGTGCCGGATCTGCTGGTGCTCGATGCCATGCCAGCGGGAGGCTGGCCCGATCGCGAGCGGATGGCGTTGTTGACCAATATTCTGCGCGCCATCGGACGCCTGCCGGGACCGCTGGCGGCTGCCGAAGTGATCGACTGGCCGCCGTTCGCCGGGGCCGATGCAAGCCTCGCGGGTGCCCAGGAGTCGCTCGCACTGTTCATCGCTGGACGCACGGCGACGGCGTCTTTTCGCTGGCTGTTGGCGATGGGCGAGACCAGTTGGCATTGTTTGGGCGCGGAATCTCACCTGACTGTCGGTGACGAACTGGCGCTGGTGGGTGCGGCGCGCGCGATTCTGTTGCCGGGGCTTGCGGACATGCTGGCAGCGCCCGCACGCAAGGCCGAAACCTGGCGCGCGATCAGGAAGCTCGCGCCGGCCGCGAACCAATGATCGGTACCGCGTCCGAACCGCACGTGCGGCCTGCCGTCGCCGCCGATCTGGAAATCCTGTGCCGGATCGAGGCGCAGGCCGCACTGGCACCCTGGGATCGTGCCCGTTTCGAGGACAGTCTCGCCCGGCATCCGATGCTGGTGTTGGTCGCAAATGGCGAACTTTGCGGATTTGCCGTATTTCGTCAGGTGCTCGACGAAGCGGAAGTGCTGAATATCGCGGTTGCTCCCGCGCAGTCCCGCAAAGGGTTTGGCCGTCGCTTGTTGCGCGCCGGTCTGGCTCTGTTCGCCGACCGTGCGCGCTGCGTGCATCTGGAAGTGCGCGCCGGCAATGCGCCAGCCATTGCGCTTTATCAGAGCGAAGGTTTCCAGCGCGTGGGACTGCGGCGCAACTACTATCCGGCCGTCCAGGGCCGCGAAGATGCCATCCTGATGCGCCTCGATCCGACTCCGGGTGGCGCGCCCGCATCGGATGAGCATTGCGAGCGTCGTGCCAGTGCGTAACTGTAGGAGCAGTCCGCCGGTCCGTAAAATACTGGCGAGTGTCCGGACCTCGACCCGATGAGCAAAACCCCGAACGAAATCCTGATTATCGACGCCCGCTACAACGGCCCTGTGGGTCGCGGTAACGGCGGTTATGTTGCGGGCATGATGGCGGCTTTCCTGTCCGGCGATGCCGAGGTGCGCATCATGCGGGGCTTTCCGGTCGCCACGCCGCTCGCGATCAGGCGCCATCCTGACGGGGCGGTGAGCTGCCATCTCGACGATCAGGAACTGGGTCGTGCCCGCCCGCTTGAGCTTGCGCTCGAGATTCCGCCGCCGCCGACCCTGAGCGCTGCCCGCGCCGCCGCCGAGCGCTTTCGGTTTTTGCACGGGAGCGATGTGCGCGGCTGCTATGTATGCAGTCCAAGGCGTGCGCCGGGTGACGGTTTGCGGCTGTTTTGTGGACCCTTGCCGGACGCGGCTGGCGCTATCATCGTCGCCGGCGTCTGGGAGCCGGGGCCCGAACTGCTGGACGCCAGTGGCCAAGTCGCCCCGGAGCAGGTCTGGGCGGCGCTCGACTGTCCCGGCGGCTACGCGATCGCGGCGCTCGAGCTGGACGTCGGCGTCCAGTTGCTCGGCACCTGCGCGGCTTCACTGAAGCAGCCGCTGCGGGCCGGCGTGTCCTATATCGTCAGCAGTTGGCAGCTTGCGCCGCCCCAGGGGCGCAAGCGCTTTATGGGCGTGGCGATTCACGGGGTGACCGGCGAACTCATGGCCTGCGCGCGTCAGACCTGGATCGATGCCGGTCCGCGTGTGCCTGTGGTGGAATGATGTTTTTTAACGCAACAGTTTTTGATGCGACATTTTTTGATGCGACATTTTTTCAGAAAACAGTAACGGGAGACGAACCATGGGTGAGCTGAACGGAAAAGTGGCGGTGATCACGGGCGGTGCCAGCGGCATCGGCGAGCGCAGTGTGCGGCTTTTTATTGAAGAGGGCGCGCGGGTAGTGATTGCCGATATGCAGGAAGAGCGCGGCCAGGCACTGGCGGCCGAGCTGGGTGCTGCCAGTGCGGTCTTTGCCCGCGTCGAGGTGCGCGACGAGCCGCAGGTCAAGGCAGCGGTGGAGCTCGCGGTGAGTCGCTGGGGCCGGCTCGATTGCATCTTCAATAACGCGGGTTTCGGTGGTGTGCTGGGGCCGATCGCCGAAATCCCCGTGGATGAATTTGACATGACATTCGATGTGCTGGTGCGCGGCGTGTTTCTCGGCATGAAGTACGCGGCACCGATCATGATGCGCCAGAAGACCGGCAGTATCATCAATACCGGCAGCATCGCCGGACTGAAGGCGGGCTACAGTCCGCATCCCTATGCCGCCGCCAAGGCGGCGGTGATTCACATGTCCAAATCGGTGGCCATGGAAATGGGCGAGCACAATGTGCGCGTGAATGCGATCTGCCCGGGTTTTATCGCCACGCCGCTCGCCGCTAATACCGTGGGTCGCTCGGACGAGTTGGTGGATCGCGTCAAACCCGCGTTTGCCAAGGCCCAGGCTATTCCCCGTGCGGGCGAGCCGGACGACATCGCGCAGATGGCCTGCTGGCTGGCCGGTGACCGCTCCACCTTCGTCACGGGACAGCATTTCGTGATTGATGGCGGCGTCAGTTGCGGACTGAAATGGGCCGATCAGCCCGAGTTCCAGAAGTCCTACCACCCCATCAAGGTATACCGACCCCAATAGCGTCGGGCGCATCGTCGGCCTCGGGAAGGCGGAAAAAGGCGCGGATGCGGTCTCTGCAATCCAGGGCGTCCCGATAGCCGAGGTCGAGCAGCTTGCCGCAGAAGCCGGGCTCGAACAGCAGATAGCTGGCCGCGCTGGCGCCACTGCTGCGGGTGGTGGCGCCGATGGCGCGCAGGAACAGGCGCACGCTGTACGGCAGTTCCCGGTAGTGCTGGGCGGCGATTTTGTCGATCGGCTCCGATGGTGAGATGCACAGTGCTTCGACGGGTGCGAGATGCGCAATGGGCGGAGCGTGGCGCCGCTCGGGACGAATTGCGGAGGCCAGCGCGTTGATGGTTTCCATGGTTTCGAGATCACTTTCGATGGCGTCGATGAAAGCGCTGTTGAGCAACTGACCCAGAATATGCCCCACCGACGGAGGGCTGGAAGTCGGGGTTGCGCTGGGTTTGTGCCTGAAATTATCGCTGACTCCCACCACAAACAGCCGGCGCGCGCCGAGATGGAGCGCGGGGCTCAGCGGTTTCAGCTGGCGCAGCGCGCCATCCCCGTAGTGGTGATCACCGATTCGGGTTGCCGGAAACAGCAGAGGAATCGCCGTGGAGGCCATCAGGTGTTCGAGGTTCAGTTCGGTGCGCAGTCCGCAGCGGCGATTGCGTTCCCAGTTGTCCTGAGGTCCCTGGAAAAAACTTACCGACTGCCCGTTGCCGTAATGGAGCGCGGTGATGCAGACCGCATCGAGATCTCCCTTCGCGATGGCGGTGTCGATGCGATCGAAATTCATATGCCGTTGCAGCAGGCTGCGCAGGGGAGCGTTATTCAGGAGGGCGAGCGTGTGGCCCGGAGGGCAGCCGCCCCGTATCAGCGACGCCAGCAGACCGAGGGAGTTGCGAGCGACGCCGAGAAAATCCGTGCGATACACGTCCTGCGCGCGCAGATTGCTCCAGATTTCCAGCAGGCCGGCCACCCGGGCGCGGAATGTTCCCGCATGGCCCGCGATCGAGAGCGCGTTGATGGCGCCGGCCGAAGTTCCGCAGATGATCGGGAATGGATTCAGGGTCTGATCCGGCAGCAGCTCTGCCACCGCGCGGAGCACGCCGGCCTGGTACGCAGCGCGTGCGCCGCCGCCACCGAGAATCAATGCCGCAGTCATGATCTGGATCTGTCCGGACGTGTTTCAGCCATCGTCAAAAAATCCCCAACGCAAGTCCTGCCGCCAGCGCCTGCCCCAACTCGTCGCAGGCTTGCAAGTGCGGTTCGGTGAGTGCGCCGGCGACGATCACGGGCTCCGCCACCTTGCGTAACGGGTAGCCGAGGGCGATGCGCTCGACCGCCAGTGCCGCTCCGGTGCCGTCGTTGCCGGCGCCCACGAACAGGGCGTAAGGGAGATTGAGTCGATACGGCTCGGCGGGATAAAAAGTGCGGTCAAAAAAATCCTTGAGCGCGCCGCTCATGTAACCGAAGTTTTCCGGGGTGCCGAAAATCAGGCCGTCCGCCCACAGCAGGTCGTCGAGACCGCTGTCAAACGCTCTTTGCAACCGGGTTTCGACCTCGGGTTCGCGCCGTGCGCCCGCGTAGACCGCCTGTGCCATGGCTTCCGTTTTCCCGCCGCCGCTGTGATAAAGGATGAGCAGATGTTTCATCGCGCTAGGCTAACCGGCTGACTCCGTGGGCGCCAGCCCGGACTGCGCTAGACTCGCCGGTATCCGCGTAATTGCGGATGGCCATCACAGGGAGGTGTATGCCATATCTGCTGCTGCTCGCCTTCGCGCTGGGCAGTTACTCATCGGTGTTGTGGCCGGTGCTGCCGCCGCTGATTGCGCCCGGCGCCGCACTACTCCTGTGCGCCCTTGCCCTGGCTTGGCGACGTGGGGGGAGGCTGGCGCTGATCCTGCTCGGCGTCAGCGCCGGTGTGTTCTGGGCAACGCTCTGGGGGCAAGTGCGGCTCGCAGCGCAGTTACCGGCCGCGCTCGACAAAACCGAGTATCGGGTTGTGGGGACTGTGGTTGGACTTCCCAAGCGCGACGCCCGGGCGGTGCATTTCGAGCTGCGGGTTTCCCGTGTTGAATCACTGACCGGGGCAACGCCGCCTTCCCTGCGCCGCGTGCGTCTCGGTTGGTACGGGAATGCGCCCGAGGTGGCGCCCGGCGAGACCTGGCAGCTGGTAGTGCGCCTGCGTCGGCCCAGGGGCTTTGCCAATCCGGGCGGCTTCGATTATGCGAGCTGGCTGTTTTCCCGCGGAATATCTGCTACCGGCTATGTGCGCGAAAGCGCCGATAACCAGCACTTGAGCACCGGCGCGGTGCTGTCGATCGACGCCTGGCGGGGGCGCGTCGCCGCCCACATCGAAAACCTGCCGGTTCCCGACGCCGGACGCGCGCTACTGCGCGCGTTCACGGTCGGTGATGACCGCGCGATCTCGGGGGCCATGTGGGAGCGGATGCGCGTCGCCGGAGTCGTGCATCTGGCGGTGATTTCCGGACTGCATATCGCACTGGCCGCCGGGTTTGGCATGTTTCTCGGTACTCTGGGTGGCCGGGCGGCAGCAGCACTGGGGGCGCCTTGGCCGGCGCGGCATGTGGGTGCACTGATGGCCTGGATTGCCGCCGCGCTCTACACGCTGATGGCGGGAGGCGGGCTGGCGACCGCGCGCGCTTTCATCATGCTCAGCGTTTTCCTCGTGCTACTTCTGCTACGCCGCCACCGGATACTGTTCGCCGGATTCATCTGGGCTCTGGCCGCCATTGCGGTGGTGGAACCTCTGGCGCCGATGGCCGCTGGATTCTGGTTGTCGTTTGGCGCGGTTGCTGTGCTGCTGGCCTGGTTTGGTCCGCGGTCGCGCCGCAGTCGCGCCCAACATGTGGTCGGCGCGCAACTGGCCATTTCGCTCGGTACTGCCGCGGGGCTGCTGGCCTTTTTCGGCAAGCTGCCACTGCTTGCGCCGCTGATAAACCTGCTGGCGATTCCCTGGGTCGAGATTTTGACGGTGCCCTTCTGCCTGATGGGGGTGGTCGTACTCCCGCTTGCGCCGGTCGTGGCGGATTGGTGCTGGTGGATTGCCGGCTGGTCACTCCAGTGGTTCGATACCGCGCTCGCCACGCTGGCTCCGGTCGCGGGTCGCGCCAACTGGATTCCTGCGGGCGGGACGGGCTGGCCACAGGTGATGACGCTGGCGCTCGCGGGACTGCTGATGCTTGCGCCGCAGGGATTGAGGTTGCGTTATCTGAGTTGCATCGCGCTGCTTGCGGTGGCACTGGCTGGCCCCGGGCCGCGGCCAGCGTTGCGGGTAACCGTACTTGATGTAGGACAGGGGCTTGCAGTGGTGGTGGAAACGCCGGCGCACGTCATGGTGTACGACACTGGCGCCGCGTTCAGCGATCGGTTCGACGCGGGCGATGGTATTATCGCGCCCTATTTGCGTTCGCAGGGCTGGCCTCGGCTGAACCTGCTGGTGGTGAGTCACCGCGACGCGGATCATAGCGGCGGCGAAGCCGGGCTGCTGCGTAATTACCCTCCGGCGCGGCTGTTGCGGGGATTGGCTCCGGAAGGTCCCGGGGCGGGCGCGGTCGGTTGTCGCCGCGGCCAGCGCTGGCGCTGGGATGGGGTCGAGTTTCGCATCCTGCACCCGACGATTCCCTTGGCCCGTGAAAACGACCAGTCGTGCGTCCTGCTGGTGGAGGCGGGCGCGGCGCGTGTCCTGCTGACCGGTGATATCGAATCCGGCGTCGAGGCGCTGCTGCTGGCCGACGAGGTATTGCCGGGTGGCATCGAGCTCTTGATCGCGCCGCACCACGGCAGTCGGACCTCGTCGTCGCCTGACTTCGTGGCGCGCGTGCGGCCGACGCATGTGGTCTATTCCGCCGGTTACCGCCATCACTTCGGGCATCCACATCCCCAGGTGGTGGCCCGCTACGAGGCGGCGGGAGCCCGCGGCTGGAATACGGCGTTTGACGGTGCGCTGAGTTTTACCTGGCAACGCGTCGGGACGGACCCAGAACCCCACGTTGACCGTGCGCGCCGCAACTGGCCGCACTATTGGCAGAGGGATTGAGTGGCAGCAGGATTGAGTTGGCAGCGGGATTGAGATCCTGTCGTTTCGATGTTTCGGCGTTCTGTCATAACATGCCGGACGCGTTTTTGATCGAGGATGGCGAGTGTTCGAGCTGATAGTTGCCGGCGGTTGGGTCATGTGGCCAATTCTCGGTTGTTCGGTGATTGCGCTGGTGATCGCGGTGGAGCGCTTTCTGGCCTTGCGGCCGGATCGCGTGGTGCCGAGCCAGTTGCTGAATCAGGTTTGGCATTGGGTCCACGAAGAGGGCATCACGCGGGAGCGGCTCGAGGAATTGCGCGAGTCCTCGCCGCTGGGGCGGATTCTTGCCACCGCGCTCAGCAATGCCGATCACGGTCGCGAAGTCATGAAAGACAGTGTGGAAGAGACGGCCACTCAGGTGATTCACGGCCTGGAGCGCTTTGTCGGCGTATTGGGTACTGTCACCAGCATCGCGCCGCTACTCGGCCTGTTGGGTACTGTGCTCGGCATGATCGAGGCGTTCAGCGCGATCATGGCGCATGGCAGCGGCAACGCGGCTTTGCTTGCCGGTGGCATTTCCAAAGCTTTGATTACTACGGCAGCGGGATTGATGGTGGCGATCCCGGCGCTGGTGTGCCACCGTTTTTTCGAGCGCCGCGTCGACGATCTGGTGGTTGAAATGCAGGAGCGGGCCGTGAAGCTGGTGGATGCCCTGCACGATGAACGCAAGCTTCCCACCGAGACGCGGAAGCGCGGGTGAAATTTCAGCGTCGCAAACGTGTCGAGCCCGGCATCGACATCACGCCGTTCGTCGACGTGGTGTTTCTGCTGGTGATCTTCTTCATGGTGTCCACCACGTTCACCAAAGAGTCGCGCCTGAAGCTCCAGCTGCCGACCGCGGACTTGGCGCCCAGTGAAGCGCCGGAGCAGAGCATCGAAATTTCGGTTGACCACGAAGGCGGCTATGCCATCAATGGCATCGCGCTCGTCAATCGCCAACGCGACACGCTGGTGCGTGGACTCCGCGAACTCGCCGCTGGTAACACCGATACCCCGCTCACGATCAGTGCCGATGGCAAAGCCTCGCACCAGGCAGTGGTCACCGCCATGGAGGCGGCCGGCAGCGCCGGATTCGCCCACCTCAATATCACCACGCAGCAGCCCGAATCCGGGGCCCGGCAACCATAGGGGTCTGCATGGCCGTCGACCGCCAGCGTCCGGAACAATCCAGTCTGCGGATCTATCTGCGACTGATGGCCTATGTGCGGCCCTATGTTCCCGTATTTCTGCTCTCCGTGCTGGGTCTGTGGCTGTTCGGCATCATGGAGATCGCCTTTATCGATGTGTTCGGCTATCTGGTGAATGTGCTGACCCAGGTGACCGGAGAGACCGTCGACTCCGGCGGTCTCGGCGTGAAGCTGGTGGATTCGGGGATAACGGCCCGGATCGCCGCCTATCTGGTGGAGGGCGACGACGTCCTCGCGCAGGCGCGTGTCGTGTTGCCGGTGATGCTGGTGACGATCGCGGTGATCCGGGGCATCGGGTTTCTGGTCGGCAACTACGGCATGAGCTATGTCGCCCAGTCGGTGGTCCACACCCTGCGCACCCAGGTTTTCGACAAGTACACCCGCATGCCGACCTCTTACTTCGATGGCAACATGTCGGGCCATATCGTCGCCCAGCTCACCTACCATGTGTTTCAGGTCATGGGCGCCACCACAAGCGCGCTCAAGGTGATTATCCGGGAAGGGTTTCTCACTGTCGTTCTGCTGGCCTACCTGATTCACCTGAACTGGCGTCTCGCCCTGGTCTTTCTCACTCTGATGCCGGCGGTGGCGCTCATCATCAGCGTTGTCAGTGCGCGGTTTCGCCGCCTCGGCAAGAAGATGCAAGCCGCCATGGGCAGTGTGGCCCAGGTCGCCAACGAGGCGGTCAACGGCCAGCGCGAGATGCATCTCTATGGCGGCAAGGACTACGAGCGTGCGCGGCTGGCGCGGGCAAGCGATGCCAATCGTCGTCAGAGTCTCAAGCTGGAGCTCACCGAAGGGCTGTCGACGCCGGTGGTGCAACTCCTGCTCGCCGGCATCATGGGCATGCTGATGTGGCTGGTGCTGACCCCCACCATGCTGGCCGACATGACCGTGGGCGGCTTCACGAAGTTTCTGTTCACGGCGGGCATGCTCGCCAAGCCGGTGCGCCAGCTCACCCAGGTCAACAGCGTAATCCAGCGTGGGGTGGCCGCCGCCGATACCCTGTTCCAGACCCTGGACCAGGTGGAGGAGCCCGACGCCGGCACCCATGAGGCGGAGCGCGTCAGTGGCGCGCTGGTGTTCGATCAGGTGACCTTCGCGTATCGGGACGGGGCGGAGCCGGTCCTGCACGAGATTTCTTTCCGGGTGGCGCCCGGCGAAACCATCGCCCTGGTGGGCTCCTCCGGCAGCGGCAAGACCACGTTGGTGAGCCTGATTCCCCGTTTCTACAACCAGCAGCATGGCCGCATCCTGCTCGACGACCGGGAGATCAGCGACTACCGGCTCGCCAACCTGCGCCGACAGATCGCTTTTGTCAGTCAGCACGTGGTCCTGTTCAACGATACCGTCTACAACAACATCGCCTATGGCGAACTGGCCGGCCGCTCGCCGGAGCAGGTGCGCGAGGCCGCGCGCCAGGCGCGTGCGCTGGAGTTCATCGAAGCGCTGCCGCAGGGTTTTCAGACGCCGATCGGCGACGATGGTGTGTTGTTGTCCGGTGGTCAGCGCCAGCGCCTAGCCATCGCCCGGGCGCTGCTCAAGGATGCCCCCATCTTGATTCTGGACGAGGCTACCTCGGCGCTGGATTCGGAATCGGAGCGCCACATTCAGGCGGCGCTGGATGTGGCCATGCGTGGCCGCACCACGTTCGTTATCGCGCACCGCTTGAGCACGGTGGAAAAGGCCGACCGTATCCTGGTGCTGGAAGCCGGGCGGATTCTGGAGGCAGGCAGCCACGCGCAATTGCTGGCCGCGGGCGGTCGCTACGCGACTTTGTATCACCAGCAGTTCGAACCGCAGGTGCGGGCGGCGTCGTGAGCGCGCTGGAACGCGCCTGGTACCGGCCGGGCGGCTGGGGGCTGGTGCTGGTGCCGATCAGTTGGTTGTTCAGCCTGGTTGCGCGCTGGCGGCGGCGATTGCTGCAGCGGCGTTACCAGGGGGCGCGCTTTGCGGCACCCGTGGTCGTGATCGGCAACATCAGTGTCGGCGGTACCGGCAAGACGCCGTTGTTGATCGCGCTCGCAGAACGGTTGCGCGCCCGTGGCCGTCGTCCCGGCATCGTCAGCCGTGGCTACGGCGGCACGTTCGGTCGGGAACCGTTGCTGGTCACCCCGGCCCACGGTGCCGGTGAAGTGGGTGACGAGCCCTGCCTGCTGGCGCGCGCTACCGACTGTCCTGTGGTGGTGTGCAGGGATCGCCACGCGGCGGTACTCTGGCTGCTGGCAAATTCTGACTGTGATCTGGTGCTCTCCGACGATGGTCTCCAGCACTATCGCCTGCATCGCGACGTCGAGATCGCCGTGGTGGACGGTGCCCGCGGCCTGGGTAACGGTCGCTGCCTGCCCGCGGGTCCTCTGCGGGAGCCATCTTCGCGGCTCGACGAAGTGGATATGGTGGTGGTCAACGGCGGTGACTATCGGCCGCAGCGGGCCAGTTACCCGATGCAGCTGCGTCCGCTGGGCTTCCGTCATCTCGTCTCCGGGCGTCAGTTGAGCGTGGACGCATTTCTCGGCGAACAGCGGAAAGATGCGTGCGGGACTCCCCCCCGGGTGCATGGGGTAGCGGGAATCGGCAATCCCGAGCGGCTGCGCGCCACGCTGGAAGCGCTGGGATGCACCGTCGACCTGCACCCCAGACCGGACCATCATGCTTTCCGCGCGGCGGATCTCTGCTTTCCCGACGCGCTGCCGGTGGTGATCACTGCGAAGGACGCGGTGAAGTGCGATGCCATCGCCAACGCCCAGACCTGGGTGCTTGATGTGGTTGCGGAACTTACCGACCCCGGCTGGGACCGGCTGCTCGATTTGACTGATAATTCAGTTTAGATAACCTATTTAATACGATGAAAATACTATGTTTTATTGTGTGATACCGGCCCGCTTCGGCTCCTCCAGACTGCCGGGAAAACCCTTGCTCGATATTGCCGGCAAGCCCATGGTGGAGTGGGTGCGGCAGGCCGCGCTCGCGAGCGCCGCTGCTCGCGTCATCGTTGCGACCGATCATGAGGGTATTCATAGCAGGATAGTGGCAAATGGCGGGGACGCTCTGATGACCGCAGCCGATCACGCCTCGGGCACCGACCGCTTGGCCGAGGTGGCGCGGCTGTGCGCCTGGCCTGACGACGCTATCGTGGTCAATGTGCAGGGCGACGAACCCCTGATCTCGCCCTTATTAATCAATCAGGTAGCGGCCAATCTGGAAGCCAATCCTGATTGTGGCGTCGCGACCCTGTGCGAGTCCATCGTGGACGAACAGGTGCTGGCCGACCCCAATGCGGTCAAGGTGGTGTGCGCGGCCGAGCGCGCGCTCTACTTCAGCCGCGCCCCCATCCCCTGGGCGCGGGATCGGGTGCTGCGTGGCGAAGGAGGCATCGACCCGCGCTGCCCGCCACTGCGCCATATCGGTCTCTATGCTTACCGGGTCGCGGCATTGCACGCTTTCACGCGCTGGCCGGTGGCGCGACTCGAAGACGTGGAAGCCCTCGAACAACTGCGTTTTCTGACCCAGGGCGTGGGGATTCATGTCGCGTCAGCGGTGGTGCCGGTACCCGGCGGTGTGGATACGCCGGCCGACCTCGAACGGGTACGTGCGTTGCTCGGGCAGGGTGCATGACCGTCCTGGGACCCATAAGCGTACTGTTCGTGTGCCTCGGCAACATCTGTCGCTCGCCCACCGCGCACGGTGTGTTCGCGCAACGGGTGGAACGCGCTGGGTTGGCTGGCGCGATCCGGGTGGATTCCGCCGGAACTGGCGACTGGCACCTCGGGCTACCGCCGGATCCCCGCACCCAGCGGGCCGCGCTGGCGCGCGGCTACGATCTGGAACACTTGCGCGCGCGCCAGGTGACGCCGGCCGATTTCCGGAATTTCGGCTACATCCTGGCCATGGATAACACCAATCTGCGCAATCTGGAGCGCCAGCGTCCGAACTGGTATCGCGGCGAGCTCGATCTGTTTCTGCGTGCCGGTGGCTACCGGGATGCGCTCGAAGTGCCGGATCCCTATGAAGGGGACGCCCGCGACTTCGAACAGGTACTGGACCTGGCGGAGGTGGCGGCCGACGGTCTGTTGGCGGCAATTCGCACCCGGCATGGGCTGGAATAGCCATGGAGATTCAGCGCGATATCGAGCTGCGCACCCATAACAGCCTGGCGCTTGCCGCCCGCGCCGCGTATTTCGTCCGCGTCGAGAATGTCGCCGAGGCGCGCGCCGCCCTGGACTTCGCCCGCAATCAACAGTTGCCCGTTACCGTGCTGGGTGGCGGCAGCAATGTGGTGTTCGCCTGCGATCTGCCGGGGCTGGTGGTGCAGGTTGGTATTCGGGGTCGCGCACTGGTCGCCGAGCGCGCCGACAGGATTCACCTTGAGGTCGGCGCCGGCGAGGATTGGCATCAGACGGTCGAGTACTGCCTGGCGCACCACTGGTACGGTCTCGAAAATCTGGCGTTGATCCCGGGCACCGTGGGGGCGGCGCCCATTCAGAACATCGGCGCCTACGGTGTCGAGCTGGAAAGCCGGTTTCACGATCTGGAGGCCATCGCCATTGCGACGGGCGAAACGCGACGTTTTTCCCGCGCCGACTGCGGTTTCGGCTATCGCGACAGCCTGTTCAAGGGGGTTGGCCGCGACGCCTGGTTGATCACCTCGGTGACCCTCACCTTGAATCCCCGGCCCGCACCGGTGCTGACCTATCCCGCCCTGCGTGAAGCGCTCGGCTCGGTACCAGCCGCAGAGATCACCCCGGAGCGGATTGCTGCCGCGGTCGTAGCCTTGCGCCGCGCGCGGCTCCCTGACCCGGTGCGGGTGCCCAATGCCGGTAGTTTCTTCAAGAACCCGGTGGTGGATGTGGCGCAGGCCCGGGCATTGGCCGCGCGCTTTCCAGACGTGGTGACCTTCCCCGCGGCGGATGGTGGCGTCAAGCTGGCGGCGGCCTGGCTCATCGAGCGCGCCGGCTGGAAGGGCGTCGAGCGCGCCGGGGTTGGCGTGCATGACCAGCAGGCCCTGGTGCTCGTGAATCGTGGCGGCGGCGCCGCCGCGCTGCTGGCGTTGGCGCGGGATATCCGCGCCGACGTGGCGGATCGTTTCGGCGTCGAGCTGGAACCCGAGCCCCGGGTACTGGGCGCGGACTGGCTGGGCCATGACGACCGCGCCGCTACCCTTTGAAGCAGTCCAGCATCTGCCGCTGCCGGACGCGGCGCTGACCCATTGGCCGCAGTTTCTGTCGGTGTCCGCAGCCAGGGAACTATTTCAGGAGCTGGAGAGGTCGGCGCCCTGGGAGCAGAGCCTGATTCGCATCGCCGGTCGGCAGCTGTCGATCCCGCGCCTCAATGTCTGGTACGGCGATCCCGGCACCAATTACGGCTATTCGGGTGCTCGCCTCACAAGTCATCCCTGGACGCCGACGCTCGCCGCGCTGCGCAGCCGGGTTGAGACGATCACCGGCCACCGCTTCAACAGCGCGCTGCTCAACTGCTACCGCTCGGGCCAGGACAGTGTCGACTGGCACAGTGACGACGAGGCCGTGCTGGGACCGGAGCCGGTGATCGCTACCCTCAGTCTCGGCGTCGCGCGCCGCTTCGAGCTGCGCCATCGCAGTCTGCCCGGACTGCGCCGGCAACTCGTCCTCGCGGACGGTTCGCTATTGCTGATGGCCGGCCCCATGCAGCGGCACTGGCGGCATCGCGTGCCCAAAGAGCCCGCGGTTGAGGGTGCGCGTATCAGCATTACCTTGCGTCTCGTGCAGAGCATCCGTGAATGGGCCGCGCTACGGAGCATGGCCGGCGACCCCGGGGGATGCTAGGCTACCGCCGATGAACGTCGATGCAAAATTTGGCCACACGCCGATCAAGATCCTCGTCATCGATGATCACGATGTGGTACGCATGGGAATTTGCAGCCTGATCGAGTCGACGCCGGGGGTGGAGGTGATCGGTCAGGGCTCGAGTGGCGAGCAGGCGCTTACCCTGGCTCGCGACCTGAATCCCGACATCGTGTTCATGGACATCCGCATGCCGGGCATCGGCGGGCTGGAAGCCACACGGCGGTTGATGCTGGCCCATCCCGGACTCAAGGTGATTGTCGTCAGCGTATTCGCCGATGACACCTATCCCGCCCAGTTGCTCAAGGCCGGGGCGGCCGGCTATATCACCAAGCAGGCGGACCGCGAGGAAATCCAGCGCGCGCTGCAAACCGTGATCGAAGATGGCATCTACGTCAGCCCGGCAATTGCCCAGCTCATGGTGGTCAAGGGACTCAGGCCGGATCAGGAGGGTTCGCCGCTGGCGACGCTGTCCCGCCGCGAGCTGCAGATCGCCCAGATGATCGGTAGCGGGCACCGCGCCAATGAAGTTGCCGCTGTGCTCAACATCAGCCCGAAGACCATCAACACCTACAAATACCGGATCTACGAAAAGCTGAGTGTCGGTAACGATGTCGAGCTTGCGCTGGCGACGGTGAAGTACGGGCTCATCGACCCCAACGACGTAGTCTGAGCCACCGCTGCGACGGCGGCCGTGCTGCCAGTGTCGCGCCCATTCTGCTGGTCCATTGCCTCAAGTCGCCATGAGTTTCGACGCCAAACGCTTCCTGCAAAGCCTCACCGACCGCCCGGGCGTCTATCAGATGCTCGGTGGCGAGGGTGCGGTGCTCTATGTCGGCAAGGCCAAAAATCTGCGCAAGCGGGTGGCGAGCTATTTTCGCGCCAAGGGTCTGGCGCCCAAGACGGCGGCACTGGTACAGAAAATCGCCAGCGTCGAGGTGACGGTTACCCAGTCGGAGCTTGAAGCGCTGATTCTCGAACAGAATCTGATCAAGCAGTACCGGCCGCCGTTCAACATTCTGTTTCGCGACGACAAATCCTATCCCTATCTGTTTCTGTCGGATCGCGATGTGTTTCCGCGCCTCGCCATGCACCGTGGTGTCAAGCGCGCGCAGGGCAGTTATTTTGGTCCCTATCCGAATGCGCTTGCCGTGCGCGAGACACTGACGTTTCTGAAAAAAACGTTCCGTGTCCGTCAATGCGAGGACAGTGTCTTCAAGCATCGCTCGCGCCCTTGTCTGCAATATCAGATCGGCCGTTGCACGGCGCCCTGTGTCGCCTATATCGCGGCGGACGATTACGCACGCGATGTGCATCACACCCGACTCTTTCTCGAAGGCAAAAGCCACGAATTGATGCGGGAGCTGGAACGCGCGATGGAACGGGCGAGCGAGCGTCTGGAGTTCGAGCAGGCCGCGGCGTCGCGTGATCAGATCGCGGCGCTGCGGCGGATTCAGGCCGAGCAAGTGATAGAGGCGGGCAGTGGCGATATCGATGTGATCGGCGTCGCCAGCGGTGGCGAGCGCGCCTGCGTCCATGTGCTCTACATTCGCCGTGGCCGCATGCTGGGCAGCCGCAGTTTTTATCCGGCGGTGCCGCCGGAGAGCGCGCCGGGCGAGGTGCTGGCCGAATTCGTTTCTCATCACTATCTGGAGAGCGGTGTCGCCGTGGACATCCCCCGGGAGCTGCTGATTGCCGTCGCCATCGAGGAGCGGGAATTGCTGGAGGCGGCACTGGCCGAGGCGGCGGGGCGCAGCGTAGCGATCAAGGTCAACATTCGCGGCACGCGCGCCCGCTGGGTCGAAACCGCCCAGCGCACCGCCGAGCAGAACCTGGCGGGGCACCTTGCCGCGTCCCGCAATACCCGGCAACGAATGGAAGCGCTCGCCGCCGTGCTGGAGCTGCCCGAGCCGCCGCAGCGGCTCGAATGCTTCGATATCAGTCATTCCAGCGGCGAGGCGACTGTGGCCTCCTGCGTGGTGTTCAACGGTGAAGGGCCGCTGAAGTCGCAATATCGGCGTTTCAATATCGATGGCGTGGCGCCGGGAGATGATTACGCGGCCATGGAGCAGGCGTTGGTGCGGCGCTACAAGCGGTTGCAGCAGGGCGAGGGCGCGCTGCCCGACGTGCTGTTCGTGGACGGTGGCCGCGGTCAGCTGGCAGTGGCGGAACGGGTGCTCGCGGAGCTGGGTGTGGTGGGTGTGCTCGCCGTGGGCGTCGCCAAGGGTACGACGCGCAAGCCGGGCCTGGAAACGCTGCTCATCAGCGTCGGCGACTCTGTGCGTGAGGTTGTGGCCGATCCCCGCAGCCTGTTGCTGATCCAGCAAATTCGCGACGAAGCCCATCGATTTGCGATCACCGGACATCGCGGTCGCCGCGACCGTAACCGCCGCGCCTCGACGCTGGAGGGAATCCCCGGTGTCGGACCCAAGCGGCGGCGGGAATTGCTCCGTCATTTCGGTGGGCTCGGCTCGGTGGCGCAGGCCAGCGTCGCGGATCTCATGAAGGTGCCCGGAATCGACCGTAAGGTCGCCGAGGCTATTTACAGCACTCTCCACAGCGGCTAGCGTGGCCGTGCCGTTATCGGGAGTTGTCATGATCAATCTGCCCACCTCACTGACTCTCCTGCGGGTGGGGCTGATTCCGCTGCTGGTGGTGGTCTTTTACCTGCCCTGGAGCTGGCACTATGTGGCGGCGGCCGGGATTTTTGCCCTGGCCGGCTTCACCGACTGGGCGGATGGGTATCTGGCGCGCCGCCTGGGTCAGGAGACCCGCTTCGGCGCTTTTCTGGATCCCGTGGCGGACAAGCTTATCGTGGTGGTCGCGCTGGTACTCCTCCTGCAGCGCCAGGCGACGCCGGAGTTTGCCCTGCCCACCATGATCATCATTGGACGCGAGCTGGTGATCTCGGCATTGCGAGAATGGATGGCGGAACTGGGTCAGCGCGCCAGCGTGGCCGTGTCCGGCATCGGCAAGGTCAAAACAACGTTGCAGATGGTGGCAATCTTGGCCCTGCTGGTATTCGATCGGGACGGCTCGTTTCCTGTGCTCAATCAGGTTGCGCTCGGGCTGCTTTATGGCGCGGCGCTGCTGACCCTGTGGTCCATGGTCATCTACTTGCGCGCCGCCTGGCCGGAGATGTTGCGGGCCGAGCCCGTTTCCCAGGCGGAACCTCCAACGGATCTCCGGCGCTGACCGGCATGGCGGCATGTAGGGGTATAGCGCTGGCGAAAGCCCACTTTTTCGACAACTGTATGCTTGTACAGTTATCGGGTTTCGCATAAGCTGGCGCCACGCCAGTGGTGGCAATGACAGACAGAGGTAGCGCGATGGATCCGAACAAGGAAAAGGCATTGCAGGCGGCCCTGAGCCAGATCGACAAGCAGTTTGGCAAGGGCACGGTGATGCGGATGGGCGACAAGGAGCATGTCGCGATTCCGAGCATTTCCACCGGCTCGCTCGGGCTCGATATTGCACTTGGCGTAGGCGGTCTGCCGCGGGGTCGGGTGGTCGAGATCTACGGTCCGGAATCCTCGGGCAAGACCACGCTCACCCTGTCGGTCATCGCCCAGGCCCAGAAGCTGGGCGGCACCTGCGCCTTTATCGACGCCGAGCACGCGCTGGATCCCATCTATGCGGAGAAACTCGGGGTCAATATCGACGACCTGATCCTCTCCCAGCCCGATACCGGCGAGCAGGCACTCGAAGTCACCGACATGCTGGTGCGCTCCGGCGCCATCGATGTGCTGGTGGTCGACTCGGTGGCTGCGCTGGTGCCCCGGGCCGAGATCGAGGGCGAGATGGGCGACCACCATGTGGGCTTGCAGGCGCGGCTGATGTCACAGGCGCTGCGCAAACTTACCGGCAACATCAAGAATTCCAACTGTCTGGTGATTTTCATCAACCAGATACGGATGAAAATCGGCGTCATGTTCGGCAACCCCGAGACTACCACCGGGGGCAACGCGCTCAAGTTCTACGCCTCGGTGCGTCTGGATATCCGCCGCATCGGCGCGGTCAAGGACGGCGAGGAGGTCGTCGGCAGCGAGACCCGCGTCAAGGTAGTCAAGAACAAGGTGTCACCGCCGTTCCGCCAGGCGGAATTCCAGATTCTCTATGGCTCCGGCATCAACCGCATGGGCGAGATTATCGACCTGGGCGTCAAGTGCGGTCTGGTTGAAAAATCCGGTGCCTGGTATGCCTATCGCGGCGACAAGATCGGGCAGGGCAAGAGCAACGCCTGCGATTATCTCCGGGAGCATCCCGAGATCGCGACGGAGATCGATGCCCAGGTGCGCGCCAAGTTGCTGGGCGGCGATGCCGCTGCCATCCCGGCGACTGCTGGCGCGGATGCGGAGTTCGAATAAGTCAGGTATGGGGAACGTAGCTGCCGGCGGCAGATCATGAATGGGGGGGGCGGCCTGCGCGGTACGGCGGAGGTCGCCGGTGACGCCCCGATCGATCCCATGCGGGCAATGCGCGCCGCGGCGATCCAGCGGCTCGCGCGGCGAGAGCACAGCCGCGTCGAACTGCTCCGCAAGCTGTCCGTCGACTTTGCCACGGAACCCGTGCTGATAGCGCAGGTGCTGGATCAGCTGGCTGCGGAAGGCTTGCAGAGCGATGCCCGCTTCGCCGAAGCCCTGGTTGCGAGTCGGATTCGCCGTGGTCAGGGACCGCAGCGCATCCGCAGAGAGCTGGCCGAGCGCGGAGTCGACGCAGAGCTCGCGCAGCGCGCACTTACCACGGCAGACGTGGACTGGTGTGCCTTGGCACTGTCGGTCAGCACCCAGAAATTTGGTCGGAAGTCGGCGCAGGACTGGCCGGAGCGGGCGCGAAGGGCGCGTTTCCTCCAGTATCGCGGTTTCGGTGCCGACGAGATTCAGGCGATCCTGGCCCGAAGGGCCGGCGCCGAGGACATGGAGACCCTGTGAGAAGCTCCCCGTGAATCGCTACCGGTCGTTGCTGTGTCGCGCATTCGCCGGGATGCTGCTGGCCGCTCCTGTCGCCGAGGCCGACGACGGCCTGGAGTTCCAGGGCGTCTGGCGTCAGGGCGGCATGGTCATCGGTCGGGTGGCGCCGACGGCCAGGGTGACCTTTGACCGGAAGTCCGTTCCGGTGTCTCCCGATGGCCATTTCGTGGTGGGTCTGGGGCGCGATGCCCCGGCGACCATGACCCTGATCGTGACCGATCCGATGGGGCCGCGCCACTACCGTTTCGATGTCGAACGACGCAGCTACCAGGTACAGCGGGTCGACGGTGTGCCGCAGAGCACGGTCACTCCGCCTCCGGAAGTCATGGAGCGCATCGAGCGCGAGCAGGAACTGGTGGACCGGGCGCGCGCGATCAATTCCCCCCGGCGCGATTTTCTGGCCGGCTTCAGCCGCCCCCTGGACGGCCCGATCACGGGTGTGTACGGCAGCCTGCGCGTCTACAACGGAGTGCCTAAGAATCCTCACTTCGGTCTGGACATCGCGGCGCCGACCGGCACCCAGGTACGGGCGCCGGCGCCCGGGGTAGTGCGCCTGGTCCAGCCGGACCTATATTTTTCAGGCGGAACCCTGATCGTCGATCACGGCCAGGGACTGACTTCCACCTTCATTCACCTGAGCGCAATCCTGGTGAAGGAGGGCGATGAACTGGCGCGCGGTGACCCCATCGCCTGCGTCGGCGCCACTGGGCGCGCGACGGGTCCGCATCTGGACTGGCGCATGAACTGGTTCGACGTCCGCCTCGACCCGGCGCTGGTGCTTCAGTATTTTCCTCCTGCCGCCGGGGAGCGCACCGCTCTGAGGCTGCAACCATAGAGCCTGTGCATACTTTGCCGTAGAATTCCGGCGTACTGCGCGTCGATTTCGGCGGTGTACCATCACCTGCGGCGACGCCCGACTTCCGACAGGAATCCCGTGAACAAACAGTTGCTGAGTATCCTCGTCTGCCCGGTGACCAAGGCGCCGCTCGAATACGATGCCGAGCACCAGGAATTGATTTGCCGGGCGAGCGGCCTCGCCTATCCGCTTCGAGACGGCATCCCGGTGATGTTGGAGCGCGAAGCACGCGTACTCTCAGCGGAAGAGCGGGTACCGCAGGCGTCGGCGGGGCATCGCTAACCGCGCCCGGCACGGCAGTTTTTCAGCGCCCTATTAAAAAATGCCGGAGAGGAGAGCATGGCTGACAGTATTTTTACGCGGATCATCAATCGCGAGTTGCCGTCCGAGATTATTTACGAGGACGAGCATTGCATTGCGATCAAGGACATCGCGCCGAAAGCGCCCGTCCATCTGTTGATCATTCCGCGCAAACCGATTCCCAAGCTTTGCGACGCTTCCGGAGAAGATCTGGCGCTGCTTGGCCACCTGATGCTGGCGACCAGCGCGGTGGCCCGTCAGGCAGGCGTCGAGGACGCCTTTCGGGTGATCGTCAACAACGGCGCCGGCGCTGGGCAGACGGTCTTTCACCTTCATCTGCATTTGTTGGCCGGCAAGCAGTTTTCCGAATCCGAACTGGGATTCTGAGCAAATTTTCTCGCGTTTTATCGACCCACGGAGTCCATTTTGAAGAGCGCTGACCTACGCCAGGCGTTTCTGGAATTCTTTGCGAGCAAGGATCATACGCTGGTGCCGAGCAGCAGCCTGGTGCCGGACAATGATCCCACGCTGCTGTTCACCAACGCCGGCATGGTGCAGTTCAAGGATGTTTTTCTGGGCGTCGATCAGCGTCCGTACCGGCGTGCTGCATCGTCGCAGCGCTGTGTGCGGGCCGGCGGCAAGCACAATGATCTCGAAAACGTCGGCTTTACCGCCCGACACCACACCTTCTTCGAGATGCTGGGCAATTTCAGCTTCGGAGAGTATTTCAAGCGTGACGCCATCGCCTATGCCTGGGAATTCCTCACCGTGCGCCTCGGGCTGCCGGCGGAACGGCTGTGGGTCACGGTGCATGTTTCCGACGACGAGGCCGCGGACATCTGGCTGCGCGAGATCGGCGTCAGCGCCGAGCGCTTCTCGCGCCTCGACGAAGACAACTTCTGGCAAATGGGCGACACCGGCCCCTGCGGGCCCTGTTCCGAGATTTTCTACGACCACGGCCCCGAAGTACCCGGCGGTCCTCCGGGCAGCGCAGGTGGCGATCTCGATCGCTATATCGAAATCTGGAATCTGGTATTCATGCAGTACGAGCGCGATGCCGAGGGCAAGCTGCGACCGCTGCCGAGACCTTCGATCGACACCGGCATGGGGCTCGAGCGCATCGCTGCAGTGATGCAGGGCGTGCATACCAATTACGAGATCGATCTGTTTGCCAATCTGATTCGTGCGGCGGCGGCGGTAACCGGTGCGACCGATCTCGCCGAGGGTTCACTGCGCGTCATTGCCGATCACATCCGTTCCTGCGCGTTTCTGATCACCGACGGCGTGCTGCCCAGCAACGAAGGTCGGGGCTATGTGCTGCGGCGCATCATTCGCCGCGCGCTCCGCCACGGCAACAAACTGGGCGCCACCGAGCCTTTCTTTTTCCGACTGGTGGCGCCGCTTGCCACTGAGATGGGCGCTGCCTATCCCGAGCTTGCCGCGGCGGCCGAGCGCGTGGCGCGCGTACTGCGGACTGAAGAGGAGCAGTTCGCCCGCACCCTGGATGCGGGCCTGGGAGTGCTCGAAGCGGCGCTGGCCGAGCTGTCGGGACAGGAAATCCCCGGCGCCCTGGTGTTTTCGCTCTACGATACCTATGGTTTCCCCGTCGATCTGACCAACGATATCGCCCGCGAGCGAGGCTATACGTTGGACATGCCGGGCTATGAGCAGGCGATGGCTGAACAGCGCCAACGGGCGCGTCAGGCCAGCCGCTTTCACGTGGACTACACCGCCACGCCCGATATCGAAGGCACCACCGCGTTCATCGGTTACCAACAGCTCACCGGCGAAAGTCGGGTCGTCGCCCTGTTTCGTGGCGCCGAAGCGGTAGCGGAGCTGGTTGCCGGAGAGGAGGGCATCGCCGTACTGGACACCACGCCGTTTTACGGCGAGAGCGGCGGTCAGGTGGGCGATCGGGGCGAGCTGGTGAGTGGGCGCGGCCGCTTCGCCATCCGCGATTGCCGCAAGCAGGGCGAGAACTGTCTTCACATCGGTGCGGTCGCGGAAGGCGCGGTCGTGGTGGGGGACCTGTTGACCGCGCGCGTGGATCCGGCGACGCGCGATGCTACCGCGCGCCATCACTCGGCCACTCACCTGTTGCATGCGGCGCTGCGCGAAGTCCTGGGCGAGCATGTGACGCAAAAGGGCTCGCTGGTGGATGCGGAGCGGGCGCGCTTCGATTTCTCTCATCCACAGGCGCTCGACCGCGATCAGCTTCTTGCCATCGAACGCCGGGTGAATCGCGAAATTCTGGCCAACACCGAGGTGCAGACCCGGCTGATGACCATGGACGTCGCTCGCAGCCAGGGCGCCATGGCGCTGTTTGGCGAAAAATATGGTGACGAGGTCAGGGTGCTCACCATGGGCGATGGCTTCTCGCGGGAATTGTGTGGCGGCACCCATGTTGCGCGCACCGGCGACATCGGCCTGTTCAAGGTCGTCACCGAATCCGGTATTGCCTCCGGCGTGCGCCGCATCGAAGCCATCGCCGGCACCGTCGCCCTGGCCTATGTCGAAGAGCTGGAAACGCGACTCGCGCGTACTGCGTCGGTGCTGAAAACCAGTGCGCCGACCATCGTCGACAAGGCCGGGCAGTTGGTCGAGCAGAATCGGCAGTTGGCCCGCGAACTCGATGCCCTCAAGGTGCGGCTGGCTGGTGCCAGTGGCGGTGATCCTTTGGCGGAAGTGTGCCAGGTGGCCGGTGTGTCGGTGCTGGCGCGGTGTATCGAGGGCGGCGACGCGCGCAGCCTGCGCGATATCGCCGATCAGATGAAATCACGGCTCGGTAGTGGCGTGGTGCTGCTGGCGGCGGAGGAAGACGGAAAAGTCGTGCTCGTGGCCGGGGTGACCAAGGATCTGACCGGGCGCATCAAGGCGGGCGATCTCATGCAGCATGTGGCGGCCCAGGTCGGTGGCAAGGGCGGCGGCCGCCCCGACCTCGCCCAGGGCGGCGGACCGGATGTCGGCGCCCTCGCAGCCGCGCTGGATTCCGTTCCGGGGTGGGTCGAGCAGCGTCTAGGCGCGTGATCGACCTCCCAACCTATTCTGTTTCGCCGGCGTTGGTGATAAATTCCCGCGCCTTTTCCGGGGAAGGCCCCAGCAGAAAACAGCCATGAGTCTTTTGGTTCAGAAATACGGCGGCACTTCCGTCGGCACGATCGAGCGCATCCGCGCCGTGGCCCACAAGGTTGCGGCGGCGCGCGCGCGCGGTGAGGATCTCGTGGTGGTCGTCTCGGCCATGAGCGGCGAGACCAATCGACTGATTGCGCTGGCGCATGAAATTTCCGAAATACCCTCGCCCCGTGAGCTCGATGTGCTGGTCTCCACCGGCGAGCAGGTGACGATCGCGCTGCTGGCCATGGCGCTTGAAGAACTCGGCTGCGCTGCCCGTTCCTACACGGGCAGCCAGATCCGCATCCTCACTGACAGCGCCCACACCAAGGCGCGGATCGAGGCGATCGACGTGGAGCGGATGCGCGCCGATCTCGCCGCCGGGCGCGTGGTGGTGGTTGCCGGATTTCAGGGCGTCGATGGTGAGGGCAATATCACCACTCTGGGTCGTGGCGGTTCGGACACGACCGGCGTTGCTCTCGCCGCTGCCTTGAACGCCGACGAATGCCAGATTTACACGGATGTGGATGGTGTCTACACCACCGACCCGCGGGTGGTGAGCTGTGCGCGCCGGCTGGATCGCATCACCTTTGAAGAAATGCTGGAAATGGCCAGCCAGGGCTCCAAGGTGCTGCAGATTCGCGCGGTGGAGTTCGCCGGCAAGTACCAGGTGCCGCTGCGCGTGCTGTCGAGCTTTACTGAAGGCCCGGGTACCCTGATCACCCTAGACGACGAGGACGATATGGAAAAACCCCTGGTATCCGGCATCGCTTTCAATCGCGACGAGGCCAAGCTCACCGTAGCGGGAGTGCCGGATGTACCCGGCGTCGCCTACCGGATTCTGGGGCCTATCAGCGAGGCCAATATCGAAGTAGACGTGATCGTTCAGAACGTGGCTCAGGACGGCACGACCTCGCTGACGTTCACGGTTCACCGCAATGAAATGAAAAAAGCCCAACGTGTGCTCGAGGGCTTGCAGGCGAGTCTCGGGGCAACTTCGATTACCACGGATGATCGCATTGCCAAGCTGTCTCTGGTGGGTGTGGGCATGCGTTCCCATGCGGGCGTGGCGGCGCGCATGTTCCGGGCGCTCGCCGAGCACAATATCAACATCCAGATGATCAGCACCTCCGAGATCAAGATCACGGTGGTGGTGGACGAGAAATATCTCGAACTTGGCGTACGGGCCCTGCACACTGAATTCGAGCTTGATGCGGCGGTTTGATTAAGGCCGCCCGGGTTGCGGTCATCTCCTCCCGGTGGCTGCGGTGGATCGCGAGAGCGACCGGGTGGGGCGCTGCCAAAGTTGGAATATTAGCTTTTGTGAAACTTACAGAGCCTCTGTTAGACTAACCTTGTGTAACACAGCGAGCGGTGCGGCTGTGCCGCTCAGCATGATAATAACTAACGACACAATGAAACGTCCGCAATATATTGTTTCAAGGACGTTTTTACTTGGCATTATGGAGAAATGGAGGCAGCAATGCTTATACTTACCCGAAGGGTCGGAGAGACCATTGTCATCGGAGATGACGTTACCGTCACCGTGTTGGGAGTGAAAGGCAACCAGGTTCGGCTGGGTGTCAATGCACCACGCGACTTGCCGGTTCACAGAGAAGAAATCTACGAGCGCATCCAGCAGGAACATCAGGCGGCCGCGGGCAGCAACTAAATTTGCTAAGGCTCATTTGCTGCCGTTGCCACTTTGGCAGTCCTGATCGCCGTGTTAATATCGCGGCCCGCTCGCCGGTCAGGGAGTGGGCCGCAGTCTTGAGAACAACTCATCTTTGAGATCAATCTTGAGAACGGCATGAACCGTCCCGCAACAGGAAACCAGCGGGCATACGGTGCCGGCGCTCTTTCGAGCTCCATGCCCAATTCTGCGGGCGGGGCTATGGTTGTTTAAAGCTGTTGTGTGATCAGTTTATGGTGAGGTGGCCGAGTGGCTGAAGGCGCTCCCCTGCTAAGGGAGTATACCCTTACCGGTATCGAGGGTTCGAATCCCTCCCTCACCGCCAAATAAAAAGCCCCCGTCAGGGGGTTTTTCATTTGAACGGCAGATCCGACTTGCGCAATTGAACGCGCGCAACGCGGCCGATCATCCGGACTAGGAGAAGTCCGGCCTCCTGGAGTTCGGAGTGTTCCTGAACCACCGGATTCCGCTCAACCAGGCGCAGGAATATCTTCCCGCAGCAGTACACCTTCGGCATGCATTCGCGTCACTTCCTGTTCTGAAAGCCCCAGGTACTTCTGCAGAATCGCGACGTTGTGCTCGCCCCGATAGGGCGTTTCCAGTTCCTCGATGCCGGGATGGTTCTTGAAGCGCAGCGGCATGCCGGGCATCTGGAAGGTGCCGGCGCCGCGCTGGGTGACCGTGCGCACCGTGCCGCGCTGAACCAGATGGGGATGCGCCATGGCTTCGGGTACTGACAGCACAGGCGCCACCGGGATGCGGGCTGCCTCCAGCTTCTTGATCGAAGCGGCATCGCTGTCTTGACGTTGCAGCCAGTCCTCGATGATGGCGATCAGCTCGAAGCGGTTGCGGACACGGTCGTTGATGTGCGCAAAGCGCGCGTCCTCCATCAGTTCCGGCATCTCGATGGCCTTGCAGAACGCCGGCCATTGCTGCGGGGTGGCGACGATCATGATGTAGCCGTCGCGGCCCTTGAAGGCCCCGGTGGGGCACAGGATGCGCTGGTGCGAGCCGCTGCGGCGTGGCGCCACCTTGCCGTTGCTGGCGCTGTAGACCCCGACGGACATCTCGTGACAGTGGAAATAGCTGTCGAGTAAGGTGATGTCGAGATGGTCGCCACCGCCGCCCATCGCGCGGTTGAAAAGCGCACCGTTGATGGCAGCCAGGGCATGGGCGCCGGTCATGGTGTCGCCGAGCGCGGCGCCGGGCAGGCTGGGGCCTCGATCCTCTTCGCCGATCAGGCTGCTGATCCCGGAATAGGCCTGGCCGATGTAGTCGTAGCCGGGCAGGTCGGCGAGCGGACCGCTCTGCCCGAAGGTGGAGATCGAGCACATGATGAGTTCGGGATTGAGCTGGCTCGCCACTTCCCAGCCGCAACCCAGTCGTGCGATGGCGCCCGGCGCGAAATTCTCGATCAGCACGTCCACCTGCTTGATCAGGTCGTGGAGGATCTCCCGGCCACGCTCGGTCTTGGCGTCCAGGCAGAGGCTCTGCTTGCCGCGGTTCTGTTGCAGAAAGTAAATGCTGCGACCGCCTTTCAGATAGCCGAGATAGCGGACCTGGTCGCCGGTGGGCGCCAATTCCACCTTGATGATCTCGGCGCCCATCTCCGCCATCATGCGGGTGCAGGACGGACCCGCGACATGCTGGGTGAAATCCAGCACCTTGATGCCTTCCAGAATCTGCTTGCGTTTCACGATGTTTGACCCCTGGGTTTGAAATTATTGTGCGGGCATTGGCCCGGTTTGACCTGCAAGCTACTGTGCCGCTTGCGGCACGTCAATTACAGCCCGCTGCGGTATCGGCGGCGCTCGCCTGCCCGCCGGCTTGGGTTATGATGGATCACCCATTATTTTGACGCCGGCAATTCGGCGTATGGCCCCCGGCTGACTGGCCGGAACCGAGCCGCCGCCGGACCCATCGACAGGCAATCAGGAGCCCCTATGGATTTCGCTTTTTCCGACAAAGTCCGCGAACTGCAACTGCGCGTGCAGAACTTCATGGACACCCATGTCACGCCCAACGAGGAAGTTTATTACCAGCAGGTAGAGGCGGGTGGCCGCTGGTGTGTCCCGCCGATTCTCGACGAGCTGAAGGCGAAGGCCAAACAGGAAGGATTGTGGAACCTGTTTCTGCCGGAGAGCGAGCGCGGCGCCGGTCTGACCAACCTTGAATACGCACCCCTGTGCGAAATCATGGGCAAGTCCAAGTGGGCTTCCGAAGTCTTCAACTGCTCGGCGCCGGACACCGGCAACATGGAAACCATCGAACGCTACGGCACGCCGGAACACAAGGAAAAATGGTTGCAGCCCCTGCTCGAGGGCAAGTTCCGTTCCGCGTTCTGCATGACCGAACCCGCGGTGGCCTCGTCCGATGCCACCAACATCGAGACCAGCATTCGGCGCGATGGCGATCACTATGTGATCAACGGACGCAAATGGTTTTCCTCGGGTGTCCACGATCCGCGCTGCAAAATCTGGATCGTGATGGGCAAAACCGACCCCACCGCGACGCCGCACACGCAGCAGTCGATGATTCTGGTCGAGCCCGAGACGCCTGGCATCACCGTAGAGCGCTGGGTGCCGGTATTCGGCTACGACGACGCCCCTCACGGTCACGCCCAGGTGTTGTTCGAAAATGTGCGCGTGCCCGCATCCAATCTGCTGCTCGGTGAAGGACGCGGCTTCGAGATTGCCCAGGGCCGCCTGGGACCGGGCCGCATTCACCACTGCATGCGCGTCATCGGCGTCGCCGAAAAGGCGCTGCAACTCATGTGCGAGCGTGCACTCAACCGCGTCGCCTTCGGCAAGAAACTGTCGGAGCAGACCGTGTGGCTCGAACGCATCGCCGACGCCCGCATCAATATCGAGATGGCACGGCTGTTGACCCTCAAGGCCGCCTACATGATGGACACCGTGGGCAACAAGGTGGCGAAGATGGAAATCGCCATGATCAAGGTGGCTGCACCCAACCTTGCGCTCAAGATCATCGACGACGCCATTCAGGTGTTTGGCGGCGCGGGCGTGACCGAGGACGTGGGTCTGGCGCGCGCCTGGGCTCACACCCGTGTGCTGCGCATCGCCGATGGCCCGGACGAAGTCCACCGCAATCAGATTGCGCGGCTTGAACTGAAAAAATATCGCTAAACCGGGATCGGTGTTTGGTTTGCAAGGCCCGCTTCGGCGGGCCTTTTTATTGGCCGTGTTTTGGCGGGGTGATTTTAGCGGTGGCGTTTAATGCTGCCGGCGGACAAGCTAATCCTTGGACAGGGGCGCGTTGCAAAAGGACGGCAGCTTGCGCTTCCTATGACGGCTGGCGGATGTCTTGTTGTGCAGACATGCGCTTACCTATTCTCGCCATCATCGTGACGGATTTGCGACGTAAATCGCCGCCAGTGCTGATGCGAGGTCGGGGTGCGCGAAAGTAAAGCCCGCCGTCTGCAGCCGCTCGGGTAACACGCGCTGGCCGTTCAGCAGCAGCTCCTCCGCCATCTCACCCACCAGCACGTGGATCACCGGCGCCGGCACGCCTGCTCGAATGAACGTACGAAAATGCACCGCCAGCGCCGTGGCAAACTCGCGCCCGGTCACTGGCCGGGGACTTGTAATATTGACAGGGCCCTGTAGGTCGTCCCGCTCCAGCAAAAACTGTATTGCACGGATGACATCCTGTCGGTGCACCCAGCTCAACCACTGGTGGCCGCTGCCCAGCCAGCTGGCGACACCGAAGCGAAAGGATTGCGCCATCTTTGCCAGTGCGCCGCCACCAGTGTCCAGTACGACACCCAGGCGCAACAGGCAGACCCGCACGCCGAACTGCTGCGCCTGCAGCGCCAGCGACTCCCAGTCACTACAGAGCCTTTGCGCAAAGCCGGGCGTGGTGGCAGACGATTCCGTCAAGCGCTCATCGCTGTGATGCCCGTAGTAACCGATGGCGCTGGCACTCAACAGGACTGCGGGCCGGTGCTGGAGACGCGCCAGCAGATCGAACACTTGGCGGGTAGTGTCCATGCGGCTGGTGAAGATCTCGCGTTTGTAGGCAGTGCTCCAGCGCCGGGCAGCCAGGGAGGCGCCGGCGAGGTTGATGACCGCATCGAACTGTTCGGTAGCTGCAATCTGATCAAGGGATCGGATAAACCGGCAGCGGGGTCGGTCGCGCTGCGTGGACCGGCTGAGAATAGTCAATTCGCTGCCACTGGCCAGCAGCGCGTCAGTCAGCGCCGCACCGATGAACCCGGTGCCACCCGTCAGCAATACACGCATCACTTTCTTTTTCCGTCTCGGCCAATGTACGCCGGCGTGGCGCAATGAATCAAAATCCCGCAATCAATGGCCCAGCCCGGACGAATCGCACCCCTGTTCACACAGGTCGTCCAACACCTGGATGAGCGTGTCAGTCGTTCCCCATGCGCTCGCGATAATCCCAGCTGAACAGCCGTACGGGTTCGATACTGATGAGAACTTCATCCTCGGCGCGCGACAGCAACCAGCTCGCCAGTTTCGACGTCGTGCCCCCGAGGTAGCGCTCGAGCATCTGGCGAAGCACCGTGCCATCAGCATCGGAATCCAGGGTCGCAATGCCCTGGCCACGCACGCCGTAATACGGCGGCTCATTCGGCGCCAGTTCAAAACCTACCCGGTCACTGCGTCGCAGCAAACCCACCAGCTGTGATGAACCGTGCGACACACAGCGCAGCTGCTGCCCGTCGTACCCGTACCAGACTGAGACGACGCGCGGAAAACCATCCCCTCCCACGCAGGACAGCCGCAGCGGAATCGTGCTGTTGTACAGGAAGGCTTCGATCTGCGCCTGGTTCCAGGGGCCTTTGAGTGCAGCGCGTGTGATTGGCGTCTTCCTGTGAAATTGGCTGGTACAACTATAGCCCTTCAGCCGGCGAGGAGACATCGAAAACTAGGGAGGTTCCGAACCATCCTGGCGTTCGTCCTGAGCCCGTCGGAGGGTGCCGGGCCGGCGCCAACAAATGCCGCTGCCGGGTTCGATCCTTCGATTGGCTCAGGACTCACCACGCACGGGTTTATCCAGAGCATCCTTAGCCGCTCACTCCACCCACCACGGCGTGGCCACCGGCGCGCCAGCGCAACATGCCGCCGGTGAGATTGGCGACGCGCTCGATGCCGGCGCGCTGCAGCAGCACCGTTGCCTGTGCGGAGCGGCCCCCGGAGCGACACACGGTGACCACGGGCTTGTCGGTGGCGATCTCGGCGATCCGCGCCGACAGGGTGCCGAGGGGGATCAGCTGGGCGCCGGGGATATGCCCGAGCGGGCCTTCGAATTCGTCGGGCTCGCGCACATCCAGTACGCGCACGGCATCGAGGTGCTCCTCCAGCCAGCGCGGGTCGATCTCCCAGAGCCCCGCGAAGGTATAGGTCAGCGGTGCCCAGTGCGGCGCATCGTCCGGTGCCACGCCGGTCTCGGGACGGCCGCATTTGAGGTTGGCGGGTACCGCAATATCGATTTTCTTGGGATGCGCCAGGTTGAGATTGTTCATGTAGCCGGCAAAATCCGCCTCGCTGATCTGTCCGCCGCAGCGCGGGTTATAGCGCTTTTCTTCGCCGACGCTGGTCACTGTCAGACCGTGGTAATCATGGGCCGGGTAGAGTCGGGTGGCGTCGGGCAGGGAAAATATCTGGGTATGGATGGAACGGTACAGGCGCCCTGCGTCGCCCTGCTGGAAATCCGTGCGGCCGCAGCCGCGAATCAGCAATGCATCGCCGGTGAAGGCCATGCTTTCGTCGTCCAGCACATAGCTGAGACAGCCGTTGGTGTGCCCGGGTGTTTCGCGGACTTCAAGATAACGACCGCCGAACTTGACGTGCTCGCCCTGGCGCAGATAGCGGTCCGCACCCTCGACCCCGGAATTGGCGGCGATCAGGATGTCGGCGCCGGTGCGCTGCTTGAGCAGCCAGGCACTGGTGACATGATCGGCGTGGCAGTGGGTATCCAGCACCGCGGTCAGCTTCAGCCCAAGTTCCGCGAGCAGCGCGGTATCGCGGCGCGTCTGCTCGAACACCGGATCGATGAGCACTGCTGCGCCGGTATCGCCGTCGCCCAGCAGATAGGTGTAGGTGGACGATGCCTGGTCGAACAATTGACGAAAAATGAGCATTCGCATGTCCTCATGAACTGGCGGTGTGAACTGGCGGCGGTATACGCCCGATTCTAGCAGCTTGTTGAAAGGTGTCGCGAAGCGGGATCAGGCCGATGTGCTGCTCCAGATCATGGGATCAGGCGACTCCGTCCTCTGCTTCGGCTCGACTGGCGGCAGGGGGTGGTATGGGGTAAGTTACGCCGCCTGAATATTTTCCCCAACCCCCGCGTCGCCCAGCGGCGCCACCACAGGAGACTCCCGATGGAATGCGGAATGCAGATGCTGTTCCAGAACCCCGGCAACCTCAGCGATGAAGAGGTCTACACCGCCGAACTCAAGCTCGCCAAGCTGGCCGAGCCATCCGGTTTCGATTCCATCTGGTGTGTCGAACACCATTTCACCGACTACACCATGTGTCCGGATGTCACCCAGTTTCTGAGCTACATGGCCGGCTGTACCAGCCGCATCAAGCTGGGTACCGGCGCGGTGATCCTGCCCTGGCACGATCCGCTACGCGTGGCCGAAGAAATCGCGCTGCTCGATTATTACAGCAACGGCCGCACCATTCTCGGCATGGGACGCGGACTGGCGCGGTTGGAATACGAAGGGTTCCGGGTGGATATGAACCAGAGCCGCACCAAGTTCAACGAAGCGGCCCGGATGATCACCACGGCGCTCGAAACCGGATTCGCCGAATATGACGGTGAAGTGGTCAAGCAGCCCCGCGTCGAAATCCGCCCGCGACCGCTGAAAAGCTTCGCCGGCCGCACTTTCTCGGTAGCCATGTCGCCCGATTCCATCGACGCCGGCGCCGAACTCGGGTCCCAGATCATGCTGTTCATGCAACGCCCCATCGAGCAGATGGCAGCCGAAGTGAACCGCTACCGGGACCTGTACCGCAAGCACCACGGACGCGAGCCAGGGCCGGTACTGTGCAACGATTTCATCATCTGCGACGACAGCGCCGAGCGCGCCGAAGAGATGGCCCGCAAGTACATCGCCGCCTACTTTCTCACCGCCGCCAATCACTACGAGATGGCGGGTTCGCACTTTGCCGGCACCAAGGGCTACGCGGCCTACGGCGATGCCGCCAAGATGCTGCAAGAGTTGGGTCTCGACAAGGTGGCGGATGCTTTTGTCGACTTCCAGATCTGGGGCACGCCACAGCAGATTTTCGAAAAACTCGAAACCCGCCAGAAAGATCTGGGCGACTTCCAGCTCAACGGCTGCTTTAGCTTTGCGGGCATGCCCTATGACTATTGCGAGCGCAGCATGAAGCTGTACGGCGCGCGCTGTATCCCTGAGCTGCATAACTGGAAAAGCCAAAGCGCCGCTTGACGGATGGGTGTTGATGCGGGGCATACCAGCCGCCCAGGATGACTTCGGTCGGTGGGACTCACGCAAAGAGCCTGTAAACAAATTGAGCCCCTGCGTTACCGCAGGGGCTCAATTTACGAACCATGGCAGGACGTGCAGCGAGCGTTAGCTGGTGCGTCGGGCACCACGGCGCTGGCTAACTACGCCACCGAGCATCAGCAGGCTGACCAACAGCCCCAAGGCCCACGTCGACAGAGTGGGCACAGGTCCGATTGTTACTGCCGCGGGTGCCCCTGCCAGGATGAAATTCTCCCACAGTTCCGATCCGCTGCTGGTACCGCCGGTCAGGTGATCGTCATGGCAGAAGTCGCCGCATTCGGGGTCGAATCCGGTAAGGATGATGACGCCGAGACCGGATGCAGCGTTACACAGAACGGGCGCCGAGGTCGTGCCATTATCGCTGTTGACCGCGCACGTGTAAGCGGCGCCAAGGCTGCCGAACGCGCCATGCACCGATGAACCCCAGCCGCTGAGGTCGACGTCGTCGAGCACATTGGGGGTGGTCAGCAGCGTGTTCGCTGCGTCGGTGACGACCATGTTGTCGCCATCGGGGTCGTTCACGGCGGTAAAGGCATAGGCTGCGCCGACAAAGCTGCCGAAGGCACTGGCGCCGGGAGTCGAGCCGTCGTGATTATTGATCACCAGGGTGCCACCGGCATTGACCCAACTGAGGATCGTGGTCATATCGGCGCCGCTCAGGACATCGATACTGGCTTGCGCAATATAAAGCATGTCATAACTGGACAAGGTGGTGAGATCGGTGGTCTCGGTCAGCGTGACGCCCGGGGCAATGGCCGGCGTGCCCGGGGCTTCGAAGAAGGCGTGCCACAGGCTTTCAGTAGCAAGAATGGGATCCCCGGTATAGCAGCACGATGAATGGTGCATGATGTCGTAGGTGGCAGCGCCATTGCCGGGCGGCACTGCGGCAGCCGCAGGAAGCGCTAGTACAGTGGTCAACAGTAAGCCGCTCAATAGTGCGGTATAAGATCCAGTTTTCATAAATCCCTCTCGTAACTTGTCTTTCGTGGTTCCGGCGGTTGACGCTCGGATGCTCGATTTCTTTTGCTGGCTATCGACCCTGACACCTGGGCACACGGGCAAATGTGTGACGACGCTCACGGTCTTGAGGAATATAGCAGATAAAAAATTCAAGACGCCACTGTCCTTGACGCCTGTTCGCGGGTCTATCCAATGGGCACGGGGTTCGTTGTGGTCATCGACTGCGTTCTGTTGCCGCTGAATTTACCACTGCTACCTTGGGTGGCCGCCCCTCAGGCATTCACCCCCCGCCGCAGTAACCGACCGGGCAGAGCGTCGCCCGCGCCCAGCAGATCGCTATCGCGCTGGCGCAGCAGCACGCCGTTGACGATCACCGCATCGATACCAAAGGCCTGCGCGATCAGCCGGTCCTGCCCGGCGGGCTGGTCGTAGACGCGTTCCAGTCCGCCCGCGTTCACCGTGGCGGGATCGATCACCACCACATCGGCGGGCTTGCCCACTTGCAGCCGTCCGCGGTCCTTGATGCCGAATACCTCGGCCGGCCGCGAAGTCAGCATGCGGATGGCTTCCTCGAACGGGATGGCCTGCTTGTCGCGCACCCAGCGGCCCAGCAGATAGGTGGGCAGACAGGCGTCGCACAACTGGCTGGCGTGGGCGCCGGCGTCGGAGAGACCGAGCACGGTGTTGGGGTCCTTCAGCAGATCCTCGACCACCGCTTCGTCGGCATTGGCCACTGGCATCCGGAAACGGGCTTCCAGGTTGGTGGCGAGCGCCAGATCGAAGCCGAGATCGATGGTCGCCACGCCCAGCTCCTGCGCGACCTCACCGACCGTGCGCTCTTCGTATTCTGGACGGCCGCACATCGAGATGACAGAGCTTTCCCAGGAGGTGCGGAACGAGGCGCGCACACTGGCCATTTTTTCCTTCACGGCCTGGCGGAATTCGGGGTCGGCGTAATACTTTTTCTTGCCTTCGGCATCGGCGGCGGCCACCGGCTTGAACACCGACAGGCTTTCGAACGGGAAGGGCTCCTTGAACTGGAATTCGAAGCACAACGGGCGCGGCGTCACCTGGGGCACGATGTTGCGGCCCTTCGCGATCAGCTCGGCGGTGCGCTGCTGTTGCAGGATGTGCGCGTCCGGACTGACCATGCCGGCCAGCATGGCGGTCCAGCTGATGGTGATGCCGTTTTCTTCGGCGAGCTTTTCGTACTCGTCGAACCAGAGTTCCTTGCCGGCGGTGGCCTGCATCATGCCTTTGCCGCCCTTCAGGGTGGAAACCAGGGTGCGGACTTCCTCGTAGGAGGCGACGCGGCTCGGTACCGGCCGGCCCTTGAGGCCCACATGGGTCGCTGACTTCGAGGTGGCAAAACCGATGGCGCCGGCGGCCATGGCCTCGGCGACGATCTTGCGCATCTGCTCGATTTCGTCCGGGGTGGCCTCGCGCTCGGTGGCGGCTTCGCCCATCACATAAAGGCGGGTCGGAGTGTGGCCGATCAGCACGCCCACATTGATGGCGGTGCCGGCTTGTTCGATCGCATCCAGATACTCAGGAAAGGTCTCGAAGGGCCAGTCGGCGCCGAGTCCCGCGTTGAGTGCCGCCGGGCTCATGCCCTCGACTTTTTCGAGGGTGCCGATGATCAGATCGCGGTGTTCGGGGCGGGTCGGCGCGACGCCGAAGCCGCAGTTGCCCAGCACCACGGTGGTGACGCCGTGCCAGGGGGAGATGGTCAGCATCCGGTCCCACAGCACCTGGGCGTCGTAATGGGTGTGGATGTCCACAAATCCCGGCGTGATCATCCTGTCCGTGGCGTCGATGGTGGTGGCGGCGGTGCCGGGCGCTTGCCCAAGCGCCACGACCTTGCCGTCCTTGATGGCGACGTCGCCGCGATAGCCGGGCGCCCCTGAGCCATCGACGATGGTGCCGCCGGTGATCTTGATGTCGTAAGTGGTACTGGTGTCGGTGGTGTTGCTCATGGTGTCACCTCGCTAACGCAAACCGCCCGGGGCTACCGGGCGGGTGCGGGGGTTGGCGGTATTCGTGGCCCGGTTCAGATCGGCAGGTTATAGCACTCCACGACGTTGTCGTGAAGGATCCAGTTTTTTTCCTGCTCGGACATGTCCTTGGTGTGCTCGGCCAGAACTTCCTGCGACCAGGGCCAGGTGGAATCGCTGTGGGGAAAGTCGTTGGCCCACATCAGCCGCCGCGGGTTCATTTCGTCGCGGTGCTTGAAGGCGGTCCAGTCGTCCTGGAACGTCAGATAGATGTTGCTCTTGAAGTATTCGCTTGGCAGTTTTTCCAGCGGCGGGCACTTCATCCAGTAGCGGTGCCGGTTGTAGGCGTGGTCCATGCGATAGATGAAGTGGGGCACCCAGCCGGCATCGGCTTCGGCGCAGACCACTTTCAATTTGGGATGGCGCTCGAACACGCCGCCGAACACGAAGGTGCCGAGGATATCCTGGCAGCCGCGCATGATGGCGAGAAAGCCGTTGATCTTCGGACCGCGCTGTTTGGTGATCGAATCGGCCTTGGAGGTCAGGATGTGGAACGACAGCGGCATCTGCATATCGACGGCGGCTTCCCACAAGGGATCGTACATGGGGTCGTGGTAGTCGGCGGCGGGTGGGTTACCGGTCATCATCACACCGACGAAGCCGCGCTTTTTGGCGTCTTCGATTTCCTTGATGCCCTCGTCCACCGAGCGCAGCGCGACCTGGCCCAGACCGAACAGGCGATTTTTCGGCGCGTCGGCCACATAGCCTTCCAGCCAGCGGTTGTAGGCATTGAAGCAGGCGACCTGATAATCCACGTCGGGGTGGTTGCACAGCATCATGCCGACGGTCGGGTAGATCAGCTCGGCGGATACGCCGTCGCGGTCCTGGTCGGCGACGCGGAACTTGGCATCCCAGGAGCTACGTGGCAGATCCGCGAACTTCATCCCGCTGGCTTTCAGTTCTTCGGGTTTGCGCCCGGCTGCCGCCACCAACCCCATGGGTACCGGCTGGTCCAGGCCATCGATGACATAGACGTCGCCATATTTTTCGTGCTCGACCATATGGGGCGCGCGGTCGCGAAATTTCGGGTCGATATTGTCGATATAGCAGTTCGGCGGCTCCGCGATGTGGGAGTCCGCAGAAATCACGGGCTTGAGCATGGCACTGTCCTCGGTTGAGTGAAGGGGTACATCAGGTTCGGTCGGGAATGTTTGCGCGCGGTGCTTGGCCGCTGTAGCGCTTATCTCATGCCCCAGTAAAACGCATGCGAAACAAAATTGCCATGCCCGACCCTGCCGCGATGGGGGCGATTGGCGCGGACAATCCGCAGTCCCGGACTGACGGCGGACCGTACCGGCGAGGCCGGCAGCCACCGGCGGCGAGCCCCTGCCCCCACGCCGACAGCACCGACCCTATCCGGCGGTCACGGAATTTCCATCCAGACGTCACATCCCCGGCATCAAGCAGTCACAGGGCACGGGCAGTCTTGGCGTGCGATCGCCGACAGTCTCGCGATCCAAGGTGGTACTCGCCACTCGAGTACGGATGAATTCCAGGGGAAATCGATCATGGTGAAGACGATGGTGTTCAGAAGCTGTGTCGCCGGTCTGCTGGTCAGTATGGCGGGGGCGCTTTACGCGGCCGCGCCGGTGGCCACCAAAAGCGGGAACGGTCTAGCGCTAGGCGTGCACGAGGTGCAACTCGGCCCACGGCCGTTTTATCTGGTGCAGGATATGGATGCAGGTCCGCTCAAGGACAAGCTGGCGTCCTGCGAGAAGGGCCCGTTTTTTCGCAGCGATTTTTCCATAGGGCATCGTGGCGCTGGGATGCAGTTTCCGGAGCATACCCGGGAGTCCTACGAGGCGGCATCGCGCATGGGAGCCGGGATTATCGAGTGCGATGTGACCTTCACCAAGGATAAGGAGCTGGTGTGTCGCCATTCGCAGTGCGATTTGCACACGACAACGAACATTCTGGCGACCCCGCTCGCCGAAAAATGTACTCAGGACTTTGTGCCGGCCGTGATCGATCCGGTGACGGGTGAAGTATTGCAGCCGGCCCAGGCAACGTGCTGCACCAGCGACATCACGGTCGCGGAATTCAAGACGCTGAAGGGCAAGATGGATGCGGCCAATCCCGCCGCGACCACCGTCGAGGCGTACCTGGATGCCACCCCGCGCTGGCGCACCGATCTCTATGCCCAGAACGGCACTCTGATGACCCATGCCGAGAGTATCGAGCTCATTCGGGGTCTGGGCGCCAAGTTCACGCCGGAGCTGAAATCCGCGAGCGTGCCCA
>JBKHWK010000006.1:0-42891 GCA_046566625.1 Gammaproteobacteria bacterium
GGCGTGGGGGAATACCGCAAGCGCTGTGATGAGGTTGCAGCTCGGGATTACCCGGGGTTTGCGGTGCATTGAGTGAATGGGGGCGGCTCCGGCCGCCCTTTATCAGCTTGCGACCGGCACCGCGGCGTCAGCGACCCGGAGCACTCGCCGCCGTTCCGACCGGTTCGGCCTCAGGGTGACCCTGGACACCGTCGAAGCCATCGGCGGCTTCGCGACGCTGTCTCACAACACCGACATATGTCAGCGCCGCGCCGTCTGCCTGCGTTCGGAGGATGGTCCGCGTGCGGCCTTCAAGGATGGGCGGGACGTTCGTAACACGCGGATTCGAGAGGCCACTTTGGCCGCGGTCTGTGAACTTGCGCTCGTCATGGCGTTGGCTTCCGCGAGTACTCTCTCTATACTCCGGGCGTAGTAATCCGCCCTGTGGCTTGGGCGGACTTTCATGCGGCTCACTCAGGAGGGAGCGTCAGTGACACTGCAAGCCTTCAGGAAAAGTACTGTGGCACGTCCGCTGGCGTTGGCCGCAGCGCTGCTGTTGTGCCAGCCGGCATTCGCGATCCACGATGATGAATCGGATCCGAACGAGGTCTCCGCGATCGAAATGACCGGCGATCTGCTGATCGGGCGACCGCTGCTGCTCACTGCCACCGTGCTGGGTACCGCGGTCTGGCTCGTCGGCCTGCCGTTCTCGGCGCTTGGCGGCAACGTCAAGGACTCCGCCGAAGCGCTGATTGGCTGGCCGGCAAGAAACACCTTCGAGCGGTGCCTGGGTTGTCCTACCGCCGGTTACAAGAAAGATTGATCCGGACCCGGGCTGTAGCGGCGTTCCGCGCGGCCCCGGTTTTTCTGCACACCCCAACCCCCAACCCGCGCGCAAGCGCAGACACCGACATGCCCATAGCGTGTTCTGGCGGAGTGCACCTCGCGCCCCCTGGAATTATTTCCCGCCCGTCGCAATCTGGCGCGCGCCGTATCCTCCACCGTCGACGCGCCGGGCAGCTTTGTCACCCTTCGGTCATGCCACGGTTTTCAACCTGACACATCTCCGCCCTAACCTTGCCGGATATGAACAGAGTCCGACCAGATCGCCACTCCCTACTGGGCTATATCCAGCACAGCGATATCCTTACCTTCAACTGGTGCATGCGCCGCAAACGCCGCGAGTTGTTCACCACCGTCGGTCGCCTGATATCCAAGACCGCTGACGGCCCTTACTACTTCATGGTACCGCTGGCATTGGTGCTGGCCGACAGCCATGCCGCCGTCACCCTGTTCGCGGTGTTGGCCGGCGCATTTGCGATCGAACGACCGCTCTATGCCATCCTCAAGCGCGGCCTCAAACGCAACCGCCCGGCCGACGCCCTGCCCGGCTTCGAGAGCTTCATCGTTCCGGCGGACAAGTTCAGCTTTCCATCCGGCCATACCAGCGGTGCGTTCCTGGTAGCTACCGCGACCGCCTGGGCTTTTCCAATCCTGCTGGTACCCCTGTACTGCTGGGCCATTCTGGTGGGAACCTCGCGCGTATTTCTGGGCGTTCATTTTCCGTCCGATATCGCCGCCGGAGCCCTGATGGGGACCGGCATCGCGTCACTGGCGACCAGCATGCTGGCCTCCGGGCTTGTCCCTTGAAGCGCATCCTCTATGGCGTTCAGGGCACTGGCAACGGCCACATAACGCGCGCCCGGGCCATGGCCAAAGCCATGGCCGATCAGGGCCTTGCCGTGGATTACCTGTTTTCCGGGCGGGAACCCGACCAGTTCTTCGACATGGAGCCGTTTGGCGACTACCGCCTCTGCAAGGGCCTCACGCTCGCCATCGAGGCAGGCGGGCTGCGCAGCTTCGCAACTCTGCGGAAATTCGCTCCGCGCCAGCTGATGAACGAGATCCGCGCACTGGATCTGTCTCCTTACGATCTGGTCCTCACCGACTTCGAACCGGTCACTGCCTGGGCGGCTCGCCTGCGCAACAAACCCTGCGTCGGGATAGGCCACCAGTACGCGTTTCGCTATCCGGTTCCGCGACCGGACGGCAACTACCATCAGCGCCTGCTGCTGCGCTGGATGGCGCCAGCGGACAACTGCCTGGGTTTGCACTGGCACCACTTCGACGCGCCGCTGCTGCCCCCGGTGGCACCTGTGCCCGAGTTGGGCAGCGCGCAGGATGCGCGGCTGATCGTGGTCTACCTGCCCTTCGAGACACCCGCGGCCATCGACGCGCTGCTCAGGCCATTTGTCGACTTCCGGTTCGCGGTGTATCACCCGGACGCCGACGCCGTCGCAGAGCGTGCTGCGCATATCCACTGGCAGCGACCCAATCGCCACGGTTTTCACCAGGAACTCGCCCGCTCGGGCGGCGTGATTTGCAGTGCCGGTTTCGAACTGGCAAGCGAAGCCCTGCAACTGGGTATCAAGCTGCTGGTCAAGCCCGTGCGGGGGCAATCCGAGCAGCACGCCAACGCCATGGCGCTGGTACAGCTGGGAGTAGGTTACACCATGGATCGCCTCGATGGCGCGCGCGTGCGTGATTGGCTCGAGCACGGTCGCGCGGTGCGCGTGCGCTACCCGGATGTGGCGGCTGCCATCGCGCGCTGGATCGCTGCCGGACACCACTCCCAGGACATTCAGGCACTGTCGGCGGCGCTGTGGCGCACCAGCCGGTTACCCGAGGTCCCGCTGTTTCCACCGCTGGAGATGCATCCTGTTGTCTCGGAACCCTGAATCCGGCACCCCTGAAGGCAACCCACCCGGCCCGCTGCCTTTTCCAGGGCGACGTGCCCCCGACAAACCGGACATCTCGCCGCTGACGCAACGCCTCAATGCCGTCTGGCTCTCCGATATCCACCTGGGCAGCCGCGGCTGCCGCGCCGAGTTCCTGCTCGACTTTCTGGAGAGCACCCAGTGCGATGTGCTTTATCTGATCGGCGATATCGTCGATCTGTGGGCACTGAAACGGAGTTTTTACTGGCCCAGCAGCCATCAGGCCGTGTTGCGCAGGATCATCGCCAAGGCCGCTGAAGGCACCCGCGTGGTGTATGTGCCCGGCAACCACGACATGCTGGTGCGCGATATCGCCGCCCGGCAGTTTCTCGATATCGAAGTGGCGACGGAGGCGGTTCACACCACTGCCGATGGCCGTCGGCTGTTGCTGATCCACGGCGACCAGTTCGATCATGTGGTGTTGTGTTCACGCCTCAACCGCTGGGTAGGCAACGCGAGTTATTCGCTGTTGCTGGCGCTGAATCAGCTGGCCAACGGTGTGCGGCGCCGGCTGCGGCTGCCTTACTGGTCACTCGCCTACTATGTGAAGAACCGGGTCAGCAACGCCCGCGCGGCGATCGAAACCTTTGAGCGTGCCGCGGTACACGAAGCGCGTCGACGGGGTTTCGACGGCGTGGTCTGCGGCCACATTCATCAGCCGGAGCTGCGGGTGATCGACGATCTCCTCTACTGCAACGACGGCGACTGGGTCGAAAGCTGCACCGCACTGGTGGAGCACCGCGGCGGCCGCCTGGAACTGGTGCACTGGGGCGATCTGCAACAGCCGCTCAAGTGCGAACATGCCGCAAGTGCGGGGGGAGAGTTCCAGTTGCTGCAGTTGCCGCGCCTGTCGGCGCGCTAGCAGCTTGTTTGAAACCTGCTAGCCGATCCGCCGAAACTGCCAGGCGCCGTCAAGCCGCTCGCACCGGCTGGCCCCGGCGCCGGGCACTTACGCCGGCCAGCTGGGGATCGACACCGCGACCGATCGCCATGTAGTCAAAACCCTGTTCCGCAAGCGCTGCCGGGTCGTAGAGGTTGCGACCATCGAAAATCACCGGGTTGCGCAACAGCGTCCGCAACAGATCGAAATCCGGGGCCCAGAAACCCTTCCATTCGGTGCAGATGATCAATGCGTCGGCGCCCTTGGCGGCGGCCTCCTTGGTGCCGAGCAGCAACAGATCGTCACGCTCGCCATAACGCGCCTGGCACTCATCCATGGCGCGTGGATCGAAGGCCCGTACCCGCGCGCCCGCTTGCCACAGGGCTTCGAGCAACGCCCGACTCGGTGCTTCGCGCATGTCGTCGGTGCGCGGCTTGAACGCGAGGCCCCAGACCGCGAAGGTGCGCCCGCGGATGTCCTTGTCGTAATAGGCGAGGATCTTCTCTGCGAGCCGCTGTTTCTGCCGTTCGTTAACCTCCCGGACGGCACGCAGCAACTGGGGCCGATAGCCCAAGTTGAGCGCCATGGCTTCCAGTGCGCGCACATCCTTGGGAAAACACGAACCGCCGTAACCGCAGCCCGGATAGATGAATTGATAGCCGATGCGGGGATCGGCACCAATACCCTGACGGACTTTTTCGATATCGGCGCCCAGGGTCTCGGCAATATTGGCGATCTCGTTGATAAAGCTGATCTTGGTGGCCAGCATGGCGTTGGCGGCGTACTTGGTCAGCTCCGCCGAGCGCGCGTCCATCACCATGATGCGCTCGTGATTGCGGTTGAACGGCGCGTAGAGACTGCGCAGAACTTTCTCCGCCCAGGGCGAATCAGTACCGATGACGATGCGGTCCGGTTTCATGAAATCGTCGACTGCCGCGCCTTCCTTGAGAAATTCCGGATTGGATGCCACCGCAAATTCGAGCTTCGCGCCCCGCTTGGCGAGCACGTGCGCGATACGCTCGCGCACCTGTTCGGTGGTGCCCACCGGCACGGTGGACTTGGTGACCACCAACGTCTGCTGTTCCAGGTGGCGCCCCACCAGCGTCGCGGCCGCCAGCACATGGCAGATATCCGCGGCGCCGTCCTCGCCAGGCGGCGTGCCGACGGCGATGATGATTACCTCGGCGCCGGCAAAGGCTGTGGCTGGCGCATCGCTGAAAGCGAGCGATTCCGCCCGCATACCCTGGGCGATACAATCCTCCAGACCGGGCTCGGATACCGGGCAGATGCCCCGGCGCAAACGCTCGACGCGGGCGCTGTCGATATCGAAACACACGACCTGATGACCGGCATTGGCGAGGCAGGCGCTGCTCACCAGACCCACATAGCCGCTACCCATTACCGTGACTTTCATGGCTGCCTCCGGCAGTGTTGTCGCGGCAATTGTCGAGGTTCAGTGTGACCGGATTATGTCCCCGGCAGTGGTCTTGCCAGCCGGCAGACTTGCGGGTCGGCGGGCTTGGGTTACACTGAAAGCCAGCCATTCCAGACTCGCACCATGACCCCAATGCGCGCACACAATGCCGGCGCCTGCCACCGGCAACACCGGGGCGCGGGCTCCCTCCGGCCGCAGGCGCCGACTCCGCGCCATCGCGGCACCACCTGCATCCGCCGCTGACGCCCGTCTCCATGTCTGTATTCGAACGCCGCCTGAAGCTGCTCGATCAGCCCGCCACCCGACCCTTGCTTAAACAGGTGGTGCGCGGTATCGAAAAAGAAAGCCTGCGCGTGGACGCGGCCGGCAATCTGTCCCAACGCCCGCACCCGCGCGCGCTGGGCTCCGCGCTCACCCATCCCTGCATCACCACCGATTTCTCGGAGGCGCTGCTCGAATTCATCACGCCACCGTCCACCTCGGTGACGGAGACCCTGGCGACGCTCGAACAGATCCACCGCTTCGCCTATCAGGTGCTCGACGACGAACTGATCTGGGTGAACAGCATGCCCTGCGTGCTGGGCGAGGACGCCGACATCCCGGTGGCGCGCTACGGCAGCTCCAACATCGGCCGGATGAAAACCATTTACCGGATTGGACTCGGTCACCGCTACGGCCGCCTGATGCAGACCATCGCCGGCATTCACTACAACTGGTCGCTCCCGGACAGCTGCTGGGAAGTGCTGCGCGCGGACGACGGCGCGGGCCAGTCGCTGCAGGAATACAAGACCGCGCGGTATTTCGGCCTGATCCGCAATTTCCGCCGCTATTTCTGGCTGCTGCTGTACCTGTTCGGTGCCGCACCCGCCATCTGTCGCAGCTTTGTGCGCGGCCGGGAGCACAGCCTGACGCCGTTCGGCGCCGACAGCCACAGTCTGCACGCGCCCCACGGGACTTCACTGCGCATGGGCAATCTCGGTTATCAGAGCAATGCGCAGCAGCAGCTCGACATCTGCTACAACAGTCTCGACTCCTACATCAGTCATCTCCACCAGGGCCTGACCACGCCCTACCCGCCCTACGCGGCGCTGGGCCTGAAAGACGCCGACGGCGGCTACCGGCAGCTGAGCAAATCGCTGCTGCAGATCGAAAACGAGTTCTACAGCACCATCCGTCCCAAACGCACCAGCGCCAAGGGCGAAGTGCCGCTGCGCGCGCTCGGCGCACACGGGGTCGAATACATCGAGGTGCGCTGCATCGATCTCAACCCCTACGCGCCGGTGGGCATCGACGCGGGGCAAATCCGGTTTCTCGATACCTTTCTGCTGTTCTGCCTGCTGGCGGAGAGCCCGCCCACCAGCCCCGCCGAACACCGGCTACTACAGGCGAACCAGCATCAGGTGGTGTACCGCGGCCGCGACCCGGATCTGAACCTGGAAATCCTGGGCCGCGAACAAAAACTCACCGCCTGGGCGCGCGAACTGTTCGCCGCGATGATGCCGGTGGCGGCCGTGTTCGACGCCGCACATGGGAGCGACGATCACGGCGCCGCACTGCTCGCTCTGGCGCCCCGTATCGAAGATGCGTCACTCACGCCCGCGGCGCGCCTGCTGAGCGAAATGGCCACGACGGGACAGAGTTATTTTCAGACCGCCCTGCGCCACGCCCGCGAACACCGCGACCACTTCCGCGCCACACCGCTGGACCCGGCAACCCTGGCTCGCTACCAGGCCATGGCGACACAGTCGCTGGCCGACCAGTTCGCGCTGGAAGCCGCGGACAAGATGGATTTCGCGCAATTTCTCGCCGCTTATTACGCGCAATACGACTTTGCTCCGAACCCCTGAGCGGCGCGCGACCAACTCTTTCCGTGAAAATTTCCGGTCAGATCGGTCTTTTCACGACCGAGCTTTTCCGAGAGAAATGTCCCGGTGGAAATGCCCAGGTAGCAATGTTTTGTTGCATATCTCGCCACGACATTTTCGTCCCGGATTTTCTTTTCCCGCATCGTCCGCAATGATTTTTTGGTCGTGAACTACCTCGGCCACCTGTATCTCGCCGGCAACGACCTGGATATGCAGGTCGGCGGTCTGCTCGGCGATTTCGTCAAGGGGCGGTTGCGCGGCGACTACCCAGAGCGCATCGAGGCCGGCATCCGCTTGCACCGCCGCATTGATGCCCTGTGCGACCGCCTGCCGGCAACCCGGCAGTTGCGGGAGTTGTTTCCCGCGCCTTGGCGGCGCTACGGCGGCATCGTCATCGACGTCGTGTTCGATCATCTGCTGGCGCGGGACTGGGACGACTTTCATCCGCAACCGCTGGGGGATTTCTGCCAGACGTTCTATCGCGCCCTGGCCGGTCACCGCGCTTTGCTGCCGGAGCGGGCCCAGGCCTTTTGCGATCGCGCGCCGGCGCTGCGCTGGCTCGAAAGCTACCGCGACGCCGAACAGATTCCCCGGGTACTCGCCCACATCGGCCAGCGCCTGCGCCGCCCGGTACCCCTCGAGCAGGCCTGGCTGCCGATGCAGCCCTTCGCCGCGACGTTCGAACCGGGCTTTCGCGGCGCGATGGCGGCGCTCACTCTGGCGATCACCACGCCCGAACCGGGCATCGCCGCCAGCCCTTGCCTTGACGTCGCGGTGCGGCTCTGAAAGCATCCGCGCCCACCACTGCCCCAAGGAATCCCTGCCCATGCCATCGCGCCGCCAACTGAATCTCCTCGCGGCCATCGGTTGCGCCGCCCTCATCGCGATCGCGCTGTACATGCAGTACGCGATGGATCTGAAGCCCTGTTACCTGTGCATCCTGCAACGCGGATTCGTGATTGCCACCGGACTGGTGCTGCTGATCGCCGCAATTCACAATCCCGCGCGCCGCGGGCAGCGTCTGTACAACGGCCTCGGCATGCTGACCGCCCTCGGCGGCGCCGGCTTTTCGCTCCGCCAGCTCTGGCTGCAAAACCTGCCGAAAGACCAGGTACCCGCCTGCGGACCGCCCGCCGAGTATCTGTTCGACGCCCTGCCCTTCAAGGACGCGCTCGGATTGATGTTCCGGGGCGATGGCAATTGCGCGGAAATCCAGTGGTCGCTGTTCGGGATCAGCATCCCGGGCTACACCCTGATGGCCTTCACCGGGTTGTTTGCGCTCTGCCTGTGGCAGGTATTGCGACGCGACTGAGCTATTCGACGGGCTGCCGCGCGTCGGCCGGGTTGCGTGGGTGCGAGTTGCACGGACATTGATCCCGCGCGTTGAACCAACTCCGGGATTCATGCTCTACTGAACCATCGACGGTCGCGCTCTGTCACCGATGTCTCCCATCAAATCCCTGCCTTGGTTGCTCGCGCTGCTGCTGTGCTGGCAAGCGATGGCTACGGCTGCGGCGCCGATGATGATGCCTGCCGGCAGCCCGGGAACCGCGGTTGCCGAGCACCCGATGGCAGCCGACGACTGCGAACATGCGCTGCCGACGCACTGCGCGGAGTCCGGTCGCGCAACCACCGGGGCCGATCACTGCGGGCAACAAGATTGCAAACACTGCCCAGGCTCCGTCACCGGCCACCTGCTGACCCCGATCACGGCGATGCCGATACCGGCAATATCCAATCCTCCGTCATTCACTGAATTGCCGTCCTCCACCCGCCAGCCCCGCGTCGTCTATCGTCCGCCCATCGCCGCCTGATCACAGGCAAGGTGCGTCCGGTATCCGGGCGCAATCCCAACGCGATCACCAAAGGCGGTTTTTCATGAAAAGCACAATGGATGTTCCGCGTCCCACCGGACGCTATTACTGGGGAATGTTGCTCGGGTTGTTTGCGTCGCTGGCGTTCGCCGAGCCGGCGTCGGTGCCAACCCTCAAGGTTTATAAAGATGTCCAGTGCGGCTGCTGTAGCAAGTGGATCGATCACCTTGCGGCCCATGGCATGGTCGCGCAGGTGGTTGACCTGGACGCGGCGGCGCTGGCCGAGATCAAGCGTGCGCATGGCGTCGGACCCCAGCATCAGTCCTGCCACACGGCGGTGACCGCCGATGGTCTGGTGTTCGAGGGTCATGTGCCCGCACCGACGCTGGCGCGGTTTCTGGCCGAACGCCCGGCAGGCGGGCGCGGCCTCGCGGTGCCGGGCATGCCGGCCGGCAGCCCGGGCATGGAGATGGGCGACCGCTTCACGCCCTATCAGGTCTGGCGGCTCGACGCGGACGGGGCGGGGGTGTACGAGGATATCCGCGAGCGGGCAACCCAGTACGCACCCGGAGCTCGGCCATGAAGCCGCTGCTGCCGGATCACGGGATACGGTTGTCGCGGCGCCGCTTCGTCACCGGGCTCGCCACGGCCGGCACGGCCCTCGCGTGCGGCCGCGTGTTGGCAGCACCGGCCGGACCGGTTGCCATCCCGGAACTGGCCGGCGCGCGCTTCGACCTGCGCATCGGCTACCAGCGGGTGAATTTCACCGGTGTGGAACGTCTCGCCACCACCATCAACGGCAGCCTGCCGGGGCCGGTACTGCACTGGCGCGAAGGCGATCAACTGCGCCTGCGCGTAACCAATCAGCTCGCCGAGGAGACCTCCATCCACTGGCACGGCATCGTCCTGCCGGCCGCCATGGACGGGGTGCCGGGGATGAGCTTTCACGGCATCAAACCGGGGGAGACCTTCGAGTACGCCTTCGACGTGCGTCAGAGCGGCACCTACTGGTACCACAGCCACTCCGGATTTCAGGAACAGACCGGCAACTACGGCGCTCTGGTCATCCACCCCCGTGAGCCGGATCCGTTTGCCTGCGAGCGCGACTATGTGGTGATGCTGTCGGACTGGACCGACGAAGATCCGGTCGATCTCCACGCCAAACTGAAGAAACTGAGCCACTACTACAATTTCAGCGAGCGCACGGCGGGCGATCTCTGGCGCGATATCCAGACCAGAGGTGTCGCCCAGACCTGGCGCGACCGCGCCATGTGGAACCGGATGCGGATGAGCGACAGCGACATCTCCGATGTCAGCGGCTACACCTACACCTATCTGATGAACGGTCAGCCTCCCGCCGCCGGCTGGACCGGACTGTTCCGGCCCGGCGAGCGGGTGCGCCTGCGCTTCATCAACGCCGCCGCCATGACCTATTTCGATGTGCGTATTCCGGGCCTGAAAATGCGCGTGATCGCCGCCGACGGCCAGCCCGTGGAGCCGGTGACGGTGGACGATTTCCGCATCGGTGTCGCCGAAACCTACGATGTCATCGTGGAACCCGCGGGCGATACCGCCTATGCACTGTTCGCCCAGGCCATCGACCGCAGCGGTTACGCCTGCGGCACGCTGACCCCGGACCTGGGGCTGAAGGCGGCGCTGCCACCCATGGACCCCCGGCCGGTACTCAGCCACGCCGATATGGGCATGGGGGAAGGCGAGCATCAGGGTCATGAGGGGGGTGACACAGCAGGGTCCGGCGCGGATGACGGTGTGGACCACGCCGCGATGGGCCACGCGATGCCCGGAGCCGGTGCCGCGGATGCCGGCGCCATGGGCTCCGGCGCTGCCGGTTACGGCAGCAGCGTGCCGGTGCGGCACAGCGCCACCGAACGGGGCCCGCAGGTGGATGCCCGCGCGGAGCCGTCCGGGTACCGGCTCGACGATCCCGGTGTCGGGCTGCGCGATCACCAATCCCTGTATGGACGCCGGGTGCTGACCTACGCCGACCTGCGCCACCGTTACGGCACTCCCGACCCGCGCGAACCGGAACGGGAGATCCAACTTCACCTGACCGGCAACATGTCGCGCTACCTCTGGTCCTTCGACGGCATTCGCTTTGCCGACGCCGAGCCACTGAGGCTGCGCCTGGGCGAGCGGCTGCGCATCACCTTGATCAACGACACCATGATGCATCACCCCATCCACCTGCACGGCATGTGGAGCGATCTCGAAACCGGCGACGGCGCGCGCATTCCGCGCAAGCACACGGTATCGGTGCCGCCCGGCGCCAGGGTCAGCTACCTGGTTACCGCCGATGCACCGGGCAGTTGGGCCTATCACTGCCATCTGCTCTACCACATGCTGGGCATGATGCGCGAAGTTCGCGTGGAGGGCGGCGCATGAAAACCAGCATCGGTTTACTGGCGGCGCTGGCGCTGCTCGCAGCCACCCAGGTTCGCGCCCACGGCGACGACGATCCCCTGCTCGGCAAGGTGACGTTCGACCAACTTGAATGGCGCGATGGCGCCGATGGCGGTGCCCTGGTGTGGGACGGCGACGCCTGGCTGGGCCAGGATCTCGACAAGCTCTGGCTCAAAACCGAAGGCCGGCGCACCGACGGCAGAACGGAAGAGGCGGAAGTGCAGGTGCTCTACAGTCACGCACTCGCGCCATTCTGGGATGTCCAGGTGGGCTGGCGCGGCGATTTCCAGCCAACGCCGAAGCGCCACTGGCTGGCACTCGGCATGCGGGGTATTGCCCCCTACTGGTTCGACACCGACATCGCTCTGTTCGCCGACGCCGACGGCCGCACCGCACTGCGTATCAAGGCCCACTACGAACTACTGTTCACCCAGCGTTTGATCCTGGCGCCGGATATCGAAATCAATCTCCACGGCCAGGACGACCGCGCCACCGCCACCGGTTCGGGGCTGTCCGATGTGGAAGTGGGCCTGCGCCTGAGCTACGAGATTCGTCGCGAGTTTGCGCCTTACATCGGTGTGGTCGGCTGGCGCAAGTTCGGCGACAGCACGGACTTTGCCCGCTACCAGGGCGAGCGCAGCGACGATCTTGAGCTGGTGGCAGGCGTCCGCTTCTGGTTTTGAGAGCGCGGCGGTCGGGAACCTGACGGGCGTCGCTGGCAGCGCCGGAGACCGGCGTTCAGACGCCCGCCAACGCGCGCTGAAACCGGTAATCCCGGCGCTCGGTGGCGCGACCGCGGCGGTAGCTCTGCTCCGCGAAATGCACGGTGCCGTCGCGGTGCATCAACAGCGCGGTGGTGCAGCGCGTGCCATAGCTGTCCGACACGATGAAGGGCGCCGACAGCACTCGCTCCATTTCCAGACCTATGCCCGTGTCGGGCAGATGGGCGTCCGGAAACTGCTCGCGCGACCCGAGGATCGCCAGCAGGCGGTCGAGCTCCGGGGCATCGGACTGGTCGAGCACGGCCGTCAACATGCGGCGAGCGTATTCGGCCTTGGGCCAGGGGGTGTCGAGGACATCGTTGCTGAGGGTGTAGATGCCGGGCTCGAGCACCTGGACGCTGGCGTTCTGGTTGGTGCAGTAGACGAGGTGTTCGGCTGTGCCCGCGAGCAGGCTGAAGCCGCGAAACCGGTGTGCCTCCGCCAACACGCTTTCGGCATAGGCTCTGGGAGCGCTCGCTGCGCGGAGAAAGTTGACCGGCAGATCGCCGCGCGAGCGCGCGTTGGCGCCCAGGGCGCCGCCCCGGTAGTTGGTGACCGTGGCCCAGCGACCGCGGCGGTCAATCCCAAACCAGGTGCCACCCGCTTCCTCGTCGCGGCCGCCGAGGATGTCCGGGTGATCGTCCCAGAACTGCGCCACCTGGGCGGGACGGTCGTAGTACTCGTCGCGGTTCGCGACCACCACCAGTGGATAGTCAGGATGGTGGCGAAACGCGAGGGCTACCAGACACATGGACGATAGCTGCCCGGTCTACTCGTCGCTGTCCTGCTCTTCCTCGACAACGTCCAGGTAGCCCTGCGCGTCCAGCAGATCGTCGAGTTCAGCCGGGTCTGCGAGGCGCAGCCGGTAGAACCAGCCGTCGCCATAGGGCGAGGCGTTGATGATTTCGGGCGCATCTTCGAGCGCTTCGTTGATGGCGATGACGGTGCCGGTCAGGGGCGCGAAGACGTCGGACGCCGCTTTGACGGACTCGACCACACCCGCCTCCTGGCCGAGATCGAGCTCATCTCCCAGTTCGGGCAACTCGACATAGACAATGTCCCCGAGGCTTTCCTGGGCGTAATCGGTAATGCCCACGGTGACGGTTCCATCACCTTCGTTGCGCACCCATTCGTGGGTTTCGCGGTAGCCAAGCTCCTTGGGGGTGTCGACCATGTTGGTTCTCCAATCTTCGGCGTTCTGAGTAGTTTGTTGCCGGGTGTCCAGGGGAAATCCGCCACGGGCACGGCGGACGCTCAGTTGTAAACCTTTTTGCCGTGACGCACAAAGGGCGGTCGCACCACCCGTACGGGCGCCAACCGACCGCGAATATCCACCACCGCCTCGCGCGCGCCGATGTCCGGAATACGCGCCAGCGCGATGGCGTGGCCCAGGGTGGGGGAATAGGTGCCGCTGGTAATCACGCCGACCTTCGGACTGCCCGCTACCCGCACCAGCTGACCGGCCCGCAGCACCCCGGGCTTGGTCATCACCAGGCCGGCCAGGGTCAGATAGCCACCGCGCTGGCGCAGCTCTTCGAGCCCGGGACGACCGACGAAATGCCTGGTCTCCGGCTCCCAGGCCAGGGTCCAGGCCATGTTGGCTTCAAGGGGGGTGACATCCTCGTCCATCTCGTGGCCGTGGAGATTGAGCCCGGCTTCCAGGCGCAGGGTATCGCGGGCGGCGAGCCCGGCGGGCTTCACACCCTGGGCGGTCAGCGCACGCCAGCAGTCCTCCGCGGCACTCGCGGGCAACATGATCTCGAAGCCGTCTTCACCGGTGTAGCCGGTGCGCGCCACCAGCCAGTCACCGATCCAGCGGAAGTTGAAGGCGGGCAGCGACACCAGGTCCGTGACCGCACCGCCGAATGCGCCCTGCAGCGCCGCCAATGCCGCCGGCCCCTGCACCGCGATGATGGCGTCATCGGTCTGTTCACGCACCTTCAGGCGCTGGCCGCTGGCCTGTCGGGTGATCCAGGGCAACACGCGCTCATGCGTGGCGCAGTTCAGCACCAGCCGGTAGCGGTCATCCGCCAGCGCATAGACGATCAGATCGTCGATCACGCCGCCCTTCTCGTTCAGCATGGCGCTGTAGAGGGCGGCGCCCGGCGCCGCAAGGCGAGCCACGTCATTGGCCAGCAGGCGGCGCAGAAAATCCCGCGCCCCGTTGCCGCTCACGTCCACCGTAGTCATGTGACTGACATCGAACAGGCCCGCCTGCTCGCGCACGCAGCGATGCTCATGTAGCTGCGAACCATAGTGGAGCGGCATGTCCCAGCCGGCGAAATCGACCATGCGGGCGCCGTGGCGAATATGAGTATCGTAAAGAGGTGTACGCCGGCCCATGCTGCCTCCCGCGCGGAGCCGTGCATTCTAAACAGCCCCCCCTCCCGGGTCGAGACTGATCGCACCGACACAACACGCCGGTGGACGCGATCTATGCTCTCGGTGAGAACGCGGGCCTTTGCTTCAGCGCATTCGCCGTGCGACAGTCGCCGATCCGGCCACTCGACAATCACTCGACAATAGGGGAGACAGGCGTGGATCTCGAACTCGGCAACAAAGTGGCATTGGTGACCGGCAGCAATCGGGGTACCGGCGCGATCATCGCGGAGCGGCTTGCCGCCGAAGGCGCCACCGTCATCGCCCACGGTTTCACCACCGGCAGCGCCGACCATCTGCTCGGGCAGGGCATCGCGCACGCGGTATGGGGCGATCTCTGTACCGACGCGGGCTGCGCGCAGGTGGCGCAGGACGCCCTCGCGCTGACCGGCCGCGTCGATATCCTGGTGAACAACTACGGCACCGCCGAGGAAGCGCGCTGGGCCGACGCGGACACGGCGGTCTGGCTCGACATGTACCAGAAAAATCTGCTGTCGGCAGTGCGTCTTGCGCGCCTGCTCAGCCCCCAGATGCGCACCCACGGCTGGGGACGGATCATCCAGCTCGGCACCATCGGCTCGACCCAACCGAACGCGCTGCGCCCCGCTTATTACGCCGCCAAGAGTGCGCTGGCGAGCATCGCGGTGACCCTGTCGCAGGAGCTGGCCAATAGCGGCATCACCGTGAACACGGTATCGCCGGGTTACATTCGCACCCCGGAAGTGGAAGCGGCGTTTCGCGCCAAGGCTGCGCGCGAGGGCTGGGGCGACGACTGGGCCACCATCGAGGCGCGCATCGTCGCCAAACGCTTTCCAAATCCCGTCGGCCGCATCGCCACCCGCGAGGAAGTTGCCGACCTGGTGTGCTTTGTCGCCAGCACCCGGGCCGCCTTCATCAACGGCCAGAACCTGCGCATCGACGGCGGCGCGCTGGGCCTGGTGCAGTAAGGCAGGGAGCGTATCGCAAGCCGCCGACCCGGTTGACAGCAGGCCACAGCCTCTGCCGGGAGCGAAGCGGTTCGGCTACAATGCCGGCCCATTCCAGCCTGTGATTCTCCCGACGCAATGGCCCAATACGTCTATACCATGAACCGGGTGGGCAAGATCGTCCCGCCCAAGCGCGAAATCCTCAAGGATATTTCTCTGTCGTTTTTCCCCGGCGCCAAGATCGGCGTGCTGGGGCTGAACGGTTCCGGGAAATCCACCCTGCTGCGCATCATGGCGGGCGTGGACACCGACATCATCGGCGAGGCGCGGCCGATGCCAGGCCTCAAGATCGGCTATCTGTCGCAAGAGCCCCAACTCGACGACGCCAAGGATGTGCGCGGCAATGTCGAAGACGGCGTGCACGAGGCGGTGGGCGCGCTGCGGGAACTGGATCAGGTGTTCGCCGCCTATGGTGAAGCGGATGCCGACTTCGATGCGCTGGCCAAGCGCCAGAGCGAACTCGAAGACATCATCCAGGCCTGGGATGCCCACAATCTGGGCCACACCCTGGATGTCGCCGCCGACGCCCTGCGGCTGCCACCCTGGGACGCTGACGTTTCCCGCCTCTCGGGCGGCGAACGCCGCCGTGTCGCCCTGTGCAAACTGCTGGTGTCGCGCCCGGACATGCTGCTGCTGGATGAGCCCACCAACCACCTGGATGCCGAATCCGTGTTCTGGCTGGAGCAGTTTCTGCACAACTTCGCGGGCACCGTGGTCGCGGTCACTCACGACCGCTACTTCCTCGACAATGTCGCGGGCTGGATTCTGGAACTCGACCGCGGTCGCGGCATTCCTTACGAGGGCAATTACAGCACCTGGCTGGAGACCAAGGAAAAACGTCTGGCGCAGGAGCAGCGTGCCGAAGAGAGCCACCGCAAGGCCCTGAAGGAAGAGCTGGAGTGGGTGCGCAAGAACGCCAAGGCGCGCCAGGCCAAGAACAAGGCCCGTCTGCAACGCTTCGATGAGCTCAGCAGCCAGGAATTCCAGGCCCGCAACGAAACTAATGAAATCTATATTCCGCCCGGGCCGCGGCTGGGCGACAAGGTGATCCAGCTCGAAGGCGTCTGTAAAGGCTTTGGCGACCACCTGCTGATCGACAACCTGAACCTGAACATTCCCAAAGGGGCCGTGGTCGGCATCATCGGCGGCAATGGTGCCGGTAAATCCACCCTGTTCCGGATGATCGCCGGCGTCGAGCAACCCGACGCCGGCCGGGTCGTCCTGGGCGAGACGGTACAACTCGCCTTCGTCGAACAGAGTCGCGCGTCGCTCGACGACAGCAAGACGGTCTGGGAGGCGATTTCCGACGGTCAGGACATCCTGCGCATCGGCACCTACGAGGTGGGTTCGCGCTCCTATGTGGGCCGTTTCAATTTCAAGGGCAGCGACCAGCAAAAACGGGTCGGCGATCTCTCCGGTGGTGAACGGGGCCGCCTGCACCTGGCCAACACCCTCAAGCAGGGCGCCAATGTGCTGCTCCTGGACGAACCCTCAAACGACCTGGATCTGGAAACCCTGCGCGCGCTGGAAGAAGCCATTCTGGCGTTTCCCGGCTGCGCCCTGGTAATCTCCCACGACCGCTGGTTCCTGGACCGCATCGCCACCCATATCCTGGCGTTCGAGGGCAATAGCGAAGTGGTGTTCCACGAGGGCAATTACAGCGATTACCACGAGGATCTGCTGGCCCGCAAAGGTACCGAAGCACAACCACAGCGGGTCCGCTACAAGCCGCTGAAAACCTGATCGGCGTAAATCAGGATCAGGGCCAACGACCCCGCGGGTGGCGGGCGTGCGGCATGAAGGAGACACAATCGTGATCGACACCACTTTTCTCGCGGTTGGCTTCTTGATGCTGCTGTCGGGATATGCCGTGATGGGCCGCAGCAATCTGGTACGTTTGCAGCAACAGGCCTCCCAGGCATGGGCCATTATCGAGCCGCCCTTGAAACAACGCGATGCCGCGCTGAGCGAGTTGGAAGTCACCTGCCGACAATTGATGCCGCAGGAACGTGGCGCACTGGAGCGGGTCGCGGCGGCGCGTACGCAGGTTGCGAGCGCGCATCAGGCGTTCGATCCGGCGGCACTGGGACCCGCCGAAGCCGAGCTGCGCAGCGGTCTCAGCCAGTTATTGGCGGCGGCCCAAAACCTCAAGAATCAGCCCGGCGATTCACCCTGTCGGCAGCTGTTCGCGCGGATCATTGCGCTAGAGGCGAAGATTGCGGAGCGTGGCGAAGTCTACAATTCCGCGGTTAATTTCCATAACCAGCAGATTGGGCAGTTTCCCTATCTGCTGCTGGCCCGGCCCTTGGGGTTTACGGCGTTAGTCCAGCTCGCATCAGCCGGCTGGAGCGCGACCGATGCCGGTGGCAATGCTTTGTTATAGCTTGGTACCTTTGTCACCATGAAATTATCGATAATCTGCGGTTCATTGACCTTGGGGATGCCGATCGCAGCGCACCGGCGCTGCCGGCGCCCTTTTCAGGATCCAGCCATGTCACGGTTCAGCCGCCCGCTGTGGGCGACGTTGCTTGTTGGTGCGTTGCTCGTTCAGGCAGCGGCGCACGCAGACACTCTGATTCTCTCACCCGCGGATACCCGACTGGTTGGCACGGTGCGCTACATCAAGTCGCGAACCGAAGATACGCTGGTCGATCTCGCCCTGCTTCACGGCCAGGGCTACGACGAAATGCGCGGCGCAAACCCTACTGTTGACGCCTGGCTGCCGGGTGAGGGAACCGTTATCACCATTCCCTCTCAGTACCTTCTGCCCGATGCAGTGCGGGAAGGGATCATCGTGAACCTCGCGGAGATGCGCCTTTACTACTACCCGACACCCGGCCTCGGGGTGCCACCATCCGTCATTACCTATCCGATCGGGATTGGCCGCGACGACTGGCCCTCACCCACCGGAGCGACCAAGATCATCCAGAAAATACCTCAACCCGCCTGGCATCCGCCGGCGTCCATCCGCGCGGAACATGCGGCCCAGGGCCGCCCGCTCCCCGCCTACGTCCCACCTGGACCGGACAACCCGCTCGGCCAGTACGCCATGCGCCTGGGTTTTTCGGGCTATCTCCTGCACGGAACCAACAAGCGCTACGGGGTGGGTATGCGGGTATCCCACGGCTGTATCCGGATGTATCCCGCCGACATCGAGGCGCTGTTCGCCCAGGTGCCCAACGGCACCCGGGTGGAATTGATCGACAAGCCCTACAAGGCTGCGGTCCAGAACGGGCGTCTCTATGTCGAGGTACATCAGCGGTATACCGAGAATGGCGCGGTGCAGGGTGACTTCACCGCCTTGCTGGATGTGGTTCACCAGACCCTGGCCGCACACTCCAATCTGCTGGCGGGCACACCAAACCTGGCACAGCTCCCCGCTATCTATGCCCAGGCAAGCGGGATCCCGGTCGCGCTTGAGGCCATGGGTAGTGGTCGACCCGCAGGTGACGGTCATCGCCTGACGCAAGCGGGCGGAACCGGGGCAAGGTAATTACTCCGCCTCCATCATGGAGATGGCCAAAGAATTCAACAGCTTGTTGAAAACCGTCGCGAGGCGGCCAGCTGCGAGGCGCGCAGCGACCGAGACATATCCGATAGATAGGCGAGGGAGTGAGCACCGCGCAACGAAGCAGATGGCTGCCGCAGCAGTTTTTCAACAAACTGTTAAGGCATAAAAAAGGCCGGCCTCGGTACACCGGGGCCGGCCTTTGCCGCACACCTAGCCCGCCAAGGGGCCTCGGCGCGGGAAGATCACTTACGCTGTGAACGCTCGAATACGCGATCCAGCTTGCTCTGAACTTCGTTGCAGCACGCTTGCGACTTGTCAGCCGCGGCGGATGCTGCGTCTGCCGCAGATTTTGCAGCGGCAGCGGTTTGCTGCGCTGAGCTTGCGGTCTGCTTGGCTTCCTGAGCAGTACGCAGCGCCTCGTCTGCCGTGCTCTGGGCCTTCTCGACGCTTGAGGTGGATGCGCAACCTGCGGCCAGAGCCACAACAGCTGCCAGAGCCAGTACCTTTATTCCCTTGCTTTGCTGAAGCATGGTAAATCCCCTTGATGGAATGATCAGTTTGGCAAACTAACGAAACAGTGGTGTCGTACCGCCCCCGGTCGCCCGGCACTGCCCAACCCTCAGGCACCACCCAAACCCCAGGCACCACGGCCACCAGTGGAACCATACCAAATTCAGACCGAAAACGCAGCCGATATGTATCAAGTTCTGGCGCAAATCCAGTGGCGACGCCCTCAAGAGTCTGGCGAAGCAGCGGCCGCAGGCGTCGATTCCGGTGGCGCTGGCGGAACAGTGTTCACTGGCCGCACCCAAATCTCCAGGTCGCGCGGTGCCCCGCTGCGATGCCAGGCATCGAGCGCGGAGCTGACGCTCGCAAAACGCCCAAAGGTGATCACCGTATACTGATCCGGATCTCGGGATTCCCGCCGTAACGCCAAGGTCGGCAGATCACCCAGATTGTGTTGCGCGACATAGGCGCGGGCAGCGCGATCGCTTTTGAAAGCGCCGATCTGGACCGTGTAGGTGCGCCGATCACGAATTTCTGGCGGGCCGGGCTCGGCGACCGGACCAACCGCCGGGACTGACCGTCGTTTGATGGGCACGGCGGGCATCACGGGTGCGAGGGGTGCAGGTGGAGCGACCACTGCTGCGGACTGCGGGAGCTGCTCGTGGACTTCTTCAGCCCGCGGTTCCGATATCGCTTTGGCGTCCGTGTCCGCCACCGCCTTCTCCCAACGCGCGAAGACCGGCTCCGGCTCAGGTGGCGGTTTCCGGGGTTGCCGATCTGCGGGTTTCGACTGGGATACCGGTGGGACCTCCACAACACCAGCGGACAGCGCCGGCAAAGCCGCATTCCATCGGTTTGCGCTGCTCTCGCGCTGCTGGAGCGCAAGCTGAGCCTTGGCCTGGGGAGTCTGCTCGGTCACGCCGGACGGGTCATTGGCAACGGTCGCGCTTCCAGTCGCGACGCTGGCCGCGACCTCACGCGAAGCCGCCACGTCCGCGGGGCCGGTCTTTTGAGTCGCCGCCGCCGGCACGCTGTTCCGTTGACGCTGCTGGCTGCAGGTCCAGTCGCTGCCATCCGGTGTCCGCTCGCAGAACCAACTCTCCTGATCGTTCCGCGGCTGTGGCGTTGCACAACCGGCGGTGAACAGCACGAGGACACCCAGCAGCGCCTTGCCGCGCGGCATCCAGGTGATCTCCCGCAGTCGTCGAAGCACGACGCGCGCTGCCGAATCACATACCCAGGTCGGCGAGCGCATCGACGACCCGCCGCAGGGCAGCAGCGATACTCGGGTGATCTGTCTCGAATACCGCCACCTGGGCCTCGAGGCGCGCGCGCAGCGTTCCCCGCCCCGTGCTCAGGGACTTTTCGGCGGCCAGGGTTTTTTCGGCGGTCAGAGTGGTTACATCGTGGACCACATGGCTCACAAGCGTCAGCAGATCCGGATCTGCTGCGCTGGCGCGCGCAAGCTCCTCCTGGAGGGCAGCCAGTTCTTCGGCGAGGGATTTCCGCATATCCATGTCTAGGCTCCAATCATGCTCGGCGCGGGGATTCGTGGAAGACTAACAGGCGCCGGGCCAGTCTCGCAAAAAAAGTAACTCGCTGATGCAGTCCAGGGTGAACTTGCCGGTTCCCCGCGGGAAATCAGGTTGTTCTTTCTCGGAATTGCTCAAGCTACTTTATGCCAGACTCAGCGGCTAGCACAGGAGTCTTTGATCGGCTGACGCAACGCCACCATGACGCACCAGAATAAGGCGATCAGGCTATAAGCGCATCCTAATTGGCGCAGTGTTTGCCTATGTCTGCAATAACCATGGCTTTCGCTTCACAAAAGCACTGTTTTGGGCCGATATTGCTTCTCTGCCCTCCTTGATGCACCTTTTAAGACCACACTTGCCGTGAGACCCCCTATGCCATCCGCCCTACAAAGAACCGCCGCTCTACTGCCAGCCGCGCTCCCGCTGCTGGCACTGCCGACGTCCGGATATGCCGATACACTGAACAGCGCCGACACCGCCTGGATACTGACCGCCACCGCGCTGGTGCTGTTCATGACCATCCCCGGGCTGTCGCTGTTTTACAGCGGCCTGGTGCGCACCAAAAATGTGCTTTCGGTGGCCATGCAATGCTTCGCCATCACCTGCGGTGCCTCGGTCATTTGGCTGTTGGTCGGCTACAGCCTCGCGTTCGGCGACGGCGGCAGTGCCAACGCCTGGATCGGCGGCCTGGACCGGACGCTGTTCCAGGGTATCGGCGTGGATTCCGTGAAGGGGACCATCCCGGAATCGCTCTTCGCGCTGTTTCAAATGACCTTCGCCATCATCACGCCGGCCCTGATCGTCGGCGGCTTTGCCGAACGCATGCGCTTCTCGGCCATGCTGATTTTCAGCCTGGCCTGGCTACTGGTTGTTTATATTCCGGTATGTCACTGGGTCTGGGGCGGCGGCTGGCTCGCCCAAATGGGCCTGCTGGATTTCGCCGGCGGTACCGTCGTCCACATTACCGCAGGCGTTGCCGCACTGGTTGCCGCGATGGTGCTTGGCCCCCGCAAGGGTTTCGGCACCCATAGTATGCCGCCCCACAACCTCACCCTCACCATTGCCGGCGCGGGAATGCTATGGGTGGGCTGGTTCGGGTTCAATGGCGGCTCCGCCTTGGCCGCCAACGGCAGTGCCAGCATGGCGATCCTGGTGACCCACATTTCGGCGGCCAGCGGCGCCCTCGCCTGGATGGGCATGGAGTGGCTGCGCCACGGCAAGCCCTCGGTATTGGGCATCGTGACCGGCATGGTAGCCGGACTCGGGACCATCACGCCGGCATCGGGGTATGTAGGTCCAGGCGCAGCACTGGCGATCGGACTCGCGGCCGGTGTGATCTGTTATTTCGCCACGCAAATGCTCAAGCAGGTGTTGCGAGTGGACGATTCGCTGGATGTGTTCCCGGTCCACGGCGTGGGCGGGATACTCGGCACCCTGCTGGTCGGCGTCTTCGCATCCGATCAGTTGGGTGTGTTCAGCGGCAGGGGCTACGCTGAGGGCATGACAATGGGTAGCCAGGTGGGTGTCCAGCTGGTCGGAATTGCCGCAACAGGTGCGTTCACCGCCATCGCTACGTTCGTGCTGCTCAAGGCTCTGGACCTGACTCTGGGCTTGCGGGTAACCAGCGACCAGGAGACCGAAGGCCTCGACCTCACCCTGCACGACGAGCGCGGTTACGATCTCTGACTCCCGCACCACTAACCGCCATGGCCGACGCGAGGGCCATGGCGTTGGACGAATATCTCAATCTCAGACCAGCGCGGTGTGCCGGTCCGACCGGACCGCGAGCCAGTGCTCCATCCCGAACAGCAGCGCGCCATAAACCAGCGTCGCGAGCAGGGTCTGGTGAAAAAACGGCAGTGCCGCGAGATAGCAGGCCGCCAGCCCCGCACCGGTGGCGGGATAGAGATCCTGGGTCAACCAGACGCCAGCGTTGCTCACCAGAAAAAACAGACTCGCGCCCGCCATCCCCGCCGCCAGCAACAGCCGGGGACGGCGCCGCGCCCCGAGCCAGCGTCCAGCCCCGACCGTCAACGCCATGCCCAGATAGACAAACACCATGGTGGCGTGAAACCCCAGCCACAGATCCGCCATCAGCATGGCCGCCAACGGCACCAGCAAGGCCAGCCGCCAGTCTCGCAGCGCCGCGCCGCTGAACAGCGCCAGCGCCATCACCGGTGAAAAATTCGGCGGATGCGGCAGCAGGCGGGTCAGCGCAGCAATGACGATAGCGAAAGCTAGAATCCGGGTGGTCGGGGACGGCATGGCTTAACTCCTCATCATGTGGTTCCGGATCCCGTGGATCCTGACGCGCTGGTCCGGTTCAGAAATCGCGCGAAAGCGTCAGCATCAAATTCCGCTCGGGGGATGGATACAGCGCCCGAGTACCGAAAAAACTGGCGAACTCAGTGTACTGCTTGTCGGTGATGTTGTTCAGCCGGGCCTGCAGCGTCCAGGCCTGCCGGGTCCAGGTCGCCGCCAGATTGGCCACTGTATAGCCGCCCTGTTGTGCAGTGTTGGCGAGATCAAGGTTGCGGGGGCCGGTATAAACCAGCTCGCCAAACAGGTTGAGGCTCTGGTCGAAGCGATAATTGGCGTTGAGTTTCAGTAACTGGCGGGCGACATCGGGCACTAGGTTGTCGTCGTAAGGCCCGGCGACGAAGCGGGCATCGACGTAGGTATAGATGCCGCCGAACACGAGTGCATCGGTCGCGTGGTAGCGCGCATCCAGGGTGCCACCGCGGCGGCGCGTGTCATCGAAATTGGTGTTGGCACCAAAATCTCCGCGCCCCGGATCGAAACCAATCTCGCGGTTCAGATCCTGCTGAAACAGCGCGGCGCGAAGATCGACTACAGCCCAGCTCCACTCGCTGCCCAACTCCCAGGCGACCCCGCGCTGCACCTTCAACGGATTGAAATTGCCCATGAAATCGATGTTTTCGTCGGCCAGGGCAAAGCGAAACGTCTCATCGCGATTCAGGTAATAACGGCCGCGGTCACCGCGCCAGTTGAGGCCGGCCGTGTGCACGACCATGCTCTGATCGTAATCCAGACCGAAGGGTGCGACTTCGGCATCCAGGCGGGCATGACGCAACCCCCCTTGCAGATCCAGACGCTCGATCGGGGTATAGATGAAATGCAAGTATTCGCTGAGTTTGCGCTGGCGCTGTTCGGTTCCGCTCGGACCAAAGCCGAAATCCAGCGCGAAATCGTAGTCGACCCGCTCGACATCCATGCCCAGCGTGGCCCGCAATCCGTCCGCCGTGAACACCACACGTGGATCGAACGTCTTGACCCGGCGCTGCTGGCCCGTAACGGCGGCGCCAAAGCTGGACATCGAATTGATGATCACGTCGCCATCCCGGTCGCCGTAACTCGCGAACAGCTTCAGATATTCCCCCAGCCGCTGCTCGCCTCCGATCCGAACCGCCCGGTTGACGGCGGCATAATCGTTGAAGCTCGACCCGGCCTGACGGCGATCTTGCGCGACCAGTGCCGCAGATAACGCACCCGCCAGACGAAACTCGTCGTCACTCTGGCGCGCCTCGACGAACAACTCGCCATCCTCGTGGCGCCAACCCGCCCGCCCGCTGTAGTTTTCGTAATTGATGGCACCGCCATCCCGGTAGGCGTCGCTGCGCTCGATCTGGGTACCGACCCGATAATAAAGGCCCGACGCAAACCGATCCTGATAACTCCCGGCATAGTTTTCGGCAGCGTAGCTACCGCGCCCGACACTGATTCTGCCCTGACGGGGTCCGCCGCTGCGCGTGATGATATTGATCACCCCGCCCACCGCCTGATCGCCATAGAGCGTGCCGGCACCGCCTTCCAGAATTTCCACGCGCTCAATATCGCTCAGCGCAACCGCCGTGAGGTCGGGCCCCGCCAGATCCGTGTTATTGATGGAACGGCCATCCACCAGGACCAGGACATTCTGCGCGCTGGCGAACCCGCGCAGGGCCAGCCGGCTGTCGCGCCCGGCGCCCATGCTGTCTTGCACCTGAACCGGGCCCAGGTTGCGCAGTAGGTCGGAAAGATTGTGAGCGCCACTGGCGCGGATTTGCTCCGCGTCGATCACCCGCACCGTGCTTGCGACATGATCTGCGCTGTAGGGCGAGCGGGTGGCGGTGACCACCAGCTCTTCGTCGACCGGGATTGCCGCGCCTGCCGTCGCGACGACGAACAAGGGTGCAGCGAGCGCGCCTGACAGGGCACCCGACAACAAACGTTTTAAATGGAATTGAACTGACATGAGCGTGCTCCGCAAGATAAACCGCCGGACACGGCCACAGCAGCGGACACCACAGACATTGTGGCCCGGCGCGGCAACCGTGCGTCTGCGCTGCACGGCGAACCACGACGGCCCGCAGTAACGGTTACCCCGACCGTTACACGACAACGCGGTTGTGGCAGGTCTCCTGGCTTCCGGGTCAGTGCGCTCGCCCGCCTTCCCGACCGAGGTCAGTGGCATCCGGGCGGCGCTCGCCGGGTACAGTTGCGGAGACAGCTTCGATTGACGCAGCCACCGGGCTGCGGGCGAATTCCCTCGGGGCCCTCGCGGGCACCACAACGGGGCGGGAGTGTAGTCGTCTCAGTCGAGCGCGGCCAGCGCCTCGGCGAGGTGGCGTACGCCGATCACTTCCATGCCCGCCGGTGCCTGTTTGGGAGCATTGCCGGCCGGGACGATCGCGCGGGTAAACCCGTGCTTGGCCGCCTCCCGCAGCCGCTCCTGACCGCCGGGCACCGGACGGATCTCGCCGGCCAGTCCGATCTCACCAAATGCCACCAGTTGCCGCGACAGCGGGCGGTCGCGAAAGCTCGACACCACCGCGAACAGCACCGCGAGATCGGCGCCGGTCTCCAGCACCCGCACGCCGCCCACCACGTTGGCGAACACGTCCTGGTCCCCCACCATCAGGCCGCCGTGGCGGTGCAGCACGGCGAGCAGCATGGCCAGCCGGTTGCCATCGAGCCCGACCGTCACCCGCCGGGGATTGCCGAGCGCGCTCGCGTCCACCAGCGCCTGCACTTCGACCAGCAGCGGCCGGGTGCCTTCCCAGACCACCATCACCACGCTGCCGGCGGCGGTCTCCTCGCCACGCTGCAGGAAGATCGCCGAGGGGTTGGCGACCTCGCGCAGCCCGCGGTCGGTCATCGCGAAGACGCCGAGCTCGTTGACCGCGCCGAAGCGGTTCTTGTGGCTGCGCAGGGTGCGAAAACGGCTGTCGTCGGACGCCTCCAGCATCAGCGAACAGTCGATCATGTGCTCCAGCACCTTGGGGCCGGCGAGCGCCCCTTCCTTGGTGACATGGCCGACCAGGAACAGCGCCATGCCGGTCTGCTTGGCCAGCCGCACCAGCTGCGCGGCGCTCTCGCGCACCTGCGACACTGTGCCGGGCGCGGCGCTGAGTTCGGCGCAATGCAGTACCTGCACCGAGTCGACCACCATTACCCGGGGCGCACGGCGCAACGCGGTTGCGCAGATGGTCTCGGTGGCGGTTTCCGCCATGATCTCGACCTGATCCAGGGGCAGGCCCAGGCGCCGCGCCCGCAGCGCCACCTGCTGGGGCGACTCCTCCCCGGTGACGTAGAGCGCCGGCACCCGCGCGCCGAGTTCGCACAGGACCTGGAGCAACAGGGTACTTTTGCCGGCGCCAGGCTCGCCGCCCATGAGCACGCAGGAGCCCGCCACCAGACCGCCACCCAGCACCAGATCCAGCTCCGCAAAGCCGGTGGCCAGGCGCGGCTCCGCCGCCACTTCGACATCCGCGAGGCGCACGATCGTGCCGTCTGCCGCGCCCGCGAAGCCACGCGTCGCGCCACCGCCCGTGACCGCCGCGAGGCGGATTTCGGCGAGTGTGTTCCAGGCGCCGCAATCGCCGCACTGGCCCTGCCACTTGGTGTACTCGGCGCCGCAGTCGCCGCAGACGTAGGCGCTCGCCAGTCTCTTCGCCACGCTTGTATCTCCCCTGAATGCCGGCATCCTAGCAGGTTGCCAAAAAACTGCGGTGGCGGCCGTCTGCGTCTTTGGACGGTGCTCGCGCCCTCGCCTATCGACTTTATGTGTCTCGGTCCCTACGCTCCGTGCGCCACGTATCCGACCCACTCGCGACGTTTTTCGCCAACCTGTCGTGCGCCACTGCGGACGTCCATAAATCTGCCGACAGTCGGGGCGCGGTCCGCGACAGCGATCTGCTAAAGTGTCCAGCATGTCCCTGATCCCCGAAAAACCGCTGCTTTTCTTCCCCCACGTGGCGGTGACACTGGGGCTGCACGAAGCCATCCTGCTGCAAACCCTCAAGGAAATTGCCTGCCACCAACCGGCCGAAGAGCGCAACGGCTTCCGCTGGGTAGAGATTGCGGGGACCAGTCTGCTGGCGCTGCTGCCCTTCTGGAACGAGGCAGAGTTACAGAATCTCACCGCCAAACTGCGCGAACAGGGAATCCTGCTGATCGGCAGCGCGCCCCTGTCCACCACCGGACGCTGGCGCTTTGCCTTCAACGAGCAGCGCGCCGGGTCCGCCCCTGCCGCCCCGCCCGCCACCAACGTGCTGCCGATTCGCGGCGACTGGCAGCCGGAGCGCGATCTACTGGCGCAACTCGCCCAGTACGGTATTCCCGGCGCGTTCGCCCTCGACCAGGTGCCGGAATTCGTAACCTATTGGAGCGAACGCGGCGAGCCAAGGCACAGCTGGGGTGCGAAATTCATCAAGCAGGTACTACGCTGCTGGCGCGAACAGGAAACCGTGCAGACACGCCGCGATCAGGAACAGCCCATGACGGCGGATTGGCAGCCCGGCGTCGATGCCATGGAAATCCTGGTCCGTGCCGACATCAACCGCAATTTCATCGAAGACGCCGTGCCCGAGTTCGTCCTCTACTGGCGCGACCGCGGTACCCTGTCGAACACTTGGAATTCCCAATTCGTCCAGCATGTGCGACGCCAGTGGGCGCGCTACACCACTACGTTGGCCTACGACTCCACGCCCCGACCCATGGTCCCCGACTGGCGGCCCGATCCCGCGGTCTACGACGTGCTCGCCATGGCAGGCATCGGGCAGAGCTTCGGCGCCAGCCTGGTTCCGGAATTCATCCTCTACTGGCAGGAAAGTGGTGCCGTCCTCAACACCTGGAACACCAAGTTCTTGCAGTACGTCAAACGACAATGGGCGCAACGCAACACTACGACGGAAGTCCGACATGCAACACGGCAAGGACCTGGCAGAACAGGCAGCACGCGATCTCGCGACCTCGTCGATGAACTCAGCGACCGCAGTTGGGCCGGCTGAACGGCCGCTCGCCGATCCGGGGCTGATCGACGCCATCAACCAGGCGTTTGCGCTGTTCCGCGTCAACTACCACAACCAGTTTTACAGCGCCTTTGCTGATACCACATTGCTCGACCAGGCCAAGCGACTGTGGCTGGACAGCCTGCGCCACATTGGCTCCGCACCGGTGCTCGCGGCCGCCCGCACACTGATCGAGCAAGAGGAATATCTTCCCACTCTGCGCAAGATGCTCAGCGCCTGCGAGGACCAGTTGGCCGCGCGCGGCATGCCGCGCCCCCGCGACGCATACCGCGAAGCCTGCAACGCACCCCGCCCGAAAGACGCCCAGCGCTGGTCGCACCCGGCGGTCTACCACGCCGGTCGCGCCCTGGGTTGGTACGACCTGGCGACGCGGCCCGAAAGCGTGACCTGGCCGGAATTTCAACGCGCCTACCGCGACTGCTGCCGCCGCGCCCTCGCCGGCGAAGACCTGAGCATTCCGGCACCGCCCGAGCCAGCACCAGTGGCAGCGCTCAGCCGAGAGGATGGCGCCAGGCGACTGCTCGACTTGCGCCGGCAACTGGAGTCCTGAGCGCATGCGCAGCGCCGTGTCAGCTGCAGCGACGTCGGGCCCGTTGCGCAACAGCACCGCGCGGCGCATGGCGAAAACCATCTACAACGGCTTTCACAGCTATTTCGCCGATTTTCAGAACATCACCATGGGCGCCAAGGCGCGCTTCGAAAAAGCCGACTGGCATGGGGTACAAAGTGCCAACCAGGGCCGGATCGAGCTCTATAAAAGCAAGGTGCGGATGACCGCTGAGCTGCTCGCCACGGTAACCAACCGGGATATCACCCAGCTTGAGCTCTGGCGCCAAGCCAAGGATGTCTACACCCGCCTGGTGGCCGGCGCACCGAACTTCGAAATCGCTGAAACCTTTTTCAACTCCGTGTTCGGTCTGATCAACGACCACGACAAGATCGACGACGAACTGATCTATGTGTTTTCGTCCCAGCTCACGCAGTTGCCCGGGAGCGAATACAGCATTTACGTTCGCTACGAAAATCAGGCATCGCCCCGCGCTCTGTTCCGACAGATCCTGCTTGATGCCGAGTTCTCGGTGCCTTGGGAAAACCTCGACCGGGACACCGACGCCATCGCCGCGGCCTTTATCGAGGAAGCCGAACCCGAGATCGGCAGCAAGTTTCACCAGCTGAAGTTCGACCTGCTGGAATCCGTGTTCTACCGCGGCAAGGCAGCCTATCTGGTCGGCCGCATCATCGACGGCTACCGTTCGCTGCCGCTGGTACTGGCGGTACTCAACAACGAGGCAGGCGGACTACTGATCGACGCCGCGATTTTCAACCGCGCCGAAATGAGTGTGATTTTCAGCTTCGCCCGCGCCCATTTCATGGTCGATGCGCCCCTGCCCTATCAGTATCTGCATTTTCTCAAGCAGCTGCTGCCCCACAAGGGCGATTACGAAATCTATACCAGCCTGGGCTTTACCAAACACGCCAAGACCGAGTTCTACCGGGAGTTCGTGCAGCACCTGAAAACCTCGCAGGACCAGTTCGTCACCGCCCCCGGTATCAAGGGCATGGTGATGACCGTCTTCACGCTCCCGTCCTACGACATCGTGTTCAAGGTGATCAAGGACCGTTTCGACTATCCCAAGGATGTCACCCGCGAAGTCGTGCGGGAAAAGTATCGTCTGGTGTCGCGCCACGACCGCATCGGCCGCATGGCCGACACCCAGGAATTTCACAACCTGAGCTTTCCGCTGCACCGGTTTTCCCCCGCGCTGCTGGAAGAGTTGCAAGCCACAGCGCCATCGCTGCTCCACATTGCCGGCGACCGGCTGATCATCCGCCACCTCTACACCGAGCGGCGCATGACACCGCTCAACCTTTATCTCAAAACCGCCGATGAAGCGGAAACCCGCGGTGTTATCGACGAATACGGCAACGCCATCAAACAGCTCGCGGCAGCTAACATTTTCCCCGGCGATATGCTGCTGAAAAATTTCGGCGTCACCCGCCATGGTCGCGTGGTGTTCTACGATTACGACGAAATCTGTTATTTGACCGACTGCAACTTCCGCCGCCTGCCCGAACCCCAGAACGAGGAGCAGGCCTTGTCGGCAACGACCTGGTACACAGTTGGCCCCAATGACATCTTTCCAGAGGAGTTCAGGCTATTCTTTTCTGGCAATCCGCTGGCGCGAAAATTCTTCGAGGAACTTCACAGCGACATCTACACGCCGGGATTCTGGCAGGCTATCCAGGCGGAAATCCGCGGTGGCAAGATCGTGGACGTCTTCCCCTACCGCCGCAAGCGGCGCTTTTCCGAACGGGCGCGAGCAGCCTGAAGCTGCATTGAGTGTGAAACTGTACGGGCAGCCCGGCAAGCGCCAGGATTTTTATTACTTTTACGCTTGCGACGCATAGGAGCGCACTTTCGCCAGACGTACTTTCGCCAGAACAGTGCGCCTTCGCTAGCAGCTTGTTGAAAAACGTCGCGAGGCGGCCAGCTGCGAGGCGCACGGCGCGCAGCGACCAAGACATATCAAATAGATAGGCGAGGAAGCGAGCACCGCGCAACGAAGCAGATGGCTGCCGCAGCAGTTTTTCAACACGCTGCTAGAGCAAAGAGTTAACTCTGCCCCTGCGCCAGCCTGCCTACCTGAAAAACTAACCCGCCTTTGGTTTCGGTTTGAAGATATTGCTACGGCCAGAGCCCCAAATAAACACGCCGCAAAACGCGAACAACACCAGATAGTAAACAACGTATTTGGAATAATTCCCGCCCCCAACGGAGAAAGGAAACACCGAGCGGTAACTCAACCCGGTAGCTTGGTGGCGAGCTTCGATAATACCCACATAGCCACCATTTTCCACGAACGGATACCGGACGCTTATCGTGCCTCCCCTATAGGATTTCGGCCCTTCGTAGAAAACTGTGGCTTTTTCTACCGCTTCCGGCCCTCCCAAATCCTCGTAAACCGCCTTGGGACCGATATTTTTGACGTCGCGGACAATCCGAAAATCGATGTCCATAACGCGCAGTTCGTCACTAATGAAATCGATTACAAAAATCGCCTTGGTGGCAACTGGAATATCTTCACAGAACTCCTGCGAAGCACGCTCCTGCGGAAGATAGCCGGTAAAGTGCGCCGTGTATGGCCCGATCTTTATCAAGCACACGTCATCTTCCATGGAGACACCACCGTGGCCTAACGCGGTAGCCGACGCGAAGAGCAAGCTCACCCCTAGCCACAGGCCAAGCGCTGATTGCAAGCCGCCCGGATCTGTACGATTTCTTTTTGTTCGAATCATGAGATAACCGGCACTCGCGTCGCAAACCACCGTCAAAAGAAGCTGGGGAGAATTGAGCCGCCCAGTTCCTGATAGTAACGTTTCCCTTGATCGTCGTTGTAAAACAATAGCCCCGCAAAACGACTGTCAGGATCGTCGATCAGACCGGTCATGCGATATTGCTCCCAGAGCGTATCGGATGCCACGATGACAACATCCTTCGTCTCTCCAGGATTGATGGTATCAACCGAAACCGTGAGGCCATCGCGCGCCACCATTTCCTCGCCTTCGACAATTTTACCCTCGGCGACCTTTGGGTTTACAAAACGGATGTTGGCCGTAAGAAACTCATCAATCCGCAACGGTCGCTCGCCATTATTGGTCATCTTGGCATTGATGGTCAGACTTCTGCCCTCGAGCTTGTACGAAGCGTTCTCCACTTCGATCTTGAGATCGCCCCTCGGCACCTCTATGCCTTCTACGGGAACTTTACCCGTCTGCAGTGGAATGGTGAGCGGGTATTTCCATTCCGCCCACAGATATCCCGTGAGGATGATCGTTAATGTCAGCGTGAAGAATATGGCCGAACCAACAAAGTCTCTTCTGGTCAGAAGTTCATTTGCCCGGTCGGTGCCAAGCGCCCGGATGCGCATGAATCTCGGGATAAAAAGTTCCTTCCGGATCAACCAGAACAGCAAGTATGCGACACCCATGGCAATCCAAACCAGGTGCCAACCGATCACACCACTCAACCCAAAGGTCTCGAGGTCAACAGTTTCGCCAGTAAGCAGTGTTGCCTCGTTGACAAAGGGGGCATCCGTGTCGGCCTCATCAATCTCAAGCCAGGTCCCTTTGCCAACCAGGGAACCCGCATCCAACACATTGATCAACGGATGGACATGATAGCGGCCCGGGATTCGCGCGCGCATGACAACCTTGTATTCGTACACTTTGCCCAATGGGAACGCTGTGGACCGCATCATGGGCACGCCGTTTACTTCCGAGTGCACCCTGAGGAAGGTCGGGCCGGGGACGCCGACATTGAGAAAAGCGGTGTCGGCAATACTGGGCAGGGTTTCCGGCCAATGCATGGACGGGATGAACTTGCCCGTGAGGGTAACGGTTTCGCCCACCTTGGCCTTGAGGGGAGTGACCTGAGTGTCAAACCAGTGCACCGTCCTCATCCGCATGCTCGCCAATTGAGCGCGCTCACCGTGTGCCACAACTTCGCCGGAGAACAGTACCAGCGCCGAGCCGGAAAACAGTACCAGCGCCGACAATACGATCGCCGGAAGCCTCAATCTCGAACCGATTTTTCTTGGAGCCATCACAGTCTGTTTTTTAGCGCCCACGCCTGATTCCCCTCAATTTCGATCAATTGCTTATTTAAATGTAGGTTGATTTTTCTCACATGATACGCTTGGCAAAAGTCACCAGCTTATTCACATAAGAACCTGCCCACAGAAAGATGGCATAGACAACGATACTGATAAAACCGGCAAACACGGCCGTCAGCGGTACGACCGACCCGCCGAAAGTGCGCAGAGTGGAACTCTCGATAATTCGCAGGTATTCGGGCGTAGTAGTGCGGATATATTCGTATCCCATCAAATCGGCCAGTGACAGCAGCGTGCCATTGAACTCCACGGCCGTTCTGTATGCCGCGATCAGGGGCCAGTTCAATGGATACACCAGGGCGCCGAACAAGCCGCCACCGATGATTGCCGAAACGACGAGACTACGCGTCATTACCAGTGAACAATCGAGCAGAATGCCAACTGCTATGTAGGTCGCCGGAAAGACAAAGGTTAGCGGAAAATAGGTAAAGTGATGGAAATTCAGATAGTGACTGCCCCAGCCCACCAGGCACAACAGTGTAGTCAAGGCGGTCGCCATGATGGGCAGGCGTACCCGCTGCCATATGCCGTAGGTGAAGGCTCCTATCGGCACCAACAGGGTAAGCGGCGTCACGAGAGGCCACCATCGGCGATCTTTCCAATCTACCCAGTAATTCCAATCCCCCGCCGTCAGGGTGAATTGGATCTGGATTCCCAGGGTAAGAAAAGTAAACAACACCAAAATCAGAATTCCGTCGAGCCGACGATATAGCTTCATGGCGGCCGGATTGTTAAGCGACTCCATGTCGAGAATCTGCGCTCTGGCTTCTTTTACTTCCTTGGCCCGCAACTCTTCTGATTGCACTTCGTTCATCTGGGCGACACCTCGCGTTTTTGAAATGGCAATGGGTTGAGGGCGTGCAGCGGCTGTCCGCAGAAAAAGAGTCCCCGCAAGTATGCTTGCGGGGACTCGGGGATTACCACTTTAGTACGCCAAGATCTCTCGACAAAAAGATGGTGCTTGATAGAGAGAGATCAACTCACCTGGCCACTCTTGAGGGCAGTCACTTGTGCGATGGAACGGCCCATGTAGGTAAAGAGCTGCACTACCAGCGGTACAAGGAAGAACAGCGACCAGCCCAGCAAGACAAAGCCCCAATGGATCGGAGCCGCAAACAGTTCCTCTGCATAGAAGAACGTATGGCCCCACTCATTGAACCCATAGTTCGGCATGATCATGAGAATACCGACAACCACTGCCAGGAACGGCAGCGACACTTTGTTCATGTAGGCCGGCAGACGGGTGTGCGCCCAGATGAACGTCGGAACCAGCATCGCGGTCAGGAAAGGCAGCGAGAAGTAGAAAATGATGATGTGGGTCGGGGTGAAATCGGTATCCCGGATCGTCACCTGATGCCAAGCCGCGTCGGATTCCACCGAGGTGATCGCTACCATGGCAGCCCACAACCCCATGACGGTAAACACGCCAAGCAGCTTCCAGTAACGGCTTAACTCAAGCTCGGGGCCAATCTTGCTGGCGTCTGTCTCGCGCGTCATCCACAGATAAACGGACAGGCCAACGGTAAACAGGCCCAGCGCGATGATTTCGCCGTACAGCAGTGGCATCCAATAGTCGTGGAATTCCGGGGCGTAAAAGTCAGTCCCCGTCGAAAACGCCATCATGCCCAGATAAAGACGCAACCCGGTACCGATCGCCACCACCAATGAACCAAAGCCCCAGGCAAGGCGGTTCCGCCGGAAGTGTCCGGCAACCTTGCTGCCAAAGCTCTCGCCGGAGCCGACAGCCAAGTCGTTCATAGCGTGTGTCTGTGCCATATCAAGTACCCCTTATAATGATGTCAGTCAGTAATTAGGTTAACCGTATGCGCCCCATATCTGGCGGGCGAGCCCGTTGGTCAGTGGACACAACTCCGCGGACAGCGCGACGAAGATTGCTGGCCCAAGCTACATCATGAAGCGCAGGAGCACTCTTCATGAGCATACGTTATTTTGTGGAGTGAACTATAGGCAAGCCGCCCCACACTGATACAGGGCTATAGGTGACAGGGATGGGGCAGAAAGTGACACTGGCTGCCGGGTCCGGCCTGCATCTGGGGCGGCACACCCGCCGGAAAACATTCGAGATGGCTCCGTCGGCGGCCCCATGCAGAGTGCCTTTGCCCGCTTGCCGCAGGCGTGCGAAAATCGCCGGCTAAGCACACATTCCATCGCGAAGCCGCCCCGCAGACGCTGACTCCTTGGTATTCGCATTCGAGGTGGCCCGCTGCGGGGCCGTGGTCAGAGAGATAACATGACAGAACCACACGGCTCCATGCGCCCCCCCGACAAGCTGGCGGTCGCGGCACAACCACCGACGCCGGACAGCCGCTTCGTCAATGCCAGCTATGCCAACATGGTATTTCACACCCTGGGAGGGGGGCCCGAGGTACGCGCTATCTTCGAGCGCCATGGCCTGCCTCAGTCGCTGCTCGAAGACTCGAGTGCACCGGTCCCGTTCGCGGATCTGGCGCAAGCCGTGTTCGCGGTCATGGCGGCTCTTGACCTGCCTACCGCGGGGCTATCGCTGGGCTCCAAGCTCCATGTCTCCAAGCACGGCACTATCGGCATGGCGGTCATCTCCGCCGAAACCGTAGGTCAGGCGATCAAAGACATCGCCAGGTACTACCAGACGACCGTAACCTTCTGCGACATGGCCATGTTCTACGAGGGGGACCGAATCGTCCTGGAGCTCAAGGAGGCGTTCGCCAGCCCTGAAATCAAGGTGATCGTCGTCGAGGCACTAATGCTGACGCTGCAAAACGCCCTCGAATTCGTCAGCGGCCAGCCACTCACCGACAGCCGGATTATCTTCGGGTACCCCCCACCGCCCTATGTGGATCAGTACGATCTGTATTTTTCGGGCAAGACCGAGTTCGACGGCGATCGCCATCTGATGATTCTGCCGGCATCCCTCCAGACAGTGCGCTGCGTCTCGGCAGATGCCCGCATCCACCGCATGGCAGAAGAACAGCTCCAGCATCAGATGCATGAGTTGCGCTCCAACAACATCACCGCCCAACATATCCTGGCGGAATTGCGCAAAAATCCCGCCGCGATGCCGACGCTCAAGGACATGGCCAAAGCGTTCAGTCTCTCGTCGCGCACCCTGATCCGCCATCTACAAACGGAAGGCACCACCTACCGCGATCTGCGCGAAAGCATCCACAAGCAGATGGCGATTGACTCACTGCGTAATTCCGACCAGTCCATCGACGCCATCGCGATGGAATTGGGGTATCAGGACACCACCAGCTTTCGCCGCGCCTTCAAACGCTGGTGTGGCTGCTCGGCGTCCGAGTACCGGGAACGCAGCCGCCGCGAATGAAGCGGTCCTGATCATCCGCCGGAGCACCCGTTCCGAGCCAACACACCCAGTCCGGGAGGACACCCATGGCAAATCAAAGCATTGAAATTTCCCTGGCCGACAAGGTCGCGTTGATTACCGGCGCGGCGCGCGGGCTCGGCGCCGAAATCGCCGCCACTTTTTCCCGTGCCGGAGCTGCGGTCATGATCGCGGACATCCTTGAGGATCAGGGGCGCCAAACTGCCGCCGCTATCCAGGCCAGCGGCGGGCGGGCAGCCTTTATCCGCCAGGACGTGACCCGCGAAGCCGACTGGGAGAGCGCCGTCGCCGAAACAGTGCGGCAACTGGGCGGCCTGGATATCGTGGTCAACAATGCCGGCATCGAGATCTGTGCCCTGGTCGAAAACACCGAACTGAAGGATTTCCAGCGCATCCTGGATATCAATGTGACCGGGGTTTTTCTGGGTCTGAAAGCCGCCTGCAAGGCCATGAAGCCGGGTGGACCAGCGGGTCGCGGCGGCGCCATCATCAATCTGTCGTCGGTAGCGGGGTTGCGAGGCTTCTCGGGCCTCAGCGCCTACTGCGGCAGCAAGGGCGCGGTCAAACTGCTGACCAAGGCCGCCGCCGTCGAATTCGGATTTCTCAACTACGGCATCCGGGTGAATTCCATCCATCCCGGCCTGATTCCGACCGACATGGGCAATGCGGTACTGAAAGGGTTTGTGGCGGCAGGTCTCGGCAAGGACGCCGCCACCGTGCAGCAGGCGTTCGAGCGCGGTACGCCGCTGGGCATGAAGGGCACCCCGTCCGATATTGCCAAGGCGGCCCTGTTCCTGGCCAGCGATCAGTCGCCCTGGGTTACCGGCGCGGAGATTGTGGTCGATGGCGGGGCTACCGCCAGCTGACGCCAGGTCACCACTTGGAATCCCGCGACGCCGGTGCGGCGTCGCACGGGTTCAGGCCGATTTTGCGCGCGTACTCGCACGTGCGGACCGGCTCAACCAGCGCAGGATACGCAGCCATTGCTCCCGGTCCGGCAGGGTTTTGGCGGGAGCAAACTCGAAGATCGACAGGCCCCGCTCGGCGGCCTGAATATAGTTCTGGCTGGCGCGCAACGCCGCGAGGAATGGAAACGGCTTGCCGCTGGGCAAGCTGAAGTCCTGCAGGTAGCTTTCCAGACCCGCCGCCGCCACGGATTGCTCCCGCAACCGATTGGCCACCGTCGCCAGCCGCACGTCGCCATTGACCAGCTTGCGCACCGTATTCAACTCACCGATGAAGTGATTCGCCGCACGGATATCGATGGGCGAAGGCAGCAAGGGCATCAGCACGCTGTCGGCCCGCCGTACCAGCTCAGCCAGCTCGCGGCCATGGGTTGCCGCCGGACTGTCCATGATCAGCCAGTCGGTGTCACGGGGTACCCGCAGTCCATCGCGCCAGGCGGCGATGCCCTCAATCCCGGGACGATCCGCGGGGCGCACCGCCAGCCAGTCCATGCTGCAGCCCTGGGGATCGAAATCGGCCAGCACCACGCGCCTGCCCTTGCTGGCGTGATAGCCGGCCAGATTGGTGGCCAGGGTGGTTTTGCCACATCCACCCTTGGCATTCAGAACGAGCACAGTTCGCATTATCCTTCCTCCCTGTTGCGACACACACCGCCAGACTGGCTTGCCTCGGCCCACCGGGCCAAAGCTCAGTGTGCGGTAAAGCCGCCGTCGATAATCAGCTCCGTACCCGTGACGTAGCGGGACTCGTCGGAGGCGAGATACAGAATTCCGTACGCCTGATCGATGGGCTCAGCCATGTGGCCAATGACGATCTCGTGCTGGATTCGTGCCAGATCGGCGGGACCAAATACATCCCCGACACTTTCCGCCATGGGCGTCTTGGTAAACCCGGGATGCACCGAATTGACCCGAATGTTGTACTTCTTCTCGGCGCAGTAGAGTGCCGCCGATTTGGTGAACAGCCGCACCCCACCCTTGCTGGCGTTGTAAGCCGCGGAACGCGGATCGCCGATGATGCCTTCAATAGACGAGATGTTCACGATACTGCCACCGCCGTTGTGCTTCATCTGGCGAATCGCATTCTGGGTGCCCATGAACACCGCTTCCAGATTCACCGCGTGCACAAAACGCCAGTGGGCGAGGTCGCTGTTTTCGAGATCGGTGCCGGCGCCCACACCGGCGTTGTTGACCAGCACATCGAGCCGGCCATGGTGACGTACCACCTCGGCGACGACTTCGCGCCAGCGCGTCTCGGAGGTGACGTCCTGCTCGATAAAGCGCGCGTCATAACCCTGGTCGCGCAGCTTCTGCGCCGCCGCTTCCCCTTCCTTGGCACGAATGTCGGTAATCACCACCTTGCCGCCTTCGCGGCCGAACAGCTCGGCGCTGGCGTAGCCGATGCCGGCAGTGCCGCCCGTGATCAGACAGACCTTGCCCTGAATTCTCCCCATGACCATCTCCTCGTCAGTGCGCCATCAGTGCGCCATCAGTGCGCAGTGAAGCCGCCGTCGATGACCAGCTCGGAACCGGTCATGTAGCGGGACTCATCGGACGCCAGAAACAGGATGCCGTAAGCCTGGTCGATGGGCTCGGCCATATAGCCCACCACGATCTCGCGATTGATACGCTCAGCATCCGCAGGCGAGAACATATCGATCGCGCTGTCCACCATGGGCGTCTTGGTGAAACCCGGATGCACCGAATTGACGCGGATGTTGTACTTTTTCTCGGCACAGTAGAGGGCCGCGGATTTGGTGAACAGCCGCACCCCGCCCTTGCTGGCGTTGTAGGCCGCAAATCTGGGGTCGCCCACCAATCCCTCGATGGACGAGATATTGATGATGCTGCCGCCGCCATTGAGCTTCATCTGCCGAATCGCGTGCTGGGTGCCCATGAACACCGCTTCCATATTGACGCCGTTGACGAAGCGCCAGTGGGCGAGATCGCTGTTTTCCAGATCGGTTTCGACGCCGACGCCGGCGTTGTTGACCAGCACATCGAGGCGGCCATAGTGGCGCACCGCCTCGGCGACCACTTCGGGCCAGCGCTTTTCGGACGTTACATCCTGCTCGATGAAGCGCGCGTCATAGCCCTGATCGCGCAGCTTCTGTGCCGCCGCTTCGCCTTCCTTGGGGCGAATGTCAGTGATCACCACCTTGCCGCCTTCGCGCCCGAACAGCTCGGCACTGGCGTAGCCGATCCCGGCGGTACCGCCGGTAATCAAACAGACTTTTCCCTGAACTCGTCCCATCACTGGTTCTCCGGATTGTTGTTGGATTGAAATTGTTGTCGGGTTGAATGTAGCGCATTGAACCGGAAACAAACCCGCCGCATCAATTGACCTGGCGGGTCTGGGCACCCCAGTACTTGGCGCGCAGCGTTTTCTTGTCTGGCTTGCCGTAGGCGGTGAGCGGAATATCCGCCACCACCTCGACGACCTTGGGCACCTTGTAGGCAGCCAGCCGCTGCTTGCAGAACGCGATCAGGTCGTCGGCGTCGAACTCCGGGCCGGTCGGAATCACCGCCGCGCACACCGCTTCGCCCCAATCCTCGTGGGGAATCCCGATCACCATCACCTGGCGCACGCCGGGATATTCCTGCACCGCGTTCTCCACCTCGGACGAATACACATTCATACCGCCGGTGATGATCATGTCCTTGGAGCGATCGACGATGAAGACATGGCCGGTGTCGATCAGATAGCCCACGTCACCGGTCCTGATCCATTCGCCAACATAAACCTCGGCGGTTTTCTGCGGATCGTCGTAATAGCTCTCCAGGGTATAGGGCGAACGCACCATGATCTCGCCGACCTCGCCAAAGGGCAGCGGTCTGCCCACGGGATCGCCGATGCACACCTCGGCGGTAATCACCGGTTGGCCGCAGGAGCCCAGAAAACGCTCGTCCAGGTGATCCGCCTTGGACAGTTTGGTCGCGAAATCCGGCACTTCCGTCTGCCCGAACAGCTGCAACAACACCGGGCCCAGCTTGGCGAGCACCTCCTGCAATCGCACCCGGGTAATGGGCGCGGCGCCGTACACCAGAGTGCGCAGCGAGCCCAGATCGTGACGCGCCGGATCATAGGCATCCAGCACCCGGTAGATCATGGTCGGCACCATGAAGGTCCAGGTGATTTTTTCGTTAATGACGGTCGCGATCACCCGTTCCGCATCGAACTTGTCGTGCACATGGACACAGGCGCCGGCCAGGAGCCCGGCCTGGAGAAAAAATCCCGCTGCATGGGGCAGCGGACTGGTCAGCAACATCTGTTCGGTCTCGCCGATTTCGCCGTTTACCAGATGCGTGAGGCCGTTGATCATCATGCTGCGGTGGGTATGCAAAACGCCCTTGGAGCGTCCGGTGGTGCCGCCGGTATAGAGAATGAATGCGGGATCCTGGGGCTGTACTTCCCGCCACTCGAACGTGCGCGCCCCTCCGGCAAAGAGTGCATTCCAGGCATCGCGGCCCGCGCCGGTGCCGCGGCCCAGATCATCGACTTCGATGAGGTTGCGTAAGCCGGTGGCCGCCAGCGCGACGCCATCCAGCTTGTCGGCCAGTGAACTGTGCAGCACCAGGGCCTTGGCACCCGAGTGGCCGATCATGTAGCTCACGTCGCTCTGGCTGAGCAGTTCGTTGAGCGGCACCTTCACGGCGCCCAGCTTGAAAATGGCGAGCTCCGTGATCACAAATTCGGCACTGTTGCGCAACAAGATGGCGAGGCGATCACCACGCGCGATCCCGCGCTCGGCGAGGCCCGCGGCGAGGGTGCTGGAAAGGCTGTCCAGTTCGCGATAGGTGTAGGAACGTCCGCCGACGACCAGCGCAGTCTTCGCCGCATACCGCCACAGGGCACTGCGAAACATGAACTGGGAGGTCTGGCTGGTGTGAATCATGGATACCTCCATTGCCGGGCGCGAGCGGTTTCGCCGCAGGACTCCCGCGCCAAGCGCTCCAGTACCGCAATGAAACACGGCAACAGGTCGTGGGGCGTGGTCGGCGACTCGACGTGCAGCATAGGCTCGCCGTCGGTGGCGATGGCATCCGCGAAGGAGCTGCCGTTGTCGATATTGACCAGGAAAGCCATGAAATATCGTCCAGTGCTTATGAAGACTGGCCGCGGGAAGCGCAGCGACCGGCCCCGCCACACCGGCAAAACCCGGTGTGGCCAGCGTCGCATTACGGCTTTCCCGGCCTCGGCCGCACGCGCCGGCCTGTAGTTATAGGGATAGTTATCGAGATAGTTATCGGGCTTGCCAGTGCGGCGCCCATGACAATACAAGCACCCGGCAGTGTCAACCTGACGCGCGGAGCGGACGCGGGAAAATGCTGAAAAAATGCTTGCGACAACCTGGGCGGCCCTTTGCAAAGGGTCGCGTCACCGGCCCGCAGGGAGCGGGCGGGCGCAGAGCGGGTGCAGGCCGCCGGACGGATTATCGGCTAACGATCAGTCGGCATCCGCCGCCAGCTGACCATAGAGGTCATAGTCGTCGGCTTCCTCGATCAGCACCTGCACCAGATCACCGGGGCGCAGCACGACGCCCTCAGGTTCCGGATCGATGTAGACGTGGCCGTCGATCTCCGGCGCGTCGCCACGGGACCGGCCGATGGCGCCTTCCTCTGTCACTTCATCGACCAGCACCTCAAGGGTGCGGCCGACCTTGGCCTGGAGGCGCGCCGCACTGATTTCCTGCTGGGCCGCCATCAGCCGTTCCCAGCGCTCGCGCTTGACCTCTTCCGGTACCGCGCCCGGCAATGCGTTGGCGCGGGCGCCGGCCACCGCCTCGTACTGGAAACAGCCGACACGGTCGAGTTGCGCTTCGCCGAGCCAGTCGAGCAGGAGTTGAAAATCTGCTTCCGTTTCGCCGGGAAATCCGACGATGAAGGTGCTGCGCAGCACCAGGTCGGGACACTGGGCGCGCCAGTCGCGGATGCGGTCGAGGGTCTTTTCCTGATGCGCCGGCCGCTTCATGGCCTTGAGCACAGCAGGACTCGCGTGCTGAAAGGGAATATCGAGGTAGGGCAGGATGCGCCCCTCCGCCAGCAGCGGAATCACCGCATCCACATGGGGATAGGGGTAGACATAGTGCAGGCGCACCCACACCCCCAGTTCGCCCAGCGCCCGGCACAGCTCCAGCATGTTGGTTTTCACCGGCCGACCCTGCCAGAAGCCGGTGCGGTACTTGAGGTCGACGCCGTAGGCGCTGGTGTCCTGGGAGATCACCAGCAGCTCGCGCACGCCGGCGGCGACCAGCCGCTCGGCCTCGTCCAGCACCTCACCCACCGGGCGGCTGACCAGGCGGCCGCGCAGATCGGGGATGATGCAGAAGGTGCAGGCGTGGTTACAGCCCTCGGCAATCTTCAGGTAGGCGTAGTGACGCGGCGTCAGCTTGATGCCCTGGGGCGGCACCAGATCGAGATACGGATCGTGCGCCGCCGGCGCCGGCGCCCAGGCGCGCACCGCCGCCACCACTTGCTCGTACTGCTGGGGTCCGCTGACCGCGAGCACGTCGGGATGTACAGCGCGGATCGCGGCCTCGTCGCCGCCCATGCAGCCGGTGACGATCACGCGGCCGTTTTCAGCCAGCGCCTCGCCGATCGCCTCCAGGGATTCCTGCTTGGCGCTATCGAGAAAACCACAGGTGTTCACCACCACCACGTCGGCGCCGTCGTAGCTGGGCGCGACTTCGTAACCTTCCAGCCGCAACTGGGTGAGGATGCGCTCGGAATCGACCAGCGCCTTGGGA